>JBBQAW010000042.1:0-20041 GCA_038316815.1 Burkholderiales bacterium
CACCCGATTGAGCCGCCGCAGCCACGTCTGGGGGCGTTGCTTCGCCTTGCAGGCAGTAGCCTGCTGCGTTGTCGCGCCTACCCAGACGCGCCCGCAACGGCCCACTCGGGCGCGTCCAACTGCGGTTTCTAGGTTGATCGCCAGGAGCCTGTCGGGATTGGCGCGTCGATAGCGAGAATCGGCCCCAGCGAGGTCAGTGACCCGGCCCTTCGCTTGCCGTGGGCGGTGTGAGATCCAGGGCCACGCTCGCCGGGCGCCGACTCGGCTCAGGCTAGCCAAAGGCCGATTGGCGCCCGTCTGCGAGCTGCGCTGACTTTGTCACGGCCTCGCCTTGCTGCGCTGCCAGCAGCTACATCACTCAAGCGCCAGGCAGGTCAACTTCGACACGCAGTCCGCCCGTCGGTGCTGTGAGCAGCAACATGCTGCCACCGTACAAGCCCACCAGCTCGTTCACGATCGCGAGCCCCAGGCCACTGCCGGGCATCGATTCGTCCAGGCGTGCACCGCGGGCCATTACGGTACCGCGCCGGTCTGCCTCGATGCCCGGACCGTCGTCGTCGATCACGATCCGCAGCCGGCTGCCGGCTGCTGCCGCGACGGCGCTTGCGCTGACAAGCACCTCGTGTCGCGCCCATTTGCAGGCGTTGTCGAGCAGGTTGCCCAGGATCTCCTGGAGATCCTGAACCTCGCCCGCGAAGGCGAGACCGGGTGCCATGGGCATGCATTGCAAGGCGATGCCTCGTGCGGCGTGCACACGTTCGAGCACTCGCAGCAAGCCACTGACGACCGGCTGCAACGCCACCCGCGCACCCGGCACGCCCTGCGCCGCAGCAGCCCGAGCGCGTGCGAGATGCCAGTCGACATGGCGGCGTGCGACGCCCACTTGCTCTTCGACCAGCACGGCAAGCTCAGCACCCGTCTGCGGCTGCTGCCGCGCCACCGTCGCTGCCTGCGACATCGCAGCCAGGGGTGTCTTGATGGCGTGGGCGAGATTGCCGGCCTGGGTGCGCGCCCGTGTCACGACCTCGGCATTGCGATCAAGCACTGCATTGAAGTCATCGACCAGGGGCTGAACCTCTGACGGAAAGCTGCCGTCCAGCCGCTGTGCCGTGCCGGCGTGAACCCCCGCCAAGGTGCGCTGCAGCGCGCGCAGCGGGGCCAGGCCGATGGCGACCTGAGCCAGCGCCGCCGCGCAAAGCAGCAAGAACAGCGTGGCCAGTGACGCCACGAGCACGCCATTGAAGCGCACAACGGCGGTCACGGTCTCGCGCAGATCTGCGGCCACGATCAGGCGCCAGGGCGTGGCCAAAGCGCTACCGCGCGTGATGGTGCGTTCAACCAGCAGCAAGCGCGCGCCGTCAAGCCCGGCCACCTCGTGCACATGCACAACGCCGTCGGCCAGCTCATCGCGGGGCAGTGACAGCGTCGCATCCCAGAGCGATCGCGACCTCAACACACCCCGCTGCTGCGCTTGGCCTGCGCCGTCGACCTGCCAGTACAAGCCTGAGTAAGGGCGTGACCAGCGTGGATCGCTCAGGGTCTGCGGGTCGATCAGCGGTTGCCCTGCCGCGTCGAACTCCAGCCGCGCAGTGATCTGGTCGAGCTGCGCCGTCAGAGTCTGGCTGAACTGGCGCATCACATGGTCGCGGAACAAGCCGGCCAACAGCAGACCGGCCAGCACCAGCGCCACCGCCAAGGCCACCAGCGTGGCCGCCAGCAGCCGAAAACGCAGCGAGCGCGTCCAGTGCCGGCCGCTCATGTGCTTCAAGGCGGCGCCACCAACCGGTAGCCCATGCCGCGAACGGTCTCGATCGTCTCGGGCGGCAGCTTGCGCCGCAGGCGGCCAACGAAGACCTCGATGGTGTTGGAGTCCCGGTCGAAGTCTTGCGCGTACAGGTGCTCGGTCAGCTCGGTGCGCGAGACCACGCTGCCCGGGCGATGCATCAGGTACGACAGCAATCTGAACTCGTGGCTGGTCAAGGTCACCTGCTGACCGTTCAGTGTGACCCGTCCGCTGCGCGTGTCGAGCATCAACGCGCCGCACTGCAGCAGCGGCGACGCCAGACCCTGGGCGCGGCGTATGAGTGCGCGTACGCGGGCCAGCAGTTCCTCCATGTGGAAGGGCTTGGCCAGGTAATCATCGGCACCCGCGTCGATACCGGTCACCTTCTCGTGCCAGCTGTCGCGGGCCGTCAGGATCAGCACGGGCAGCGTCAGCCCGGCCCCGCGCCAGCGCTTGAGCACGCTGAGGCCGTCGAGCACCGGCAGACCCAGGTCAAGGATCACCGCGTCGAAGGCCTCGCTGGCGCCCAGGTGATGCCCGTCAAGGCCGTTGTCGGCTTCGTCCACCACGTAGCCGCCCTCTTCGAGCCCGGTGCGCAACTGAGCGCGCAGCGCCGGATCATCTTCGACGAGCAGCACTCTCATGTGGATGGCTGCAGGTGACCGCGAATCACCTGGGTAGCTCTTTCGAGGACTCGACCTTGCGGTCTGGGTTGCGTTCTGCCTTTCGCTTCACCCGCAGCAGCAGCCCGGTAGCAGCGTCAACCTCCAGTTTCAATAACTGGCCATCGGCCTGCAGCAGCTTGACCTCGTAGATCCAGCGGCCGTCGTCGCGCTCAAGTTCCAGTTCGAGCACTTGGCCCGGATGGCTGCGCCGCAGCCGATCCAGGAGAGTTGGCAGGGGCAGAATCTGGCCAGCTTCCACGGCCGCACGTGCCCGTTCATGGTCGCGTGTCTCGCTGGCCCGCGCGCCAGGCAGTGCTATCCCGGTGAGCAACAGCGCAATCAATGCAGGGCCGAGCCAAGCGCGCAGCGACGACTCCGAACGGCTTTTGTCGCTGTTGTGGACAGAAGGGCGAAGGACATTCACGGCACGATTGTCGGCGAGCGAATCTGAACCGCAGATGAATGTGACCTTCAGGGTCGGTTCACCATCAGGAACGAAGAATGGCGCCATTGACCGGTGCTGCCGGTCCCCAATTGGAGCCCTGATGACCCTCAAGACGCCGCACCCGACGCGACGCACTCGATCCACCCGCAAGGCTTGGGTAGCGGCATCGGTGTGCCTGGCGCTGCTCCATGGCGCGGCGCAGGCGGCCGACACGTCGCCCGCGAAGCAGCTCGAGCGCTTCAGCGCGCAGGCCGGCACGCCTGGGCAGGCCGAGCGCGGCCGTGCCTTCTTCACCAGCCGCCAGGGCGGCGAGTGGTCCTGCTCGTCCTGCCACGGCAACCCGCCGACGAAAGCGGGTAAGCACGCCAGCACCGGCAAGCTCATCGACTCGATGGCCCCTGCGGCCAACCCCAGCACTTTCACTGACACCGCCAAGGTCGACAAGTGGTTCCGCCGCAATTGCAAGGATGTGCTTCAGCGCGAGTGCAGCGCTGGCGAAAAGGCCGATGTGCTGGCCTACCTCATCGGTCTCAAGCCGTGACCCATCGCGCCGTGCTGCGCTCAACCATGACTGTGCTGATGCCCATGACCAACCATCCCACCCACCGCGCTCGGCGTCGAATCTGGTTTGCAGCCGCCTTGCTGGGTTTGGCCGCCGGCACATGCGCCCGTGCCGATGGCGGCCGGTTGATGCCGCCGAACGCGCCTGCCGCTTACATGCAGGAATGTGCGTCCTGCCACCTGGCCTATCCGCCGGGTCTACTGCCCGCGCGGTCATGGCAACGCCTGGTGGCCGGGCTGGACAAGCACTACGGCAGCGATGCATCGCTCGACGCGGCCACGCAGCAGCAGATCACGGGCTGGCTGCTGGCCCATGCCGGCACCTACAAGCGCGTCAGCGAAGAGCCGCCGCAAGACCGCATCACCCGCTCGGCCTGGTTCGAGCGCAAGCACCGAAAGATTGACCCTGCCGTCTGGAAGCTGCGCAGCGTCAAGAGCGCTGCCCATTGCGCGGGCTGCCATACCGGCGCCGACCGAGGCGTTTTCGACGACGACAACTTGAAGTTCCCTGAGGGAATGGACGCACGTCTGCGCCGCCCCTGGAGTGACTGACGAACGCCAGAACACGAAAGAGACCTGCCATGCAAACCTCACCCGCCTATCAGCCGGCCGGCGCAGCGCCGGTGCACGCCGGCGCCACGCCGCAGCGGCGCGTCGTCGATGCGCCCACGCGCATGTTCCATTGGCTCTTTGCGCTGAGCTTTCTCGGCGCCTACGTCACGGCCGATGGCGAGCGCTGGCGCGCTCTGCACGTCACGCTGGGCTACACGCTGGCGGGCCTGCTGGCGTTCCGCGTCCTCTACGGCCTGTTCGGTCCCCGTCATGCGGGCCTGGGTCTGCTGCTGCGCAAGCTGAGCAGTGCACCGGCCTGGCTGCGATCAGCGGCGCAGGGCCTGAAGAGCGGCAAGACCCAGAACACAAACTGGCGGCAAGGCCAGAACCTGCTGATGGCGCTGGCCGTTGTGGCGCTGTTGGCACTGGTACTCCCGCTCACACTCAGCGGCTATGGCACCTACAACGACTGGGGCAACTTTCTGGGCGGTGACTGGCTCGAAGACGTGCACGAGTTCTTCGGCAATGCCTTTGTGGCCGTGGTGCTGGGCCACATTGCCCTGATCGTCGCAATGAGCCTGTTGCGGCGTCGGAACCAGGCAGCACCGATGCTCACTGGTCGGATCGACGGTGCCGGGCCTCACCTGGTCAAGCATAACCACGCCTGGCTGGCCGCCTTGCTGCTGGCCGGCGTGCTGGCCTTCATCGGTTGGCAGTGGCAGCAATCGCCTCAGGGCTTGATCTCGGCCCAGGACTTGACGCAGATCGGATCGGACCGTCATCACGATGACGATGACTGACTCGCCTTCGTCTGGGCTTGGAGCGCGGCGCACACAGGCCCTGAAGAACAGACAGCGTAAATTCGGACGAGCATGAAGCTCTACCCGTAACCTCCCGCTTCAAGGAACGCCTGAATGAGACATACCGAAAGACATAGAACACACCGGACCGGCTGGCTGCGAGCGGCTGTTCTTGGCGCAAATGACGGAATTGTCTCCACGGCGAGTCTTGTTCTGGGCGTTGCCGCAGCGGGGGCTGGTTCACAGGGAACCTTGGTCGCCGGCGTTGCCGGTCTCGTCGCGGGCGCTATGTCGATGGCTGCCGGCGAGTATGTCTCGGTCAGTTCACAGGCCGATACCGAGCGCGCCGATATGGCCCGGGAAAGTAAAGAACTCGCCGCCGACCCCGAGCACGAGCACGCAGAGCTGGCCGCGATCTACGTCAAGCGCGGGTTGGACGCAGCACTGGCCTCCAGCGTGGCTAGCCAGTTGATGCAGCATGATGCGCTCGGTGCACATGCGCGTGATGAGCTGGGCATTTCGGACACCTTGGCTGCTCGGCCCGTTCAGGCCGCACTCGCCTCCGCTGGCACGTTTGCGGTGGGTGCGGCTCTCCCGCTTCTGATCGTCGTCTTGTTTCCTGGTTCCGCACTCATGTGGACTGTCTCAGGCAGTTCACTCTTGTTTCTTGCGATGCTGGGTTCTCTGTCCGCGCGCGCTGGCGGCGCAGCCATCATTCCGGCCGCTACCCGCGTAACTTTTTGGGGCGCCTTGGCAATGGCGTTGACGGCTGCGGTGGGGGCGCTCTTTGGGGTGGCCGCATAAGGTACCCAGCCTCAATCTCGACGACAACCCGTGGCAGCGGACGCGCTTCACGCTCAGCTGAACGCGAACGTGTCCGATTTCTCCTGTGGCCAGGCAGTCTGTCGCGGGCTCAGCAGGGTTCGCTCAGCCCGTCATGCCACGCCCAGAAAGCGGCGCCCTCATCCAAGTACGACCAGTGTCGAGAACACAAACCCGCGCAATCATCGCGTAGTTGCGGGCGCAGGCTGCGCACAGGCAACCTTGACTGCGAGCCATCGACCCAACCGGGCATTCGCACGATCAGGTTGAAAGCCTCAAGCCTTCGTCACGGTCTGTGCAGTGGGCCTTGAAGCCGCGATCATGACGGGCTATTCGCCCATGAATAATAATCAAGGTAAGCGACTCACCATTCAACGTATCAGCGGTACGGGCGTTACGCAACGAGAAAGCACGCCGGTTGCTCCCGAGCCCAGCACCAAGCCGCTCACAGCGCCTCGTCCCTGCGAGCCCATCATCACGAGATCGAACTTTCCCTGCCGTGCCAACTTCGCGATGTTCGCCGCTGTCGATCCAATGCGGTGCACGTAGCTGGCCGCTATGCCTTGCTTCGCAAGCAAGCTGCGCACGGGCGCCAGTACGGCCTCGGCAGCGGCGGCGTAAAAGCCCGCACCTGGGCGCTGTCCAGAAATGCTGCCGCACGATGCGGAACTGCCGCGACACAATGGATCACCGTGTAGCGCTGCTTCGAGCCGAGAAAGTCATCGTGCTCCTGGCTCAGCCGCGCCACTTCCCGCCCGCTGCCAACGCCTTCGAGCGTTGCGTACAGCCACAGCGCGAACAAGATGTGCGGATTGATCGCCGCACGACCGGCAACACTGCCGCGAGCCTTGACCGCATCGAACAACTTGCTCAAGTTCTGGCATACAACGTAGCCCCACACCAACCGCGCCCGATGGTCTTCAGCCAACAACGACTCCAGGTCCGAGGCACGCAACTCGACCTGTGAACGGTTGGGCTGGCGCAGCCGAGGCGAGCCTTGGCTACGCTTGATGGCCCTGGCCAACTCCGCTTGGGCAACTGGTCAGGACTTGGCGGCGCCAAGTCCTCGAACAGCGATGCCTCGGCCGGTACCGCAGTGCCATCAATGGGTGTCGTCATCCTTCGGGCGTACCCGCTGATGAGCCCGTCGATAGAGGCTGGCGAGAAACTCTCAGGCTCATGAGGAAACGCCGGGCCGCCCCAAGTTTCCTCATCCCCCTTGGGGGGCCTGACGCGAAGCGGCAGGTCTGGGGGCGCTCTCAGGTCAGCGACAGCCTCGTTGATCGGCTGAACCTGGCCCTCGTCGACTTCGCGGTCGCCCATCGCCAGACACTTCAGCAGCGCCAGCGTTTCCTGCCTCTCCTCGTAGGAGCCGACATCCTGCAGCACGGCCTTGGCTTCGCCGTTCTGGGTGATGAGCACGGGTTCGCGCTGCTCAGACAGCGTTCGCAGCAGCTCGGCGGCGTTGGCCTTGAGGTAGCTGATTGACTTGACCTGGGTGGAGTAGCGCATCGCGGACGATTGGGTGGCGTTGGCAGGGAGGCCAAATACAGTCCGTTGAAAGTTCATCGTCCACCTCCAAAGTTGAAGCCACCGGCCCTCAGCCGGTCAGCGACAGCACCTCTGTTCAAGCGGCAGCTTGAGGGCACCGAAGCCGCGCGCGCAGCCGACGGTTCAGAGTCGGTTGGGTGAGTTCGCCGGCAAGGCAACAGACAGTCGACCGGCGGCCAACACCGGATAGCGCCAGCCGCGCTGGTGCACGGCAGCAGTTCATGGCCTAGCGGCCAGTCGTGTCGCCAAAGTCCCCGCACCGCTGTGACCGGTATGTGCTCAAGATCGTGAGTTCGGGGGCCGGCCACGACCGGCGGCACCCGTAGCGAAGCAGCCGTCAAAGCCAGGGCGTCAAGGTGTGCGCTTGACGTCGGGCCCGCTTTGCCGTGGTGATGGACATCACTCGGCTCGGTACCGGCCAGTCGCGCCGCGCCGTGTCGTGTCGTGTCGTATCGTGACGGATGTGCAGCAAGCGTCTGGGCCTCTCACTACAAGCTGCTTCGCTCACGTTGCGGCGGCCATTTCTGCACCAGCGAGGTGGCCGCGCTGTGTCTGAACCTCGCAGGCGACCACGTCGCCAGGCAGGCGTTGGAGGCTTACCTGGACGTCTTCACGCACCACTGCCTTCAGGCGACGAACCAGCTGCCCATCGTCTGGGACGGAGCGGTGCATCAGCGCTTTTACGAGGGGGTTGAGCACGAGGCGGTTGATCGCCAGGGCGCGGTGCCGCGAAGCGACGCCCCGCTTGAGGCGACCCCACTGCTTGAGGGGCGATCGACAGCGCAACTCGAATGGCCCTGACTTTGGCCTCAACAAACGCGGGCAGATGCAGGACGCCGCACAGCATCCGCAGTCTTGTGCTTCGTTCGGGCGAACGACTGTGTTGGGTCGGCAGTGCGCATCGGGCGTTCGGTTCGGTCAGCGAGCGAAACGCTGTGAGCGCAAGGAGCCAGCCGATCGTGTTCCAGCCCCTGGCCGGTCCGAACCTTTCGCGGCATCATGGTCTGCACATCGATTGACGGAGCAGCTCATGGCCAGCCCTCGCATCGAAGACGACAGCTTTGGCCCGATCGAGGTGCCGGGCGAGCACCTGTGGGGTGCGCAGACACAGCGCTCGCTCGCGCACTTTGCGATCTCTGGCGAACGCATGCCCAAGGAGTTGCTGCGCGCACTGGCGCAGGTCAAAGGCGCCGCGGCGCAGGTCAACGCCACGCTCGGTGAGATCGAGGCTGAGAAGGCGGCGGCGATCACACAGGCCGTGCGCGAGGTGCTCGATGGACGCTACGACGACGAGTTTCCGCTTGTCGTCTGGCAAACCGGCTCGGGCACGCAGAGCAACATGAACATGAACGAGGTGCTGGCCAATCGGGCCTCGCAGTTGCTGGGCGGCCCCGTCGGCCGCGGGCGCCTGGTGCACCCCAACGACGACGTCAACTGCGGGCAGTCCTCGAACGACGTTTTCCCGACTGCGATTAGCGTCGCCGCGGTGCTGGCGATCAAAGGCGCCTTGCTGCCGGCGCTCGACGGTCTGCACGCCACCTTGGAGGCCAAGGCGCGCGCCTTCGCCGGCATCATCAAGATCGGCCGCACCCACTTGCAGGACGCTACGCCGCTGACCCTCGGGCAAGAGATATCCGGCTGGGCAGCGCAACTGGCCCATGCACGGCGGCATGTCGAGACCACGCTGCCGCACCTGCGTGAGCTGGCGATCGGCGGCACGGCTGTCGGCACCGGGCTCAACGCGCACCTCGAGTTTGGCCAGCGCATGGCCGAGGCGCTCGGCCGGGCCTGCGGTACAAGCTTTGTCAGCGCCCCCAACAAGTTCGAGGCGCTGGCCGCGCACGACGCGATCGTGCACGCGCACGGCGCGCTGAGGGGCCTGGCCGTAGCGCTCAACAAGATCGCCAACGACGTGCGCTGGCTGGCCTCGGGCACGCGCGCCGGGCTGGGCGAACTGCGCATCCCGCAGAACGAGCCGGGCAGCTCGATCATGCCGGGCAAGGTCAATCCGACGCAGTGCGAGGCGTTGACGATGGCCTGCTGTCAGATCATGGGCAACGACGTTGTGATTGGCCTGGCCGGCGCGTCGGGCAACTTCGAGCTCAACGTCTACAAGCCGGTGATCGCGTACAACCTGCTGCAAAGCCTGCGCCTGCCGGCCGACGGCATGCGCAGTTTCGAGGCGCACTGTGCAAGCGGCATCGTGCCGGACGAAGCCCGTATCGCGGAGCTGGTGCGGCGTTCGCTGATGCTGGTGACGGCGCTGAACCCGCACATCGGCTACGACAAGGCGGCCGAGATCGCCAAGCGCGCGCACCACGAAGGCTTGTTGCTGCGCGAGGCGGCTATCGCCTCGGGCCATGTCAGCGCCGAGGACTTCGATGCCTGGGTGCAGGCCGAACAGATGATCAGCCGACGCTCCCCAAGCCCGACAGGCTCCTAGTCAGCCGACCTCTGCCGAACCAGCAACACGGCCAGCTGAGCGTTGGCCCGGTCACCGCACAGGGCGCAACGTGGATGGCGTCCGGCAACAGCCGCCGCCAGATGTCGGGCACCAGCTGTCGGGCGCCAGCTGTCGGGCGCCAGCTGTCGGGCGCCAGCGGACGCGGAGCAGCTGCCGTTGCGTGGGTCGAAGCTGACGCCTTCGGTGGCCACATGGCCCACGGTGATGCCGATCGAGGCCCAGGCAGTGTGCACCCGTGCGACGCTGCGTCCTGCCGCGCAGTTGAAGCGGTAGGCAGCAGAGCGTAGGTCGCCGGCTCGGGCCCGGCCAGCGTGAAGGCGCCCGGATTGCCGATGTCGCCCAGCGTTGATGCGGTCGAGCCTTGGGCATCAGCCACGCTGGCCAGCACCCAGCCGGCGGTCACGGTCTGCGCTGACAGATCGGACAGCGCTGACGGCTTGCTGCGGGCGCTCTGCGCACGCACCGTGCTCGGGTGCTCGCGACCAGGCCGGCGGTGATCAAGCAACCTGAAACGGGCTTCATCAGCGGGTTCTGCAAGAGATCTTTGTGGCCGACATCGGCCTCCCACCTGGACGCTGTGAAACTTGTGAACCAGTGCGAAATCGGTCCTCTGTCGAGCGCACGGATGGAGGGGGTCGCGTTCGGTGACCGCTGGCGAGGCGTCGGGGCCAATCAGCTCTGCAAGAAGCGCCGCCGGTAGGCTGCGGGCAGATCGGCCAGGTTCATCATCATCGGCAGGTCGGCGGTGCCGAAGTCGGGGTCCCAGGCGGGTGGGCCCAGCACCTTGCCACCGCACTTGAGGTAACCCTTGATCAGCGCGGGCGGCGACACCTCAAGATCGGTGCGCAGCGCATCCACCGGCAGCGGCAGCCGGGGCCGCGCGGACAACTCCTCGGGCGCGGCGTCGGTCTGGCGCAGTTGATGCCACAGGCTGGCGGCGGTGTGGCCACCGTCGTGCATGGGGATGCTGGCGCAACCCACCGTCACGTCCAGGCCGTTGCGCAGCATGAAGTGGGCCAGTGCGCCCCACAGCATCAGGATCACGCCACCGGTGCGGTAGTCCGGGTCGGTGCAGGAGCGGCCCAGTTCGGCAATGCGCGGACGCAGGGCCTCGAGCCGGGACAGATCGAATTCCGCATCGCTGTAGAGTCCCCCGGCGCGGCCCGCCGCCACTGGCGTCAGCACCCGGTAGGTGCCGACCACGCACGAGGGTGCGTCTGCGGTCTCCACGGTCTGCACCAGCAGGTGTTCACAATGCGCATCGAAGCGGTCGGCATCGAGCCCGGGTTCAGTGCCCGGTGGTGGCGACAGGCGAGCCCCCATCTCGTCGGCAAACACGCGGTAGCGCAGCCGCTGCGCTTGTTTCACCTGATCTGCGTGGCGGGCCCAGACGGCTTCGATCCGGGTGCCCGGCATTGCCGTCGCGGTGTCGCTGCGCGCCGTCTGCCGGGCTGCGATCGATGCGGCAAGCGGCAAGTCTTGCGGGTGGTTCGGGCGATGCGTGTTAGACGTGTTCATCGCCCGAATGGTCCGGTCCAGATGTGACGCGGCCGTGAACCCGTCATGTCAAAACCGTGTCAGCGTGCCGGCGCGACGACCCGGCACCTGCCGGCGGTCAGTCGCGCCGACGAAACGCCAGCCAGCCGGCCACCACGGTGAAGCTCAGCACGATCAGCGCGATGACCAGGAAGCCGTGCGGGCTGTCGGCCCATGGGATGCCACCCACGTTCATGCCCAGCAGGCCGGCAATGATGTTGATCGGCAAGGCCAGCACGGTCACCACGGTCAGCGTGAACAGGCTGCGGTTGGTCTGCTCGCCGACCTGGGCCGTGATCTCTTCCTGCAGCAGCTTGATGCGCTCCTGCAGCGCGGCGAGGTCACGCAGCACCAGCGAGAACTCCTCGGTAGACTGGCGCAGGTCGTCAAGATCATGCTCGTCAAGCCAGGGCGGTGGCTGGCGCAACAGTCGGAACAGCGCGCCTGGCTCGGGCGCCAGCAGCCGCTGCAAGCGCACCAATACGCGCCGCAGCTTGCCCAGCGCAGCACGCTGTGCCCGGAACTGCCCGCGCTGCAGGTTGTCTTCGACGGTATCCACCTGCAACGTGGCATCGCGCACGATGCGCACCAGCACATCGCCTTGGTCGCGCAGCAGGTGGTTGAGCAGCGTCACCGGCGAGCTGAAGCGGGTCCCCTCCTTGACCGACCGCCGCAGCTGATCGACCGAGCGCAGCGGGTGCAGGCGGGCGCTGACGGCCAGCCGCTCGTTCACCGTCATCCACAGCGACGCGATCTCAGAGGGATCGAACGAGAACTCGAAGGCCACGTCGTTGACCACGGCCACCAGGTGATTGGCAGCATCCTCGATGCGGGTGGTGCGAGAGCCTTCGCGCAGGGCCTCGAAAAACTCGGGCGCCAAGGGCAGATGGGTGCGCATCCACGATTCCGCAGACGCGTCGGCGAGGTTGAAGTGCAGCCAGACGAAGCTGCGGTGCTGCGTGCCTGGCGGCTCGGCCAGCCAGGCCAGCGCCTCGGCCAGCGAGATCGGGTGGCCCGGTTGCCCGTCTGCGAACCTGAAGCCGCAGATCAGGCCGTTGGGATCCGATCCATAGGCTGCGGGCATCGACAGGGTGGCCATCGCCGCATTGTGGCTGCGTACCAAGCCGTCCGAGGCCGACCGAAGCAGGGCGGCTGTCACGGCACGGTCACGTGCAGCGTCGAGTATCGCCACACCGTTGTCACAACGCCAGGAGCCGCCTTGACCACCATCGACCTCATCTACTTCAACGCCGGCGGCGGGCACCGTGCCGCCGCGCAGGCCCTGCAGACCTCGATCCGCCAGCAAGGCCGGCCATGGCAGGTGCGCTGCGTCAATCTGGTGGAGATGCTCGATCCGCAGGCCCGCTTCCGCCACATCACCGGCGTGGCGCCGGAGGATCTCTACAACAAGCGGCTGGCTGGCGGCTGGACGCTGGGCCTGGCCACCGAGCTGAAGTGGCTGCAGCGCGTGATCAGAGCCAGTCATGCCACCCTGGTGCAGCGGCTGCAACAGCATTGGTTGACGGCCGAGCCGGATCTGGTGGTGTCGCTGATCCCGAACTTCAACCGGGCGCTGCACGACAGCCTGGCCGTTGCGGCACCGGGCGTGCCGTTCGTGACGGTGATGACCGACATGGCCGATCTGCCGCCTCACTTCTGGATTGAGCCCGACCTCGACCAGCACGTGGTGTGCGGCACGGACCATGCCGTGCGGCAGGCGCTGGCGGCGGGTTGCGACGCGCGCCGAGTGCACCGGACCTCTGGCATGGTGATCCGCCCCGACTTCTACCAAGCCCCGGACCATGATCGAGCGGCCGAGCAGGCCCGGCTAGGGCTGGACCCGACACGCCCGACCGGGGTGGTGATGTTCGGCGGCCAGGGATCGATGGCGATGCTGACGATTGCGCGCCAGTTGAGCGACATGCAACTGGTGCTGATGTGCGGCCACCATCAGGTGCTGGCGCAGCGGCTGCGCGCGTTGCCGACTGTGGCAAGGCATGCGGTGGTCGATTTCACACCCGAGGTGCGACGCCACCTGTCGGTGGGCGACTTTTTCCTCGGCAAGCCCGGGCCGGGTTGCCTGAGCGAAGCCGTGCAGCAAGGCCTGCCGGTCTTGACGGTGCGCAATGCCTGGACCATGCCGCAGGAGCGATACAACACCGATTGGGTGGAGGAGGTCGGCGTGGGTACAGTTGGGCGGTCGCTGCGACAGATCCGCCCTCAGGTGCTGCAGATGGTGGAGCGACTGGGTGATTTCAAGGCGGCCGTGCAGCGCCAGTGCAACCGGGCCGTCTTTGAAGTGCCGGACATTCTGGCGGGCATCCTGCAAACTGCCGCCTGCAAGCAACGCACCGGCCCCCTGACCGATCAGCTTTCCAAACCGGAATTCGTCTCATGGTAACCACAGTTCAACGCGCCGACACAGTGACCGTCTACGCCTTCATGGTCTTCGACCTGAACACGCGTGAGAGGGTGCCGGGCAGTTTCAAGGCCACGCGCGAGGCGATTGCCGCCATGTTCGAGGCCGAGCGGCTGGATGCCACGGCGGAGGATGTGCCGCAAGCGTCGATCGATGCACGCGGGCACTTTCGTCGCTTGGCCACGGGTTGGGGCGAGTTGGGCTGAGTTTTCTGCCGGACGCGCGACTCCAGGCTACCTGGGCGTCCTGTCAAATTCTCGTCACGATGCAGCGTCAAGCTGCCTCCGTCGTAGGGCCGGCATCCGACCGGCCCCGACCACCCGACGAGGAGAACCCATATGAGCCTGTTCCGCACCACTGCCCTGTCCTGGGCCTGCCTGTGCCTGCTGGGCGCCAGCGCCCAAACCGCCAGCGCCGCCACGCCGACCTGGAACACCCTGGATGGCGCCGCGCCGCTGATCATCGGTCACCGCGGCGCATCGGGCTACAAGCCGGAGCACACGCTGGCCAGTTACGAGAAGGCCATCGAGCTGGGCGCCAACTACATTGAGCCCGACCTGGTGATGACCCGCGACGGCATCCTGGTGGCACGCCACGAGCCCATCATCGGCGGCACCACCAACGTGTCGAGCCTGGCCCAGTTTGCTGCCCGCAAGACCACCAAGACCATCGACGGCGTGGTCTATGCCGATAACTGGTTCGTCGAAGACTTCACCCTGGCCGAGCTCAAGACCTTGCGCGCCATCCAGACTCGCGGCCGCAGCACCGCCGACGACGGATTGTTCGAGGTACCCACCTTCGACGAGGTGATCGCGCTGGCCAAGGCCAGGACCGCGCAGCTGGGCCGGCCGATCGGCATCTACCCCGAGCTGAAGCACTCGACCTACATGGCGGCCGTGTCGGTGGCGCAAGGCCGCTCGGCCAGCTACTTCGAAGACCAGCTGGTCAGCACGCTGCATGCCGCCTACGGCAACATCGCGAGCGCGCCGGTGTTCATCCAGAGCTTCGAAGTGAGCAACCTGCAGTACCTGAACCAGCGCACCGACATCAGGCTAGTGCAGCTGATCGACGCCGACGACGTGAACGCCGATGGCTCGATGTCGCTGGTGGCGCCCTACGACCGGCCCTACGACTTTGCCGTCAATCATGACCCGCGCAGCTTTGCCGATCTGCTCAGCGCCCAAGGCCTGGCCTTCGTCAAGACCTACGCTGACGCGATCGGCCCCTGGAAGCCCTATCTCGTGAAGACCGTGGCCGACGGCATCGATCGCAACGGCGACGGCAGCGTCAACATCAACGACCGCCAGGTGGTGGGCAGCACCGGCGTGATCGAGGCGGCGCATGCGGCGGGCCTGGCCGTGCACACCTGGACCTTCCGCAACGATGCCAGCGGTTACGGCTTCGCCGATCCGCAGGCCGAGATGGCCTACTACATGACGCTGGGCGTGGACGGCGTGTTCACCGACTTCCCCGACACCGGCGTGGCCGCACTGGCCGCCGCCGCGGCGGCCGTGCCCGAGCCGCAGACCTGGGCCTTGATGCTGGGCGGCGTGCTGCTGCTGGCTGGCTTGAAGCGCAAGGGCGCCGGCCGCTGACGCGACCCGAGCTTGCCCGCGCAGCGGGCGGCCCAAAGAAAAGGCCGGGCTTGCGCCCGGCCTTGTTCTTGCTGTTGTACGTTGACGGATCAGTCGACCTTGCGGCGACGGCGCACCAGGAAGCCCAACGCGCCCAGGCCGGCCATCATCAGGGCGTAGCTCTCGGGCTCGGGCACCGGCGTGGTGAAGCTCAGGTTGTCGGCCACCACACCCACGCCCTTGAAGGCGATCGAGCGGATGTCGGCCTGCGCGCGGGTGATGCCGAGGAAGCGGCCTTCGTTGTAGCCCAGGGCATCGGTGTCCACGGTGAACGCGTGGGTCTCGATGATCTGGTTGTTGTCGCCATAGGCCGAGATTTCGATCTGCAGCGGCGCCGCGCCGTACAGGTCGGCCAGCGCATCGAACGCGGCGTGGTTGACGAACGCACCGGCGCCGGCGCTCAGGCCGTTGACGAAGGTGAAGCGCAGTTCACCGGCGGTGCCGCCGGCCGCGAACAGGTTGCCGACGCCCCACAGGCCGTTGTCGTACAGCACGCGGTTGTTGGCGCCGAGTTCGGCCTCGGAGTCGCCGGTGAAGATCACGCCGGGGGCGATGCTCACCGGGCCGCTGGTCAGCAGGCCGTCGAAGGCTTCGAAGTCGACCCATTCGGTCGGGCCGGCGATCGCGCCGGCGTTGTCGACCAGCAAGGCCTGCGCCGGCAGCGTGGTCGCGGCGGCCAGGGCGGCCGCAGCAAATAGATGTAGTTTCATGGAGTTTCCTATGAGAGTAGGGAGAGGTGCTGGGCGTCGGTGGCGCGGCATGCCGGTCAGCCCGGCAGGCCGCGTGCCGACATCACGAGCCGATGAGACCGCCGTCGTCCTTGGAGATCACCACCACGCCCGAGCGCGGACGGCCCAGTTGCAGGGGCGTGACACCATCGGCCTCGGTTGTCCACTGGCTGGCGGGCCAGGCCGAGAACTGCTGCGGGTTGGCTGAGCTTGCGTCCTCGCCTGGGTGCTGCACGCCGACGAACAGCGTCTTGCCGTCGGGCGTCATCGTCACGCCGGTTATTTCGCAGCGGTTCGGGCCGGTCAGGAAGCGGCGCGTCATACCGGTGTTGGGATCGGCACACACCATCATGTTGGCGCCGATGTTGGCCCAGTCGCCGCTGCCGTCGCCGACCTGGTCGGTCTGCACCCACAGGCGGCCGAACGGATCGAACCACAGGCCATCGGGTGCACCGTAGTCGGCACTGCCGGCCGGGTCGTCGACGATGTTGCCTTGATACTGCGCAGCCGGCAGCTTGGCGGTGATCGAGTCGCCGGCCTGCGCGAAGATGTCCCAGCCGAAGGTGGCGGCCAGCACCGACTGGCCAGTCTCGCGCCAGCGGATGATGTGGCCGTACAGATTGTTGGCACGCGGGTTGGCCGCGTCCACCGGCGGGCGCGCCGATGCGGCGGTGGTCGAGCCATCGGCCGCATTGGCCGTGGTGCCACCGCGGCGGTTGTTGTTGGTCAGGGTGCAGTAGACCTCGATCTCGCTGTAGCCGCCAATGCGCGGGCGCGCGCCGGTCCACTCGGGGCGGTCCATCATGGTGGCGCCCATCGCGTCGGCGGCCATGCGGGCCTTGACCAGGATCTTGGCCAGCACGTCGGCGTCGTCGGCACCCGCAAAGTTGGCGTGCTCGCGCAGCGCCTTGCCGTCCAGACCGATGCTGGCCGGGGTCAGCGGCAGCCAGCTGCCGCTGCCATCGGCGTTGAACTTGGCCACGTACAACGTGCCGCTGTCGAGCAGATCGCGGTTGGCGGCGCGGTTGTCCGGGTTGAACTTGCGCGCGCAGACGAACTTGTAGATGTACTCATTGCGCTCGTCGTCGCCCATGTAGAAGGCGAGGTTGTTGGCACGGTCAACCACATACTGTGCGCTCTCGTGCTTGAAGCGGCCCAGCGCGGTGCGCTTGATCGGCGCGGCCTTGGGGTTCATCGGGTCGATCTCGACCACCCAGCCGAACAGGTTGGTTTCGTTGGGGTTCTGGCCCAGGTCGAAGCGGTCGTCGGTCTCGTGCCAGCGGTAGCCAAAGCCCCCGGCAGTGACGCCGTAGCGTTTGAACAGCTTGCCCGCTTCGGTGGTGGCGTCGGGCAGCGGCGTGCGCGAGCCGAAGTTGCCGTTCCAGTTTTCCTCGCAGGTGAGGTAGGTGCCCCAGGGCGTGATGCCGTTGGCGCAGTTGTTGATGGTGCCGTAGGCGCTCTTGCCGTCGGTGGTCGCGTCGGTGGCGGTGGTGGCGGCGTCGGTGATGGTGAACTGCCGGGTCTGCAGCAGCTTGTGGCCGGCGGCCGGGCCGCTGATCTTGCAGAAGGTGTTGGCGGTGACGCGGCGGCCGAACGGCGAGTTCTTCACCACCTGCCACTTGCCGGCCACGCGGCGCAGCTCGGCGACCGACACGCCATGCGCGGCCTGCGACTTGCGCGTCTTGGCCAGCGTGTAGCCGGCGCCCACCTGCCCGTCGGTGAACAGCACTTCCTCGTGCGTGTACTCGTTGTTGGCGCACAGGATGCCGCGGTCGCTCAGCGGCTTGCCGCCGATGCCCTGCATCGGGAAGAAGTGCATGCCGTCGGTGTGCATGCCGTATTGCTTCATCTGCGCGGCGGCGTCCTGGCTGGCGTCGGCCGCGAAGGCGGCGCCACCGGCCACGATCGGGTCGCCCCAGGCGACCAGCAGGTTGGCGCTGTAGCCCATGGGCACGGTGACCTTGTCGAGCACGGGCGCGCGGCTGGCCGGCACGCTCTCGAAACCGATACCGGGAAAGCCCGTGCCGGCAGGCACGGGCGCGGCCTCGACGGTCTGGACGATGCCGCCCAGCGTCAGGCCGCCGGCGACTGCGAGCGCACCCGCGCCCACACCGCCACGCACGAACTGCCGACGGCTGACGTCGACCTTGGCGATCACGTCATGGATGGATTCATTGCCCGACGCGTTCAGCGATACGTCGTTCTTCGGATGCTGCAAACCCTTCATGGAAGGACTCCTGATCTAGGGACGATGGGATGTGTAAGCCCGGAGTGAGCCGGCTCTGAACCGAACAGCTGGCGCAATGTCCAGCGAACGGATGACCGACTGTGGCGAGGCAATGTGACGCGCGCGTGAAAGACAATGAGTTGCGCTGAGAATGGCCGGGAATCGACGACGTGCCGCGTTGTCGGGCGTCAGATCGCCAGGCTTGCCCTGGCCGCCACCGGCATCGGATCGTCGATCGGCACCTGGGCCGTGGTGCCCCGGCCAATACCCTGGTACTCGATGCCGAACTCGGCCATGAGTGACGGCTCGTACAAGTTGCGGCCATCGAGAATCAGTGGCTGACGCATGCGCTGCCGCAGGTCGATGAAGTCAGGGCTTCGGAACTCACGCCACTCCGTCAACAGCAGCAGCGCAGAGGCGCCGTCAGCGGCGGCCATCGGCTCGCTGGTGATGCTGAAGCCTGGTTGATCTGACCAGCGCGCCTGCGCATTGGCGGCGGCCACCGGATCGTAGGCGCGTACTTCGGCGCCCGCTGCGAGCAGGGAATCGATGATCGCCAGACTGGGGGCTTCCCTCAGATCGTCGGTGCCAGCCTTGAACGCCAGTCCCCAGACGGCGATGCGGTGGCCGCGCAGCCCTTGTGGGAAACGGGCCTGCAGGCGCTCCAGCAACAGTTGGCGCTGGCGATCATTGACGTCGCGCGTGGCCGCAAGCATCGGCATCGCCAGACCAAGCTCGGACCCCATGTGGGCCAGCGCCTTCACGTCCTTGGGCAGGCAGCTGCCGCCCCAGCCGCAACCGGCATAGAGATAGTGAGAGCCGATACGTACATCGCTGCCGATGCCGCGGCGCACCTGCTCAATGTCGGCGCCCAGGGCCTCGGCCAGGCCGGCCATCTCGTTCATGAAGCTGACCCGGGTCGCCAACATCGCATTGGCCGCGTACTTGGTCAGCTCGGCACTGCGGACATCCATCAGCAGCATGCGATCCCGGTTGCGCAGAAAGGGTGCGTACAGCGCGCGCATCAACAGCGCGGCCTGCTCGTTGTCGCAGCCGATCACCACCCGGTCCGGTCGCATGAAGTCGTCGATGGCCTCCCCCTCCTTCAGGAATTCGGGGTTCGAGACCACCGAGAAGGGCACCACGGCCCCCCGATGCCGCAGCGCGTCGGCGATCACGTCGCGTACGCGGTCGGCCGTACCCACCGGCACCGTGCTCTTGTCGACCACCACCTTGTAGTCACCCATGTGCTCACCGATGCTGCGCGCAGCGGCCAGCACATGGCCCAGATCGGTCGAGCCGTCCTCGGCGGTGGGTGTGCCCACGGCGATGAAGACCACGGTGCCGTGCGCTACTGCCGCGGCGGCATCCAGCGTGAAGGCAAGCCGACCGGTGGCGGCATTGCGCTGCATCAGTGCGTCCAGTCCGGGCTCATGGATCGGCACTTCGCCGCGTTGAAGTCGAGCCACCCGCAAGGCATCCACGTCCAGGCACACCACGCTGTTACCCATCTCGGCGAGGCACGCCGCCGTGACCAACCCGACATAGCCGGCACCGAAAACACACACTTTCATGTTGGCTCTCCCCAGATCGATGGCGATGATCGGTATTGGACATGACAGAGCGCCCACCGCGGCGTGTCAGTTCGATGACGCACCTCAGCTTTTGCCAACGGGCAGTCGCATCAACGCCTGCCCCATGCGCAGGTGGCAACCGCTGGCCAGGCCTTCTGCCAGCACAAAGCCGCTGGGTGCGAAGATGATGATGGTCGATCCATGCTGAAACCAGCCCATCTCCTGCCCCTTGAGGAAGCCGGCATCGCAAGGCAGTTCGTCGGGACCCCGGTAGTCCACC
>JBBQAW010000043.1:0-19765 GCA_038316815.1 Burkholderiales bacterium
GTTCCGTTTTTGGTGAAGCAGGTCAAAAAACCTCAACTGCTGTTGGCGGATGATCCGCAGGCCGGCAAGGGCGTCATCAAGCGTGAGTGATCAGGCCTTCAAGCGTTGCCAGCGTTGCCACCGTCAAACGGGTCCGGGACAGGCCGCTTCGGTTCCGAAGCTTTGACGGATTCGGGTTGCGACATACCGGGCTGGAACTGGACGGGGGTGTCAGCCGCCATGCGAAGCCCTTGGTTCAGTGCCACCCACAAGCCCGCCCGCCCGCCCGCAAGGATGGTGGATCACCAGATGAGCCAGATGTGGCTTGATTTCCGAACTAGTTAAAGGTCGATGTGAGCTTGCAAAGGTCTGCGCGAACACGTGCACAGGCGTCTGGCAGTTGCCCGCGGCGCGTAGCCTGTTGTCGAGGCTGTCGCGGATGGCGTCGAGGTCGTCATGGGTGCAGATCGACAGGTCGATGTCCTTGAGCAGCTACTGGCGCAGCAGCCCGTCGGGGTTTTCACAGGTGCCGCTCAACCCAGGGCTGTGGAAGTCGCAGAAATACACCCGCACACCGGTGTTGGCCGCCAGGTCTGCGTGGCGCTACATCTTCTTGCAACGGTCGAACGTCAAGGTCTGACGCCGGAAACCTGCCCAAACCAATCGGCGTCCCGTTTCTGCGGCATGCGGCTACTGTGACCTGTTCCGTGTTCCTAAAGTGCGTCGTTTCCAAAATTCGATCTGGCAAGATTGAGTCCGCGCGAAAAGTGCCCGCGCCAGCAGCCCGCGCCAGCAGCCCGCTCCGGTGGTCAGCGCATCGGTGCGCCAGCGCACGCATTCTTGAACCTTGGATGTCCTACAGTCGGCGAGTGGAAAACAGGCGAAGCTCGCGCTACCGAGCCAGCGCGAAGGGCGGTCCACATGTGTGGCGACCCACGCTAGCAGCGCGAAGATGAAAGTTCCCAAGCTATACACGGTCATGATTGCCGCGTGCGCTGTCGCAGTCACGCTGGTCAGCGGCGTAATCGCCTACAACTTGATCGGTAGCGAGACCAAGATCGAGCGTCGCATCGAGCGGCTGCACGCGATCGACGAACCGCAGTTCCGGCATGAACTCGGCGTGCTGCTAGGGCCGCAATTCGTCGGCGGCAACCGGCATCGCGCGCTGCTCAATGGCGACGAGATTTTTCCGGCCATGCTGGGTGCCATTCGCGCGGCCACGACGACGATCACGTTCGAGAGCTATATCTACTGGTCGGGCGACATCGGTAAAGAATTTGCACAGGCCTTTGCCGAGCGTGCACGCGGCGGCGTGAAGGTGCATGTGTTGCTCGACTGGATCGGCAGCGCCAAGATGGACAAGAGTCTGCTCGACGAGATGAAGAACGCCGGCGTCCAGATTCACAAGTTCCACCCGCCGCACTGGTCGCACCTCGCGCATTTAAACAACCGTACCCACCGCAAGTTGCTCATTGTTGATGGCCGTATCGGCTTCACCGGCGGCGTGGGCATCGCGCCGCAATGGACTGGCAAGGCGCAAGACCCCGAGCATTGGCGCGACACGCACTTCCAGGTGGAAGGCCCGGTCGTGGCGCAGATGCAGGCCGTGTTTCTCGACAGCTGGATCAAGGTCAGCGGCAACGTGCTGCACGGTCCGGCGTACTTTCCGCCCCTGACTGACGTCGGCAGCAGCCCGGCGCAGATGTTCAGCAGCTCGCCCAGCGGCGGCAGCGAGAGCATGCAGCTGATGTACCTGCTGTCGATCACCGCTGCCTCGCGCTCGATCGATCTCTCGGCGGCCTATTTCATCCCCGACGACCTGAGCTCCAATGCGCTCTTGGCGGCGATGAAGCGCGGCGTCAAGCTGCGTATCGTCGTGCCCGGCCCGCACATGGACGTCGATATCGTGCGCAGCGCCTCGCGCGCGCGATGGGGTCCGCTGCTGGCTGCGGGTGCGCTGATTGCCGAATATCAGCCGACGATGTACCACTGCAAGGTGATGATCGTCGACGGTCTGCTGGTATCGGTAGGCTCGACCAATTTCGACAACCGCTCGTTCCAACTCAATGACGAAGCTACCCTGAACATCCTGGATGCCGAGTTCGCGGCGCAGCAGACTCAAATCTTCGAAGACGATTTACGCCTGTCGCGGACGGTCAGCTTGGCCCAGTGGCGCGCCCGGCCGTGGCAGGAACGGCTCGCCGAGAGATTCGCCTCGCTGATCGGCTCGCAACTCTGAAGCGTTTACGTGTCTGACGTTGCAACACCGCGTGTCGTGTTCATCGGCGGCGCCAGCTCACACGCTGCAACAGCGACGCAGCGCTTCGACTGCACAAGCATGCGAACGAGCGAGGCACTGCGCGCGATATCGAAGAATGAAATAAATTCGTCCGCGTTGCCGAACCGCATACGGGACTTCTGGATTCAGCCCCTCTCCAAGCATTGCCTTGGGGCCCGTTAAAAAACAAACTGATCTCTTCATCCAGCATGGATGCAGTCGTTCCGCTCCCCGTGGAACGCGTCGAGGTCTAGCTTGATGCCGGCGAAATCGGCGTCGCTGGTTGACGCCAATCGGCGTCGCTGAAGACCACGCCTTTTGGGCACGAGTTGGTCTCGGTCTCCGAGCCTGCGGTCAACCCGCTCCGTGTCTTGGTGCTGGCGATAAGTTGCGCCCGTTACCGCTGCGCCGTGTCAAACCCCAAGGCGCCAATGCGCGCGCGGCCATGAACTCGTTGGTCGAGCTTTCAAGCTCTTGCATCCCGGTCACGATGGTGTTTCTCGAGATGCCCGTCGCCGCCACGACCTGCGCTACGCCACCTCGACCCAACAACTTCGCCTCGGCAGCGGCAAAAGCACGTCGTTGACGTTCGTCAAGTCGCCCCTGCATGAGGCTCGAGCGTTGCGCGATAGGTGATTCAGCTTGCACGAACGCAAGCTTGACCGCTCAGCTGGAACGAGTCATGCTATTTGTTAACAGGCCCTTGGCGGCACCGCGACTCCAGGCCAAGCCAACTGTCGAACGCAGACAAAACTCAGCCCGCCGCGGCTGCGGCAAGAGCCATCGGCAAGATGGCCTCAAGCAGCGTGCCCGCGCCTGGGCTCGATGCCACTGACATGCGGCCGTCCAGTTGCTCTATCCGAAACCGCATTCCGGCAATGCCGTGAGCGGCCGATCTGGGGCCGCTCGGATCGAACCCGATACCGTCGTCTTCGATTTGCACCCTCACCAGAATCGGCTCGCTCTTTATCGAAACCCGGACCCGTGTTGCCTTGGCGTGCTTGCACACATTGTTCAGTGCCTCTTGAACCAGGCGGTAGATCGCCAGGTGGCCATCCTGCGTCAGGTGGACCTCGTCGAACTCGACCTTGATCGTGATGTTCAGTCGCGTTCCCACTTCTGCGCACAGGTTGGCAAGACTGATCGTCAGGCCGAACGTTGCAAGGGACGAGGGCCGCAGGTCCTCGACAATCCGGCGCTTCAATGAAATTCCTTCGTCCAGAAGCCGGTTCACCTGCTTGAGGCGATCTGCAATCGCCGGGTCTTCGAAGAGCGTGTTGCGCAGACGAGCGAGGTTCAACTTTGCAGCCGTCAGCAAGGAACCCAGTTCGTCGTGCAACTCGCGCGCCAAGTGGGCCTTCTCATCTTCGCGGGCGGTGATCAGATACCCGGCCAGCTCGCGCAATTCGGCGGTTCGGTCGTGCACAGCCTGTTCCAGCAGCTTGTTCTGACGTTCCAGATTTCGGTACAGCATCCGCACTTCCAGCATGTTGCGGACGCGCGTCTTGACTTCGACCAAGTCGAACGGCTTGCTGATGAAATCTTTGGCGCCCGCCTGCAATGCGCGCAGTTTGTAATTCGGCTCGACCGTGAGAACGATGACGGGCACATAGCTCTTGACGCCGTTGGTTCGCAATGCCTCCATCACGGCGAAACCATCCATGACGGGCATCTCCAGGTCGAGCAGGATCAGGTCGTAGTCGTTGCGGGCGTACAGAGCGCACACTTCCAATGGATTCATGGTGAACGTCACCTGGGAGTAGCCCGCTTCGGTCAGCAAACGGTTCAAGACCCGCACATTGCTGGGCTGATCGTCAACGATCAAGATGCTGGCGGCGAGGATGTCCAGTTCGAGTGTCATCGGCTGGTCTGCTCGCCGCTGCTGGCCTCGGACCCTGCCCTCGCGCATTCGAGAGCAAGGTCCAGCGTTTCCATGAATTCGTCGACCTTGATCGGTTTGGTGAGATAGCGAAAAAACCCTGCCTCCAAACCCCTCTCGATGTCTCTGGGCATGGCGTTGGCGCTGATCGCGATGACGGGAATGTGGCTCGTGGCCGCGTCAGCAGCAAGGATCTTGAGCGCCGCGACGCCATTGATGCCCGGAAGGTTGATGTCCATCAGGATGACCTCGGGCATGACGGTATGCGCCATCTCGATGCCCTGCCGACCGTCCTTCGCATTGAGCAAGCGAATGTCGGGCCGACGGGCCAGGATTCGCGTGATGAGCATCAGATTGGCCGGGTTGTCTTCGACGCAAAGAACAGTGCGCTGTGGCGCGGCGCCTGCGGCGTCGACGGGCATGGCGGATGCGGGCGCACGTGTGCCGCGGTGTACCTCGATGGCGTCGGCCGCGTTGAACTCAACCCAGAACACGCTGCCGACGCCCACTGTGCTCTTGACGCCGATCGAGCCACCCATCAGCTCGGCCAGTTGCTTGCTGACGACCAGTCCGATACCCGTACCTTCTTCGACGCCGTGTTCCTGCCCAAGGCGATTGAAGGGCTGAAACAACTGTGCAAGCTTGTTTGGCGCCAAGCCTTCGCCGGAGTCCTCGAAACTCACACGAACGCGATCGCCCAGGCAAGTGCGGCAAGTCACCTCGACCGACCCGCCAACCCGGTTGTACTTGATCGCATTCGACAGCAGATTGACGAAGATCTGTTTCACGCGTGTGCGATCTGCGTTGACGAAAAAAGAATGTTCCGAATTGGGAAAACTAACCCGAATGCCGCTCTTGCGCGCCTGCGGTTCGACCATCGCCTGGCAATCGCTCAAGACTTCGTTCAGCGAAATGGGCTCGGTCGACAACGACAGCCTGCCCGATTCGATCTGCGCGAGATCGAGAATCTCGTTGATCAACTCCAGCAGATACCAGCCCGCCTGAAGGATCTGGTCGGTGCTTTCCTTCTGGTCCGGTGTCGGCAGCGGAAACCCGGAGTCAATCAATTGCGCAAAACCGAGTATGGCGTTGAGCGGCGAACGCAGCTCGTGGCTCATGCTGGACAGAAAGTCCGATTTCGCGAGGTTGGCACGTTCGGCCTCGACCTTGGCGCCTTGAAGTTCCAGATTCGTTTCACGCAAGACCCGATCCAGACGTTGCCGTTCGGCCTCGACCTGCTTGCGGGCGGTGTTGTCGGTACCAATCAGCAGATAGCCGATGATGGCGTTCTGCGCGTCGCGCAGCGCGGTGACGGACACCACGGCCGGGAAGCGGCTGCCGTCCTTGCGGATATAGGTCAGCTCGTAGATGTCCTCGATGCCGCGCGAGGCCTTGAACACCAGGGCCTCGAAGCCGGGTGTGATGGGTGTGCCGAGCTCGATGCTCAGCGCTTTCGCACGCGCGACCACCTCCTCCGAATCGGAAATCTCGGCTGGCGTGATCTTGTTCATCACCTCGGCGGCGGTGTAGCCCAGCATGCGCTCGGCGCCGACGTTGAAGATCTGGATCACGCCGTTCGCGTCGGTCGCGATGCTGGAGAAGTTGGCGCTGTTGAAGATCGCGCTTTGAAGGGCGCCGGCTTTCAGCAGGGCCTCTTCGGCCTGCTTGCGCGCGGTATTGTCGGTGCCGATCAGCAGATAGCCAATGATGGCGTTCAGCGCGTCACGCAATGCCGTGACGGACACCACGGCCGGGAAGCGGCTGCCGTCTTTTCGGATGTAGGTCAGCTCATAGATATCCTCGATGCCGCGCGAGGCTTTGAACACCAGGGCCTCGAAGCCCGGTGCGATGGGCGTTCCGAGCTCGACGCTGAGCGCCGTGGCGCGCGCAATCACTTCCTGCGGATCGGAAATATCTGCCGGCGTGATCTTGTTCATCACTTCGGCGGCGGTGTAACCCAGCATGCGCTCGGCCCCGACGTTGAAAATCTGGATCACGCCGCTAGCGTCGGTCGCGATGCTGGAGAAGTTGGCGCTGTTGAAGATCGCGCTCTGCAGGGCGCCAGCTTTCAGCAGGGCGTCCTCGGCCTGCTTGCGGGCGGTGATGTCGCGGGCGGCGGCAAACACACCCAGAACTTTGCCATGCAGGTCTTTGTAGACCGAGGCGTTGTAGAGAACGTCGGTCAGGCGGCCACCCTGGTGCAGGATCGTCAGCGGGTAGTCGGTGACGAAGCCATCGGCAAAGACCTGCTGGTAGCCCTGGCTCGCCTTCTCGGGCTCGGTGAAGTAGTTCGAGAAGTCGGTGCCAATCAGCTTCTCGCGCGACACCCCGGTGACCTTGACCGAGCCCTCGTTGACGTCAGTGATCTTGCCCTCGGGGCTGATGGTGACAAGCGGGTCGAGGCTGGCTTCCAGCAGGCTTCGCGCGTATCGATAAGCCTGCGTGCTGGCCGTATTGTCGGTACCGATCAAAAGGTAGCCGATGACCGCGTCGTCGGAATCGCGCAGGGCCGTGACGGACACCAAAGCCGAGAAGCGGCTGCCGTCCTTCCTGACCTTGGTGAGCTCGTAGTTGTCTTCGATGCCACGCAAGGCACGAAACCCGATGGCCTCGAAGCCAGGTGCAATATCGGTTTGGAATTCGAGGCTGAGCGCCCCGGCGCGCGCGATCAATTCCTGCGCATCTTGAAAATCAGCCAGCGTGAACTTGTTCACCACTTCGGCAGCGGTGTAGCCCAACAGGCGTTCGGCGCCGACATTGAAAATCTGGATGACGCCTTTGGCGTCGGTCGCGATGCTGCAGAAGTTGGCGCTGTTGAAGATGGTCGTCTGCAGGGCGGTGGTCTTGAACAAGTCCGACTGACGCTGAGCGTCTTGCGAAAGCGGCGCCTCAGCGATGACGTCGAGCGGCGTTTCGTGTCGGCTCGTCGTGGACATGGTGCGCTTTCCAGAGATGACGCGGAGTGTGCCGAAGGATTCGGCGGACACCACCGTGCCGCACGCAGTATCGCTCTTACTTGCCGAGCCGCAGATCGCTTGCGTGCCTGCACACTGAGCCAGGCCCGTTGGCACGTTGGCGCGTTCGAGGAAACGCCTCCTGAGCGCCGTACAAGCCGCGAGGGGTGTACGAACCCCGATCAGTCAACCCGGCTTACCCTGAGGCGGTAACCGCGCAAGGCAAGCCCGGCGCTGTGCAATCTGCTTCAAGCCATCGCTGCTTTGGTCGAAGTGCGCCGCTGTGCGCCCATAGATCGCGCAGCCGAACTGCTTCGCGCGTGCTGCAGAAGAGGTGGCTGGGTCTGGCGGTCGTGCCTTTGTGTCACGCCCAGCTTTCGCTAGTCGTGCGTCCAAGCGAAACCGAAGGGCAGATTTTTTCAACCAGCCCAGGAGGTCAAACGCATGAACGCAGACGTTCAGGCGCTCACGCCGTTCCTGATGCACCTGCTGGACCAAGCGACAAGCTCTGGACGCTGGGCTGGGCTCTCGGCCAAGACGGATGGAACATCACAAAGCTGCCTGTGACGAGCACCGGCTGGCCGAAGGCAGGCACTCGCCTGTCGGTGGCGCCTATTCTTCCGCCGAGCGTTACCCGTCAATCAACTGCATCGATGCCAGAACTTTGACGCCTCAACAGGCTGCTCGTGTGAACTCGTGCACCGGGCATGCTGTGAAAGCAGAGCCCTGTCGTCGATAGGCGGGGTCTTGGCCGAATTGGGGGCCCGACCTGTCGCTGCTGGCTCTGCAGGCCCTCGATCAAGGGCGCCCGTAACCCTTGTTGATCCAGGCCTCGGCCGCTGTCGCGCTGAGCTTGAAATTCGCCGCCACGCGCACGCAGTCGATTTCGCCGCCATCGGCATCGAAGGCCGCCAGCGTGGCGTAGGGGTCGTCTTCGTCGGGCGTGATGTCCAGCGTCACCTTCACGCGGCCGGCGTCTGTCATCACGCTCAGTTCCTTGTGCAGCAGCGCGTGCTGCGCCTGTTCGTGGCGGCGCACCACCTCGTGCGCCGTCTTCACCAGGGTGTTGAAGGCGTTGGTGTCAAGCGGCTTCGGGTTCTTCTTGTCGCGGCCCATGGTCCATGGGCCGGTCAGCGCCGGTTCGGGTTCGCCAGCGCGGATCATCTCCACGGCCCAGCCCTCGTCGTCGTTGTTCTTGATGACGCGGGCCGTCCAGCCGTTGTCGCGCCACAGGCGCGGTTCGTGGATGGGTTCGTCGGCGCTGCCGCCTTCGGTGTTCGCTGTTGGGGGTTCTTGCCGTTGGTTCATGCCGCATTGTCGGGGGCGGCACCGAAACACCTGCCATGCTGCACTGCACAATCCAGCTTTCAGCAAAGCAGCAGGAGCCCCACATGCGGCGTGTCGTGTTCAACCAGAAGGGTGGCGTCGGCAAGTCCACCATCACCTGCAACCTCGCCGCCGTGGGCGCGCAAGCCGGGCGCCGCACGCTGGTCATCGACCTCGACCCGCAAGGCAACACCAGCCGCTACCTGCTGGGTGAAACGGCCGACGGCGAACACGCTGATGCACCGGGTTCCGCCGGTTTCTTCGAAGCCACGCTGAAGTTCAGCGTGCGTGATGTGGGCGCCGATGGCTTCATCGTCCCCACGCCCTGGCCGAACCTGAGCCTGATGCCCGCCGGCCCCGGCCTGGACGAACTGCACAGCAAGCTGGAAAGCCGCTACAAGATCTACAAGCTGCGCAAGGCGCTGGAAGCCCTGGCTGATGACTACGACGACATCTGGATCGACACGCCACCGGCGCTGAATTTCTACACCCGCTCGGCGCTGATCGCGGCGCAAGGCTGCCTGATTCCGTTTGACTGCGACGACTTTTCGCGCCGCGCGCTTTACGGCCTGCTTGACAGCGTGAAAGAAATCCAGGCTGACCACAACGACGAGTTGCGGGTCGAAGGCATCGTCGTCAACCAGTTCCAGCCGCGCGCCAGCCTGCCGCAGCGCACGGTGCAGGAACTCATCGACGAAGGCCTGACGGTGCTGCAGCCCTACCTGAGCGCCAGCGTAAGAATCAAGGAATCGCACGAACAGGCCAGGCCGATGGTGTACCTGGACCCGAAGCACAAGCTGACGCTGGAATTCGTGGCGCTGTATGAAGGCTTGAACGCGCCCAAGGCCGCCAAAACCAAGCAGGCCAGGCAGGCCAGGCAGGCCAAGCAGGCCAAGCAGGCCAAGGACCAGTAGGTCGACAAGGCCAGCAAGCCCCGCAGCAACGCTTGAAGCCCGGCGCGGCCTTCTGGCAGTGCAGCCATGAATCCTCACCAGCGCGTCATGAGCGATACCAGACGATCAGTATCGAGCTTGCCAGGCACATCGGCAGGTACATCGCCAGGTACATCGCCAGGTCAGCAGCCGCAGGACCAGGCGCGTGCCGGCCCCGCGCGGCTGGGGTTCGCGGGTCGTCGCGTCCAGGGCGCTCACTCCTTCGCCGCAGCAAGCGGCCGTGCGGTAGCGACGCCCGGGGCGAGTGCCTCGGTCCGAACGTCTGCGGGGGTCGCGTGCGACCGGGCCTGCAGCAAACGCGTCAGGTTGATCGGCAGCAGCATCGCATGCAATGCCAGCACCGGCCAAAGGCTGGCGCTGGCGCCGTAGGCGATGAAGGCGAAGTTGGCTGCCAGCGCGCACAGCCGCAGCGCGACGGGCTGCACGCACGAGAACGTGGCCACGGTCAGCCCCGCTGCGATCCAGCCGAGGGCGTCGCTCATGGTGGCGGACCCGCATCGCCTATTTCCGAACCAGCCGCGTTCATGGGCTGCGGTCTTTCAGGCACACGCTGAGCGAGCCACCCACCCTGCGCGTCGATCGCACGCACCGGGCAGCCGGGCCTCGGTTCGCCTCGCTCGTCCAGCACGCAGCCGTCGATGCCGATATCGGCTGGCAGTGCGATGGCCGACGGTGCCGCCCGGCTGGAAGGTGCGGGATTGAGTCGAGTGGGTGTCATGCGCGGATCCTTGGTGGGGCTCAATGCAGCAGCGCCAGCACCTGTTCACGTGCGGTGTCCAGGTCCAGTGTCTCGCCCTCCGACCAGGCGGCGTCGAAGGGGCTATCGCCCATCGCGGCGCGGGCTGCGGCCAGATGGCGCGCCTTGTGCCGTTCAAGCTGATCCTGGTGGGCGACCTGCAGGCTTTGCTCGTGGGCCGCGCCAGCGGCGTAGAGGCGCACGACATCCGGCCAGGTTGCAGAGCCTGGCAGCAGCGGCAACGCGCACATCAGCCAGAGCAGCTTCAGGAACCGGGATCCTGTGCCGGGCACCAAGGGCGCGGCCTCGAGAAGGTGCTCGCGTGAGTGCGCCGGCTGGCCGGCTTCCAGCGCGGCAATGGCCACATTGAGCAGGTTGGTGCACAGGTTGTAGCCCTGACCCGCGGCCCGCGACAGCGCCAGCGTTTGCTGACCGAGTTGATGGGCCAGCGCGTGATCTCCCCGGACGGTGGCGATTGCGATCAGGCCGTTGAGGGCAGCAGACTCATGCCGCTGCAGATCCTGACGCCGCGCGAGTGCCAAGCCCTGCTGCATCCAGTCCTCGGCCTCGGCAAGCCGGTCTGCGTCGGCGGCTTGGTGGCCCAGCATCACCATGGCGCGCGACTCGTGATCGGCCGAGTCGACGTCGCGGGCGGCGGCCAGCAGTTCCAGCGCCAGCCGGGCGGCATCGGCCGCCTGCCCCATCCAGCTGTGCAGCTGGACGGCCGAAGCCAGGGCCTGCAGTCGCGCGGGGGTGACCGGCAGCGCCTTGGCTGCGGCCAAGCTGCGCAGGGCCTGCGCGGCGCCCACCGGTAGCAGACCACGCGACGACCAGTAGTAGCGCAGCGCTGCAAACAGCTGCAAACCGACTTCGGTGACCTCGGTGCCGCGGCCGGCGCCGCGTTCGCACCAGCGCAGCGCGTGCAGCAAGTTGTCGCGCTCGGGGTCGAGCCGGGCCAGCGCCGCAGCGCCCTGGCCCTGCGCGGCGATCTCGGCGTCGCAGCGCCTGGCCAACGCCATGAAGCACCGGGCATGGCGCAGCAGCGTGGCCTCGGTCTCGCCGGACTCGGCCAGCCGCTCCAGCGCGAACATCCGCGTCGTCTCGAGCAACCGGTAACGGGGCAGCGAATCACCTTCAGCCACGACCAGCGACTTGTCGACCAGCGCGCCCAGCCGCTCCAGCACGTCCCAGCCGTCAAGTGCCTGGTGCTCGGCCTCGCCTTCGGCCTCGTCTTTGGCCTCGTCTTTGGCCACTTCCTGCGCGGCCTCCAGGGTGAAGCCGCCCGCCAACACGCCCAGTCGCCGCAACACGCGCTGCTCGTCGGGCGTGAGCAGGCTGTGGCTCCACTCGAGCGCCGCGCGCAGCGTCTGGTGGCGCCGCATCGCGGCCCGCGCGCCCGCAGTCAGAAGCTCGAATCGCTCGTCGAGCCGATCGCGCACACCTTCCACGCCCAGCAGCGCCACGCGTGCCGCTGCAAGCTCGATGGCCAGCGGAATGCCATCCAGCCTGCGGCACACCTCGGCCACCGCGGCGCGGTTGTGCTCGCCCAGATCGAAGCGGCGATCTACCTGCCGGGCCCGCGCCACGAAAAGTTCGACCGCCGCGCTGGCCCGCACCGACAGCAGGTCGTCCGTTGCCGGCAGCGCCAGCGGGCCAGGGCGGAACACCTGCTCATCAGACAGGCGCAGCACCTCCTGGCTCGTCACCAGCACGCGCAGCGTACTGGCCTGGTCGCGCAGCGTGGCGACGAAGGCCGCCACGGCGTCGAGCAGATGCTCGGCGTTGTCCAGCACCAGCAGCGCCGAGCGCCCGCGCAACGCTGCCGCCAGCGCCACACGGGCATCGGCGGCACCCGTCAGTTCGATGCCCAGCGCCTGTGCCACTGCGGCCGGAAGCGTCGAGGCGTCGTTCAGCCCGACGAGGTCGACCCAGGCCAGTTCCTGCGGCGGTTTCACGCCCTGTGCCGCGGCCTGGGCCAGTCGCGTCTTGCCGATGCCGCCAGCGCCCGAGACCGTGACAAGCGGATGCGCCAGCAACAGGCCCTGCAGCACGCGCAGTTCGTCTTCGCGGCCAATCAGCGCCGGGCCCGTCGCTGCCGCGGGCGGCGAATCAGGCAGTAGGGCCTGCGCCGCGCCTTCCACCGGCAGCGTGAAGCGATAACCGCGGCCCGGGATGGTGGCGATGGCGCCGTGACCGAGCAGCTTGCGCAGCGCAAGCACCTGCACCTGCAGGTTGTTCTCTTCGACCACCAGCTTCGGCCACACCAGGTCCATCAGCTCGTGCTTGGGGACGACGCGGTCGCGCCGCTCGACTAGCGCCACCAGCATGTCGAACGCGCGGCTGCCGAGCTTGACGATGTGTTCGCCGTTCAGCAATTGCCGCTGCGCCGGCAGCAGCTGGTAATGGTGGAAGCGGTAGGGGTTGGGGTAGGGGTTGGGGGTATCCATGCCGGCCATCGTAAGAGCGGCATGTCGGCCGTGGGCGGCGTACGGCGGCGGTTTAAGAAGGATTCAGATGGCCTCAGAAGGCGGCTCGCACCAGCACCGCGGCGACCCGAAAGCCTTGCGGATGCGAAGGCGTCATGAGCCGCCGTGCATCTGCAATTCGTCGCACCCCTGTCGCAGGGCGCCGGTCAGCCCGACACGTGAAAGCCGAACACCTGGCCGTAGAAGGCCAGCTCGGCTTGCAGGCAGGCCGCAATCGTTGCTTGCTGGCGAAACCCGTGGCCTTCGCCTTCGTACGCGTGGTACTGCACCGGCACCCCCTGGGCGCGCAGGGCCTCGACCATGACCAGGCTTTGCGAGGGCGGCACCACACGGTCATCCAGCCCCTGGAAGAAGACCATGGGCGCGCGGATGCGTGCCGCATGGCGCAAGGGCGAACGCGCGGCGTAAACGGCCTCACGCGTGGCCGGGGGCGCTACCAAACTGGCGGTGTAGCGCGATTCGAACTTGTGCGTGTCGGCGTCCAGCGCAGCCAGGTCGCTGACGCCGTAATGGCTGGCGCCGGCGGCAAAGACGTCGTGAAAGGCCAGCGCGCACAGGGTGGTGAAGCCGCTGGCGCTGCTGCCGCGGATGGCCATGCGCCGGGCATCGACCCAACCCTGGGCGGCCACAAACTGGGCACCTGCGACGCAGTCTTCGACATCGACGATGCCCCACTGGCCGTCCAGCAGCTGCCGGTAGGGTCGGCCGAAGCCGCTGCTGCCGCCGTAGTTCACGTCCAGCACGGCGAAGCCGCGGCTGGTCCAGAACTGCAACGACAAGCGCAGGCTGCCACCGCTCATCGACGTGGGCCCGCCATGGCTGGTGACGATGAGGGGCGGCAGTTCACCCGCGGGTGCCGCGAAATCGGGGTTGCACGGCGGGTGGAAGAAAGCGTGCGCCGTGCGGCCGCCCGCAGAAACGTAAGTCAATGGCTGCGGCGCAGAAACCCAGGCCGGCGGCGGCGGGTCGGCCAGGCTGCTGGCCAGCACCAGGTGTGCGCCGGTGGCCAGGTCGATGCGGATGATCTGCTCGGCCGTGGTGGCGCTGGCGGCCTGCACGACCACGAAGCCCGGGCCGGCGCGCAGTTCCGTGATGTCGCAGTACGGGCTGGGCAGGGGGCTGATTTCAGCATCGGTGCCGGGACGCAAGCGGATGCGCACGAGCCGGCCCACGCCCTGCTCGATGATGGCTGCGGTGATCTCGTCAGCCGCTGTGAAACCGTAGAGCGACTGACCAAGAACCCACATTGGGCGGGCGAACTCGGCCTGCAGGGGGCATACCGGCTGCAGGCTGTCGGCTTGTTCGGTGTCCACGCGATACAGGTTCCACCAGCCGCTGCGGTCGGAAACCACGAACAACTCGCCGTCAGGCGACCACTGCGGCTGCACCAGGGCTTCGCCGGGGCCGCCGGCCACACGCCGGGCGTCGTGCGCGTGGCCGGCAGCGTCCAACGCGGCCAGCCACAGCTCGCAACCTTGCCAGGGCATCTGCGGGTGGTTCCAGGCCAGCCAGGCCAGCTGCTGGCCGCTGGGCGACAGGCGGGGCGCAGCATAGAAGTCCATGCCCTCGGCCAAGGTCCAGGGTGCGCTGCCGGCAACCGTGTCCGACGACGGGTCCGAAGGGTCGGAAGACAGGCTCACCAGGCTGTTTCGTGGCTCGGCTGCGCCTGTGCCGTGGTCTTCACGCACGGCCAGCAGGCGCTGGCGCTGCGGGTCGAACTCGAAGTCGGCATGGCGCTGGGTGCTGGCATTGCCGGCGCTCAACGGCTGCGGTGGGGCATCACCGTGCTGTCTGTAGACGCGCTGGTCGGCAAAGTGCGTGAAGTAGAGCTGCTCGCCCACGGCGATGCAGGCGCCGCCGCCGTATTCGTGCACACGGCTGCGCAGGTTCAAGCCAGCGGGCGTGAGGGTCTGCCGTTGGCCGGCATGCCAGCGGCACGCCACCACGCGGCCGCCTTCGGCCGGCAAGCCTTCGAGCCAGACGATGCGGGTGCCGGCAACGCGTGGCGCAGACACCGGGCGCACGCCCGCGGCCACGCCTTGTGCAGTCAGGGGTGAATGCCAACTGCCGTGGGGGGCAGTGGGCCGGGGGTCGATATTCATGGGGTCTCCCTCAGGGGCCAGGCGGCGCAAACGCGCGCCAGCCCCAGGTCAGGCGGGTGGCGATGGTGACAGCGCACATCGCCGCGAAAAGATAGGCCAACGGAACGAACAGCGCCGGCCACAAGCACATGGCAACGAAGAAGGCCAGGGTCTCGGTGGCCTCGGTCAGCCCGCCCAGAAAGTAGAACGACTTGTTCGGATAGGCCGCGCTGTGCAGCCCGCGCTTGGCCGCGATGACGGCAAAAGCCAAGAACACCGCACCCGTGCCGACGAAAGCGGCCAGCAGGACTGCGGCGGCCAGCGCATTGCGCGCCGGGTCGGCCAGTGCGAAAGCCAGTGGAATGGCGGGGTAGAACAGGAAGTCCAGGCTGATGTCGAGAAAGCCGCCGCGGTCGGTCGGCCCGACGATGCGCGCCACGGCGCCGTCCAGCCCGTCGAACAGGCGCGACACCAGGATCAGGGCCGCGCCCACAAGCGGCTGCTGCCAGACGATGGCCGCAGCCGCGGCCCAGCCCACGGCCAGGCCGACAACGCTGAGGGCGTCGGCACCGACACCCGCGCGCGCCAGCGCCCGCGCCAGAACTTCGATGAGTGGGCGGACCAGTGCGCCGGCCGGGCGGTCCAGCATCCGCTGTCTACTCGCCCGCGCTTGCCGCGCGCGCCGCTGCGGCTTGTTCGGCCTGTTGGATGCCTGCCAGGATCTTGGCCTGGTCTGCCTGGGCCTTCTCGGCCTGCGTGGCCTGCAGCTTGCCCACGGCAGCGGCAGTGCCGGCGACTTCGGCGCCACAAGCCCACAGGCCCGGCAGGCCCAGCAGGCAGGCGGCCGTCGCATGGATTCGCAAGTGTCGGTGCATGGCGGCTTTCTTCGGTCGGTGCCGGCCGAGCATACGACCGAAGATCAGAGCCCACCGTGCCCGTGTTCCCATGGCGTTGCGACCGCTTCAAGCCTGCGCGCTGGCCTGCCACCCAGATTGCGCTGCAGCCCGAGCGGGTTGCCAGGCGTCCCAGCCTCCTAAAAGTGCCGTTCTCACGAAGCCGCCAGGCCGTGCCGTCCGAGCTTTGGAAAGCCAGAGCCGCCGCTTGTTCACGTCGATGGTCCTCAGTACCGGTTGGGCAGGCGGCTGTTGTTTGGGGTCAGCCCTCAGTTGAAAGGCAGCGGTGCGCGTGAGGGATGACTCGCCTGCTGCGAAATCCTTCGCCGGCGTTCAGGTCGACAAGCCGGCCCCACTTGTACATTGCCACGGGCGGCCTGTGGTCATGCGCAGCTGAACATTGAACATACCAACCTGAACATGGAACTTCGAATCGTCGAGGAACAGCCCAAGTGCCTCAAGTGCGGCTATGTCCGCCTGTCCTCGGATGCCGCGCCCGACTACGCGTGCCCGCGCTGCGGCGCCGTCTATGCAAAGCTGGAGGCCTTGCAGAAAGCCAGGGAAGACAAGGCCGAAATTGCGGAGACCGAGCGGAACTACCTCGAGCGTGGCTGGGCGTTGCGTGAGCGGTTTGACCTTGAGCAGGCCAAGCGCGAGGCCGCGGAGGGCCCGCGTTACAGGGCCGCGCATGCCATCTACCTGTTGATGATCCTGCCATTTGCCGTGAGTCAGGCACTTGCCATCGCCTTGGCGTACAAGATGCGCAACCCCAGCGACGACACATGGCTGGGGGATCACTTCAGATGGCAGATCAGAACTTTCTGGTACCTGTGCCTCTTGTCGGTGCTGGCCGTTGTCGCTGCGCTGGTCGGCGGGGCATCCACGACGGCCCTGTTGGTGCTCAGAACCGAGTGGTCGTTTGCCGTGGGGCTGAATGCATTCGCGGCATTCGGGATCCTGTTTGTGGCCGCGCTCGCCGTGACGATCTATCGCATCGGCAAAGGCTGGTATCGCTTGTACAGGCGTGAGTCACCCTGATTTCTTGATCAGGCGCACGAGAACCGAGACGACTTTCGCCAGCTCGGCTTGGACCAGCAGGGGCTTCATTGCTGAGCGCCCACTGAGGGCAAGCAACCGTCTTGGCCGTCAAGATCGATCGGATGCAGGGCCGGTCAGGGCCGAGGTGTTGGCCTGGCGTTAGCTTGATCTGCGCCGACCTCGCCGCGGGTGCTGACCGGCAGGCTGAAACTGCGGTCGCCCTGGCCGTGGCGGTAGGCCAGCGTGCCCACTCAGGTGCCGGCCAGACCAGGAAATGGCGGCGTGGCAGGGGGTGGTGCATGTCGTGTTCCTCGATGGGTGGTGTTGCAAAGTTGACAGTCCGGCGTGGCGCGCCACGCCCCGCGCACCGCGGTTCGACCGAACGCGGGAAAGCGGACGCGGCTTGAGGCCCCACGACAATCGCCGCATGTCCAGCCCCCCCATTGCCGACCACGCAGCCGCTGACGCGGCACGGGCCAAAGTCTTGCCACGCCTGGTGCTGGCGCAGTTTGCCGGCACCTCGCCCTGGTTTGCCGTCAACGCCGTCATGCCCGACCTGCAGGCAGCCCATGGCTGGCCCGACAGCGCGCTGGGCACGCTGACATCGGCGGTTCAGGGCGGCTTCATCGTCGGCACCCTGGTGTTTGCGCTGGGCGGTGTGGCCGACCGGTTCAATGCGCGCCGCGTGTTCTTGTTCTGCGCCCTGGCGGCTGCGCTGTGCACCCTGCTGGCCCTGGCCGCCGTGCAGGGCAGCGGCCACCTGACGGCGCTGCACGTGCTGCGCGCGGCCACGGGCTTTTTCCTGGCCGGCATTTACCCGGTGGGCATGAAGATCGCCGCCCAGTGGTACCCCACACGCCCTGGCGCCGGCGGGGGCGGCCTCGGGCTGGCACTGGGTTGGCTGGTGGGCGCAGTGGTGCTGGGCTCGGCCAGCCCGCATGCGCTGCGCGGCCTGCTGGCGGCCTGGCCGCAGGGCCAGCTGCCCTGGGGCGGGGTGATGCTGGGTGTGGCCTTGCTGGCTGCGGCCGCCGGTTGGCTGGTGGCACGCGGTCTGCCCGACGCGCCCGGCACCGGCAGCCCCACCTTCGGCCGCCCCAGCCTGCGCGCCCATGCGCTGGCCTTGTCCAGCCTGTGGACCGACCGGCGGCTACGCGCGTCTGCCCTCGGCTACTTCGGGCACATGTTCGAGCTTTACACGCTGTGGGTGCTGATACCCCTGATCCTGGCCACCCGGGTGCAGGGCGCGGCCTTGTCGTGGGCAGCCTTTTTCGTGCTGGGTGCGGGCATGCTGGGCTGCGTGCTGGGCGGCAAGCTGGCGCAGCGCTGGGGCAGTGCCCGTGTGGCTGCGGTGCAGCTGGCCATCAGCGGGCTGTGCTGCGTCGTTGCGCCCTGGGCGCTGGCAGCACCCGCGGCACTGTTCGCTGTCTGGGCGCTGGTGTGGGGCATCACGGTGGCGGGCGATTCACCCCAGCTGTCCACGCTGACGGCGCGCAACGCACCGCCGCAAGCCCTGGGCAGTGTGCTGACCTTCACCAACAGCCTGGGCTTTTTCATCTCGATCCTGAGCATCGAATTCTTCGTGCGCTGGGCTGCCCACGCGCCCCTGGCCGAAGTGCTGCCCTGGCTGGCGCTGGGGCCGCTGATTGGCGTGCTGGCGCTGCGCCCGCTGTGGCGTCCGGCGCCTGGCTGAACTGTCGACGCGGCCTCAGACGCCCATGTCCTTGAACACCTCGCGCGCCTGGCGAAAGCTGTCCATCGAGGCGGGCACGCCGCAGTAGATGGCGGTCTGCAGCAGCACTTCGCGGATCTCGTCCTTCGTCACGCCGTTGTTCAGCGCCCCACGCAAGTGCAGGCGCAGTTCATGCGGGCGGTTCAGCGCCGTCAGCATGGCCAGGTTGATCAGGCTGCGGCTCTTGCGGTCCAGCCCGGGGCGGTTCCAGATATCGCCCCAGGCGTACTGCGTCACCAGCTGCTGCAGGTCGCGGCTGAAGTCGTCGGCATGGGCGATGGCGGCGTCGACGTAATCGGCGCCCAGCACTTCGCGGCGCGTCTTCAGGCCTTGGTCGTAAAGGTCTTGGTTCATGGGCTTCAAAAGTTAGGTGAACAGGGCCTGGCCAGGCGCTACAGTGCTAGCCACACCAGCCATTGCAAGGGATCGATGATGAGCCAGTTCAAGCGCAGAGATGTACTGCAGGCGCTGGGCGCAGCCGCTGTGCTGGCCGCACCCTGGCGGCATGTGGCCGCACAGCCCGGCACGCCCGTGCGGCTGCTGGTGGGCTTTCCGCCGGGTGGCGGCACCGACGCCATCGCCCGGATGCTGGCCGACAAGCTGAAAGACGAACTCGGTGCGCCGGTGATCGTCGAGAACAAGGCCGGCGCTGGCGGTCAGCTGGCGGCACAGGCGCTGAAAGCGGCCGCCCCGGACGGACAAACCCTGTTCCTGAGCCACGACCACACGGTGTCGATCTTGCCGCTGGTGGTGAAGAACCCGGGCTTCGATCCCGCGCGCGATTTCGTTCCGGTGGCCGGCTTCGCCACCTTTGCCAATGCCGTGGCGCTATCGGGTGGCACGCCGGCCAAGTCCTTGGCTGAATACTTCAGCTGGGTGCGCGGCGCAGGCGCTGGCAAGGGTTCCATCGGCATTCCGGCGCCGGCTTCGGTGCCGGAATTTCTGGTCAAGGTGATGGCGCAACAAGCCAGGCTGGACCTGGTGCCCGTGCCCTACCGCGGCAGCGCGCCGATGATGCAGGACATGCTGGGCAATCAGATTGCCGCCGGTGTGGGCAGCATCCCCGACTTCATCGAAAACCACCGCGCAGGCAAGGTGCGCGTCGTCGCCGTCATGGGCACGCAGCGCCAGCCCGCCTTGCCCGATGTGCCCACGCTGGCCGAGGCCGGCATCCCCGGTTTCGAAGAACTTCCCTACTACGGCGTGTTTGCGCCTGCCGGCACGCCGCGCGCGGCAGTCGACGCCTTTTCGGCCGCCATGGCCAAGGTGCTGGCACAGGCCGACATTCGCGTCCGTTTGTCCGCCATGGGCCTGGCCGTGGGCCACATGGCCCCGGCCCAGCTGGCTGCGCGCGAGAAGGCTTACACCGGCACCTGGGCGCGCATCATCCAGGCCAGCGGCTTCACGCCGCAGTAGCAGCGCAGCAGCGCCGC
>JBBQAW010000044.1:0-19205 GCA_038316815.1 Burkholderiales bacterium
TGTGAGTGCGGTGCGCCAGGCCGGCCACGACAGCGGTGCACTGTGCAGCCCGCCCGGCAGCGTGCGCCAGACGCCCCATGCCGCAGCCAGGCTGAGCACGGCGACCAGTGCGAAGGCCCAGCGCCAACCCCAGGATTCCCCGATGTAGCTGTGCAACGGCATGCCCAGCACCGAACTGAGCGACCAACCCAGGAAGATGAAAGTGACGGCCCGGCCACGTTCGGCCGGTGGCGCCAGCAGATTGATGGCCGCAGCCGCCTGCGGCGTGAACACGGCCGCGCCCAGTACGCTGATGGCACGAACCGGCAGCAAGGCCGCGAAGTGCGGCATCAGCGCCGACAGGGCGTGGCCGGCGGCGTACCACAGCAGTGCAACCGTCAACAACAGCCTGCGGTCGGCCCGGCCCACCAGGGCCGCCAGCAGCGGCGCACCCAGGGCCATCACGACGGCTGCGACCGTGATCAACTGGCCCGCCACTGCCACCGGAACCTGCAGCGAACGCACGAGGTCGTTCAACGAACCGGCCGTCACCATCACCCCGCAACCAATGGCGAAGTTACCGGCCATCAACGCCCAGCGGCTGCGCTGCAGCACCAGCGCCGCGCTGGGGTCGGGGTTCAACGCTGCACCCGCAGCGCTTCGGGGTTCACGAGCTGGACAGGTTGCTTGGCAACGAAGTTGATGACGTTGTCGAACGCGGCGCCGAAGTAGTTCTCGTAACTGTCCTGCTCGACATAGCCGATGTGCGGCGTGCAGATTGCGTTTTCCAGCCGCAACAGGGGGTGGCCCTGCAGGATGGGTTCGCTCTCGAATACGTCTATCGCCGCCAGGCCCGGCCGCCCACGGTTCAGGGCTGCGACAAGAGCGTTTTCTTCCACAAGTTCGGCGCGCGAAGTGTTCACCAGCAGCGCCGTGGGCTTCATGCGCGACAAGGCGTCGAGCTTGACGATGCCGCGCGTCTGCTCGTTCAGACGCAGATGCAGGCTGAGCACGTCGCTTTCGGCAAAAAAGCTCTCGCAGCTGTCAGCAGCCCGCAGGCCCTGGGCGCGCGCACGTTCGCGCGAGGCTTCGCTGCCCCAAACGCAAACCTGCATGCCGAAGGCCTGGCCATAGCCGGCCACCAGCTGCCCGACCTGGCCGTAGCCCCAGATGCCGAGGGTCTTGCCTTTGAGCCCCGAACCGATGCCGAAGTTGGGTGGCATCGACGCGGCCTTGAGCCCGCTTTGCTGCCAGGCGCCGTGCTTGAGGTTGCCGATGTATTGCGGCAGCCGGCGCATGGCGGCCATGATCAGAGCCCAGGTCAGTTCAGCCGGGGCGGTGGGCGACCCCGTGCCCTCGGTCACCGCAATGCCCAGCCGTGTGCAGGCATCGATGTCGATGTGCGGCCCCACGCGTCCGGTCTGGGCGATGAGTTTCAGCTTGGGCAGTTTTTCAAGCAGGGCACGTGGGAACTGCGTGCGTTCGCGAATCAGCACCAGCACGTCGGCATCGCGCAGCCGCACCGAGAGCTGGCCAATGCCTTTCACCGTGTTGGTGAAGACCTTGGCGTTGTGGGGTTCCAGGCGGGCGGCGCACGGCAGCTTGCGCACGGCGTCTTGGTAGTCGTCGAGAATGATGATGTTCATGGCGGGGTCGGGCTTGCGTTGGATTCTGCCGCTTTCGCTGGCCACAAGCCGCCCGGCGCGCCCGGCGATAGCATCTCTTGCACCTGTTGCGCCAACAGAACAACTCATCCCAAGGAGACCCCATGAGCCTGTCCATGTTCGAGATCACCGTTCCCGGCTTCGTTCGCAGCTTCCAGGCCATGAACACCTGGTTCGACAAAGCCCAGGCGCATGCCGATGACCGCAATTTCGACAGCAGCAACTACTTGGGTCTGCGGCTGGCGCCCGACATGTTGCCGCTGACCAAGCAGGTGCAGATTGCCACCGACATGGCCAAGGGTTGCGTGGCGCGCCTGGCAGGCCACGACGTGCCGAAGTGGGACGACAGCGAAGCGACGTTGGCCGAACTGCGCGCGCGCGTGCTCAAGCTCGTCGACTACGTTCATTCGGTTCCGGCCGAGCTGATCGACGGCAGCGAAGCGCGCGAAATCGTTCTGCCCATGCGCAGCGGCGAGCAGCGCATGTCGGGCCAGGCCTATGTGCTGGGTTTCGTGCTGCCCAACGTCTACTTCCATGCCACCACGACCTATGCGTTGCTGCGCCACGCAGGGGTTGAAGTGGGCAAGCGCGACTTTCTGGGCTGAGAGGCTGAGAGTCTTTCGTTCATGCCCACTCATCACACCAAAAGACGCCCGCTCGTTGTTGCAAATGCGCGCCATAGCCCGAGCTATGCCTGTGATTTGCGCCTGAATCGGTCGCCTTTTAACGCGCTGCTCGGCCTCGCTCGAAAAACTCTCAGCCTCTGACTCTTCAACGGCATGGGCGGCAGGCGGCGTTGCCGCCCGCGCCGCTACTGGCTTGCCACGTGCACTGGCGGTGTCTTGCTGCCCTGGCGTTGCGCCGTTGGCTTCTGTTGGGCCTGTTTCGTCTGTTTGGCCTGTTTGCTCTGCCTTGCCTGGCGCGCTGGTGCTGCAGCCTGGGCGCGTCTGGTGCCGGCCGCGCGAGTCGTACGCTTGCCCTTCGCGGGCGCCAGCATCACGACCAACGTCTGCCCCTGTTTGAACTGCGCCTTGACGCCTACGTTGTTCCAGCCTGCCACCTGGGCTGAGCTGAGCTTGTAGCGGCGCGCCACGCTCGCCACGGTTTCACCCTTGCGAGCTTTGAACGAGACTTTGCGCAGCGGCGGGGCGTCGCGTGTCAGGGCCAGGGCGGCGTTGTCGGCAATGTGGCTTGCCACGTCTTGTTCGGCCGTGGCTGAACGGGGTACAAGCAGGGTTGAACCCTTGCGCACCAGCATGCCAGGGGGAATGCGGTTGACGTCGCGCAGGCGCGCCTCGGGCATGCCAACGATCTTGGCGGCGTCGGAAGGACGGATGTTGCGCTGCGCTACCCAGGCCGTCCAGCTGGCCAGGGGGCCGCGGTGCGCTGCCATGCCGCGCAGGAACTGGTTGGCGTTGTCATAGGGCAGCAGCACCATTGGCGTGCCGGCGGCCAGAATCACCGGCTTGTTCATCTGCGGGTTGAGCTGCTGGAAGTCTTCCAGTGGCAAGCCTGCCAGACGTGCAGCGAGCGCCACGTCAATGTCGCGTTCGATCGGCACGCTGAGGAAATACGGGTGATCTTCGAGCAGCGGCAGCACGAGCGAAAACGAAGACGGTCGGGCAATGAGGTTCTTCACCGCCTGCAGCTTGGGCACGTAATTACGCGTTTCGTCGGGCATGCTCAGGTCGGTGTAACTGGTGCCCAGACCCGCCCGCCGGTTGCGGTCGATGGCGCGCTGCACATTGCCCTGGCCCCAGTTGTAGGCCGCCAATGCCAGGTGCCAGTCGCCAAAGCGGACATGCAGACGCTGCAGATAGTCCAGCGCAGCCTGCGTCGAAGCCAGGACTGCGCGGCGGTCGTCGCGAAAGAGGTTCTGGCGCAGTTCGAAGTCGCGGCCGGTGGCTGGCATGAACTGCCACATGCCCGAGGCGCGTGCGCTGGACATGGCTTGCGGATTGAATGCGCTCTCGATGAAGGGCAGCAAGGCCAGGTCGGTGGGCATGCCGCGGCGGTCGATTTCTTCGACGATGTGGAAAAGATAGCGCCCACCGCGCTCGGTCATGCGCTGCACGTAGTCGGGGCGGCTGCTGTACCACTGCTCCCACTTTTCGACCAAATTTCCTTCCAGGTCAGGCAGGGCATAGCCAGCGCGTACGCGGGCCCACAGGTCGCCGCGTTCGGCGTCGGCGGCCGGGTCCAGGCGGCTTCGCGGTGGGGGCGGCGACGCAGGCACCAAGGCTGCGGAGGTGTTGGCTGCCGTCGAAGCCGCCGGGGTCATGGCCAGGCCTGCACTACCGGCCGTTGCGGCACCCGGGTTGACAGCTGGCAGGGTTACCGTTGGTGCAGATGACTCTGCCGACGCATCGGCAGCAGCCGCAACAACGGGCGCATTGGCCAAGCCGTCGGGCCCACGTTCGGGCAATTGGGCGCAGCCGGCCAGTGCCAGCAAGGCCAAGGCAGCGCCGGCGGCTGTGCCCCAGGACTTTGTTCGTGCTTGCGGTGGTGCAGATGAAGTCATCAGAAACGGTTCTTCCATTCACGAAGCGCTGCCAGGACGGCGACAGCGCCTTCCTCGTTGCCTACCGCGGCCACGACCGCGGGTTCGCTGCAACGCAGGAAAGGGTTGATGCGCAATTCCAGCGCCATTTCGCTGGGCAGCGTGGGAAGGCCAGCCTCCCGCAATGCCTGGCAATGGCGCGTGTAGTTGAGCACGTCGGTGTTGCCGGGTTCCACGGCGGCGGCAAATTTCAGATTCGACAGGGTGTATTCGTGTGTGCAGCAAACCTGGGTGTCGCCCGGTAGCGCGGCGAGGAGCGCCAGTGAAGCCGCCATCTGCGCCGGCGTGCCTTCGAACAGGCGCCCGCAGCCAGCCGAGAACAGCGTGTCGCCGCAGAAGAGCAGGGGTCTTTCGGCTGCGCCCTGCTGGGCATAAGCAATGTGACCTGCCGTGTGGCCGGGAACGTCCAGCACGCGGAACTGCAGACCCATGACGTCGATGACTTCGCCGTCGCGCAAGGGCGTGAAGGGCTGCGGAATCGACTCGCGCGCCGGCCCGTAGACGGGGCCCTGCAGGACAGGGCGCAGTGCACTCAAGCCGCCAACGTGGTCCGGGTGGTGGTGCGTCACTAGAATGCCGGCCAGACTGAGCTGCAGGTCATCAAGCGCTTTCAGCACCGGGCCAGCGTCGCCCGGGTCCACTACCCAGGCCTGCCGGCCGTTGTGCAACAACCAGATGTAGTTGTCGGCAAATGCCGGCAGCGGCAGCAAGGTGGGTTGAAGGGCGGGTGGAAGTTCAGACGGGCGGGCGGGCGTGTGCGGTGGGTGCTGTTGGTGAGGGGAATCTGGCATTAGCGACATGACGCGAGAAGAGTCGATTATAGAGTTGGGGTCCTGGCTTCGGACCCCTCCCGGCATGTACTTGCTGGCCTGGGAACAAGACCGCCTGGACCACGCTGTCACCGACGCTTTCGGCTTCCACGCCCTGCAGCTGGGCATGCCCGAACTCGAAGGCCTGCGCGCCAACCGCATGCCCCATCGTTGGGTCGCCAGCGACTCGCTCTATGTGCCTGAAGCCCTGCCGATTCAGCCGCAGCGCGACCTGCAGATCAGCACGATGGCGGTGCAGGAGCCGATCCATCTGCATTGCGAATTCGATGCCTTGCCATTCCCGGATGCCAGCATCGACCTGGTGGTGTTGCCGCACTCGCTGGAACTGGCGCGGGACCCGCACCTGACTCTGCGCGAAGTCGAACGTGTGCTGGTGCCAGAAGGGCGTGTCGTCATTGCCGGCTTCAACCCGGCCAGCCTGTGGGGCCTGCGCCAGCGCGCCGGGCGCGCGCGTCGCGGCATGGGCCTGGCGCGCGGCGTAGCCGGCGACGGCTTGTTCCTGCCGCGCGCGGGCGACTTTCTGGGCTACTGGCGGCTGCGCGACTGGTTGCGCCTGCTGGGCTTCGAGGTCGAAGGCGGCCACTTCGGTTGCTGGCGTCCGCCCATGTACAGCCAGCGCTGGCTTGACCGTTTTGCCTGGATGGACCCGGTGGGCGAACGCTGGTGGCCGGTGCTGGGCGCTGTCTACACCGTGATGGCGGTCAAGCGCGTGCGTGGCGTGCGGCTTGTCGGCCTGATCAAGCAGGAACGGCGGCAGGTGCGCGCCGCTGTCGTGGCTGCCCGCCGCAGTGCAGCGCAGCCGATGCCGATGGCCTCTGGCTTGCAAGCCGCCGCCCATGTCGAGCGCGATGCCGTGCTCACCGAACTGGAGTCTTGATGTCTGAAGTGGTGATCTATGCCGATGGCGCCTGCCGCGGCAACCCTGGCCCGGGGGGCTGGGGCGTCTGGCTGAAGAGTGGCGAGCACGAGAAAGAACTGTTCGGCGGAGAACGTCTGACCACCAACAACCGCATGGAACTGACAGCCGTGATTGAAGCCCTGACGGTGCTCAAGCAGCGCTGCGTCGTCACCGTCTACACCGACAGCCAGTACGTGCGCCAGGGCATCACCACCTGGATCCACGGCTGGAAACAGCGCGGTTGGCGCACGGCAGACAAGCAGCCCGTCAAGAACGTTGAACTCTGGCAACGCCTGGACACCCTGAACGCAGCCCACCAGGTGACGTGGAAGTGGGTGAAGGGCCATTCCGGCGACCCCGGCAACGAGCGCGCCGACGCTTTGGCCAACCGGGGCGTGGACAGCATCACCTGCTGACACGGCAGCGGCCGCTGGTCGCGAGCACGTCTGCGCCAGGATGAGTAAAGTTCAAGGCTTTTCCGCCAACGGACCCCATCCTTGAAGACGACAACGACCGCCGTGGCGGTGATAGGCATTTCTATTGCCGCCGGTGCTGGCTGGTGGTGGCAAAACCGTAGCCCGGCCGTCCAGCCGGCAGGTACCCAGGCCGCTGCAGATGGCGCCCGCCCAATGGGTGGGGGCGGGGGCGGGGGCGGGGGCGGGGGCGGGGGTGCGGGTGCGGGTGCGCCGGGCGCACCTGGCGCTGCTGCCACCCGGCCAGGCGGGGGCGGCGCACAAGGCGGGCCGGCAGCGGTGGAAGTGGCTGCTGTCGAAAGCATCACGCTTACCGATGATGTCCTGACCGTGGGTTCGTTGAAGTCGCGGCAAGGGGTGATGTTGCGGCCGGAAACCAGCGGCCGCATTGCCCGGCTGGGCTTCACCGATGGCGCTCAAGTGCGCCGCGGTCAGGTGCTGGTGCAGCTGGACGACGCCTTGCAGCAGGCGCAGCTGCAACAGGCCCAGGCCCAGGCCAGCATCGCGCGCACCAACCTGCAGCGCAGCCGCGAACTGGTGGCGCAGAACTTCGTCAGCCAGAGCGCGGTCGACCAGAACGCCGCTGCCATGCAGGTTGCCGACAGCCAGGTGGCGCTGGCACTGGCCCAACTGGCGCGCATGAGGGTGCTGGCCCCCTTCGACGGCACGGTGGGCATTCGGGCCGTTCAACTGGGCGACTATGTCAAGGACGGCGCCGACCTGGTGGGCATCGAAGACCTGTCTGCCCTGCACGTGGAATTCACCCTGCCCGAGCGGTACATCGCCCGCGTGCGCACCGGGCAGCGGGTCGAACTGAGCCTGGACGCCTTGCCCGGGCGCCAGTTCAAGGGCCGCATCGACGCGCTGGATTCCCAGGTCGACCCGAATGGCCGCGCGATCCGCGTGCGCGCTTCGGTGGACAACAGCGGCGCCTTGCTCAAGCCCGGCATGTTCGCGCGGCCACGCGTCGTGTTCTCGGTCCGCGAAGGCGCCATCGTCGTGCCCGAAGAGGCGCTGGTGCCCCAGGGCGGCCGCCAGTTCGTCTTCAAGGTCGTTGCCGGTCCCAGCGGCCAGAAGGTGTCGCAGCGTTTGGAAGCCCAGGTCGGCGTGCGCCTGCCCGGCAAGGTCGAAATCCTGTCGGGCTTGCAGCTGGGGGACCAGGTCGTCACGGCCGGCCACGGCCGGCTTTTGCGTGCGGATGCCGTGCCGCTGAGGGTCATCGACCTGAGCCGTGTCGGCCAGCCTGCTGCACGGCCTGCAACACCACAAGCCACGCCGGCAGCGCCTGGCGCGTCCGGCGGCCCGATGGCAGGCAAGAGGCCGGCGCCATGAGGTTCTCTGAGACGTCCATCCGCAGGCCCGTGCTGGCCTGCGTGATGTCGCTGCTGCTGGTGCTGGTGGGGCTGGTTTCGTTCGAGCAGCTGACGCTGCGCGAATACCCCCGCATCGACGAGCCACTGGTCAGCGTCACCACGCGTTTGCAGGGCGCGTCGAGCGAAGTCATCGAGACGCAGGTCACCAAGCCGCTGGAAGACAGCATCGCGGGCATCGATGGCGTGGACATCATGACCAGCGTCTCGCGCACCGAGCAAAGCAACATCACGGTGCGCTTCAAGCTCAGCAAAGACCCCGATACCGCTGCCGCTGAAGTGCGCGACCGGGTCGCGCGCGTGCGCGGCCGCCTGCCCACCGAGGCCGACGAGTCCACCATCAGCAAGGTCGAGGCTGACGCCACGCCCACCATCTGGCTGGCCTACACCAGCGAGACCATGGGCCCGCTGGAGCTGACCGAACTGATCAACCGCGTCGTCAAGCCGCGCCTGCAAACCGTCACCGGCGTGGCCGACGTGCAGGTGGGCGGCGACCGCCGCTTTGCGATGCGCATCTGGCTCGACCCCGACCGCCTGGCCGCCTACCGGCTGACGGTGCAAGACGTCGAAGAAGCCATCCGCCGCCAGAACCTGGAAGTGCCCGCCGGCCGCATTGAAAGCCAGCAGCGTGAATTCAGCGTCACGGCGCGCACCGACTTGAACACGGTGGAACAGTTCAACGACATCGTGCTGAAGAACGCCGGTGGCGCCCTGGTGCGCCTGCGCGACGTGGCGCGTGTCACAGAAGCCGCCGCCAGCGAACGCAGCCGCGTGCGCCTGAATGGCGTGCCTTCGATCAGCACGGGCGTGGTGCGCAACGCCACGGCCAACCCGCTGGAAGTGGCAGCCGGCGTGAAGGCCCTGATACCGCAGATTCAGCGCGACCTGCCGCCGTCGGTAACCGTCATCCAGGCCAACGACAACTCGGTCTTCATCGACCGGTCGATCAAGGCCGTCTACACCACGGTGGCTGAAGCCGTCGTGCTGGTGGCCCTGGTGGTGTTCGTTTTCCTGCGCACTTTGCGGGCTTCGATCATTCCGCTCATCACCATCCCGGTCAGCCTGATCGGCACCTTCGCGATGATCGCGCTGGCCGGTTTCACCATCAACACGCTGACCTTGCTGGCGCTGGTTCTGGCCATCGGTCTGGTGGTCGACGACGCCATCGTGGTGCTGGAGAACATTTACCGCCACATCGAGAAGGGTTTGACTCCCTTCCAAGCGGCGATCAAGGGCGTGCACGAAATCAGCTTTGCCGTCATTGCGATGACGCTCACGCTGGCGGCAGTGTTCGCGCCCCTGGCCTTCACGCCGGGTCGCACCGGGCGCTTGTTCGGTGAGTTTGCCTTGACGCTGGCTGGCGCGGTGCTGGTCTCGGGCTTCGTGGCGCTGACCTTGACGCCGATGATGTGCAGCAAGCTGCTGCGCCGCAATCTCAAACCGTCGCGCTTCGATCGGGGCATGGAACGCGTGCTCTCGGCCACGAGCGGCGGTTACGGCCGGCTGCTGGGCTGGATGCTGAACCACCGCTGGCTGGTGCTGGTGGTGATGTTGTCTTCGGCCGGCGGCAGCTGGTGGCTGTTCAGCACTGCCAAGAGCGAACTCGCGCCGATGGAAGACCGCGGTGTGATCTTCCTGCCCATGCGCGCGCCCGACGGTGCCACGCTGGAGTACACGGCGCGCTATCTCGACGCCGTCGAGACCATCACCGCGCAGTACCCCGAATTCGACCGCCGCTTCATGTTCGTTGGCCAGGGCCAGGTGTCGAGCGCCTTCGGGGTCTTGCGCACGGTTGACTGGACCGAACGCACCACCACCACCCAGCAACTGGCGCAAAAGCTTCTGCCACAGTTCATGGCGCTGCCAGGTATCAGCGTGTTCCCGGTAACGCCGCCCAGCCTGGGGCAGGGCGGGCGCGCGCGGGCGGTCGAGTTCGTCATTGTCAGCAGCGACAGTTACCAGAACATGGCCCGCAGCGCACAGGCCATGCTGGCCGAGATGCAGAAGAACCCGGGCATCGTGCAGCCCGACAGCGACCTGCAGCTGAACAAGCCCGAGATATTCATCGACGTCGACCGCGCGCGTGCTGCCGACGCGGGCGTGGCAGTTGATGTGGTGGCGCGCACGATCGAAACCATGCTGGGCGGCCGCGTGGTCACGCGCTACAAGCGCGACGCCGAGCAGTACGACGTGCTGGTGCAGACCGAAAGCGCAGGCCGCGCCACGCCGGAAGACATCGACAAGATATTTGTGCGCGGGCGCGGCGAGACCATGGTGCCGCTTTCCAGCCTGGTAAAGGTGCGGGAAGCCGTCAGTCCGCGCGAACTGAACCACTTCAACCAGCGCCGCTCAGTCACGCTGAGCGCCAACCTGGCACCCGGTTATTCGCTTGGCGAAGCCTTGAAGTTCATGGACGCGACCGCTGGGCGGGTACTGCCCCCGGGTTACGCCACCGAACTGAATGGCATCAGCCGCGAATTCAAGGCCAGTTCGGGCGCGCTGGGTGTGGTGTTCGTGCTGGCGCTGCTGTTCATCTTCCTGGTGTTGGCGGCGCAGTTCGAAAGCTTCATCGACCCCTTTGTCATTTTGCTGTCGGTGCCGCTGTCGATGGTGGGCGCGCTGCTGGCGCTGAAACTGGCCGGCGGCACGCTGAACGTGTTCTCTCAGATCGGGCTGATCACCCTGGTCGGGCTGATTACCAAGCACGGCATCCTGATCGTCGAGTTCGCGAACCAGTTGCGGCAGGACGGCATGTCCGTGATGGATGCCGTGCAAGAGGCGGCCACACTGCGCCTGCGCCCGATCTTGATGACCACGGGGGCGATGGTGCTGGGTGCCTTGCCCTTGGCGCTGGCCACGGGCGCCGGTGCTGAAAGCCGCCAGCAGATCGGCTGGGTCATCGTAGGCGGCATGAGCCTGGGCACCTTGCTGACGATCTTCGTCGTGCCGACGGTCTACACCTGGTTTGCGCGCAAATCGATCCCGGGCGAGATCACGACACCCACCCTGCCCGAGCCACAACTTCAGCCACCGATGTAGTGCATCTCCACCCGGCGTTCGCCGCCGGGTACGGCCGCTGCGCCCTGGCTGCGCAGCTCTGAGTACCGGTCGGCGCGCCCGGCCCAGATCAGCCCGATGGCGGCGCTGATCTGGTCGTCGCTGTAGCCCCCGCGCAGCAACGCGCGCAGGTCGTGCCCGCGGCTGGCGAACAGGCACAGGAAGAGCTTGCCTTCGGTGGACAAGCGGGCGCGGTTGCAGTCGTGGCAGAAGGCCTGGGTGACGCTGCTGATGAAGCCGACTTCGCCGGCGCCGTCGGCATAGCGCCAGCGCTCTGCTGTCTCGCCGGGCGCCAGTGGGTCCAGCGGAAGCAGGGGAAAAATCTCGTTCAGCCTTTGCCGCACCTGCGCCGAAGGCAGCACTTCGTCCATGCGCCAGCCGTTGGTGGCGCCGACGTCCATGTACTCGATGAAGCGAAGGACGACCGCGGGGCCGTAGTGCTGGCGCATGTGGCGCGCAAGGGGCACGATCTGTTGGTCGTTGGTGCCGCGTTTGACGACCATGTTCACCTTCACCGGCGCCAGCCCGGCGTGCAGCGCGGCCTGGATGCCCGCTAGAACATCTGCCACCGGAAAGTCGGCGTCATTCATCTGCCGAAACACCGCGTCGTCCAGCGCGTCCAGGCTGACCGTCACACGCTGCAGGCCGGCGTCGCGCAGCGCCTGCGCCTTGCGGGCCAGCAGCGAACCATTGGTCGTCAGCGTGATGTCCAGCGGCTGGCCTTGCGGCGTGCGCAGCGCCGCCAGTTGCGACACCAGCACTTCCAGGCCTTTGCGCAACAACGGTTCACCGCCCGTCAGGCGCAGCTTGCAAACGCCATGCGCTGCGAACAGGCCGGCCATGCGCGAAATCTCTTCGAAGGACAGCAGCGAAGTCTGCGGCAGGAACTTGTATTGACTGTCGAAAACCTCTTTGGGCATGCAGTAGCTGCAGCGAAAGTTGCAACGGTCTGTCACCGAGATGCGCAAGTCGCGCAACGGTCGGCCCAGGCTGTCCGACAGCAGCCCGGTGGGCGCCACCAGCGTGGCAGGGACGGGCGGCAACGGGGCGGCGTAGCGCAGGTCGGCCAGAGGAATCACGGCATGGGTCATGTCGCTGATTTTGCCCGGTTGCGCTTGCGGGCTTGCGCAAGGTGTTGGCGGATGGGCGCCAGCATCTCCTCAGCTCCGCAACGCACCAGAAAGTCCTCGAAGGCCAGTGCCACCTGGGGCACCGGTTGGCCGCTGATTCGCACCACGTGCCAGCGGCTCAGGCTGGGGTTGTCGGGCATGGGCAAGATGCGCAGCAGGCCCGCGTCCAGTTCCAGCGGGCAGGTCAGCATCGACAGATAAGCCGGTGCGAAGCCCGCCGCGCACATTTGCTTGATCGCTTCGTTGCTGGACATTTCGCTGCCGATGCGCAAACGCAAGCCCTGGGCTTTGAACAGGCGCTCCACCGCCAAGCGCGTGCCCGAGCCGCGTTCGCGCACCAGCAAAGGCACTTCGGCCAACTGCGCCAGGCTAAGCCGGGTCTGCAACATCAGCGGGTGTGTGGGCGCCGCAACAAATGCCAAGGGGTTATCCCCGATGGCGGTGGCTTCGACTTGCAACTCTGCCGGTGGACGCCCCATGACCGCCAGGTCCACATCATGGGCAGCAAGGTGGCGCACGATGTCGTCGCGGTTGCAGGCGAAAAGCCGTACGCTGACCTTCGGGTTCAGGTTGATGAAGCGCACCAGCAGGCGTGGCAGCCAATGCTCGGCCGTCGTGACGGCGCCGATGCGCAGGGTGCCGCTGAAGTCGCCCAGCAGGGTGGCCATCTCGTCGCTGGTTTCGTTCCACAGCGCCAGCAGGCGGTCTGCATAACCCAGTAGCAATTGCCCGGCCTCGGTGACGCGCACGCCGCGGCCAGTGCGCTCGATCAGGGCCGTGCCGGCGGCTGCTTCCAGGCTGCCAATCTGGATCGACACAGCCGACTGGCTGAGGTGCAGTTCCTCAGCGGCCAAGGACACGCTGCCCAGGCGGGCAACGGTGCGGAAGGTGGCGACCTGTTTCAGTGACGCACTCTTGGCCAGCGACATCTGCATCTCTCTGTGGTCACTCAGTTGACGCCGATATTAGCCAAACGCTCCATCAGAGGCAAAACGTTCAATTTCATTTCCGACCGTCCGGTGCGTAAAGTGACCGGAACGCCTAGAAGAGACAAGCGCGTGCCCAGGCCAAACCCCCCAGAGGAGTGCCATGAGAGCCAATGACCCCAGATCGGGCCTGTGCCCGTATCAGTCGAGAAACCACATGTCTGTCATGGACGTGGGTTCCGTTAAGCCTGCGCCCCTGCGCGCCGGCCTCGTAAAAACCCTGCCGCTGGGTCAACACGCGTGCCCCGAATTTCTATTGGCTGGCGCAACGCGTTAGGCCTGACGGTATGGCGCGGCGGACGTTCTTCTGCCGTGTCTTGTGAGTGGAACCATCGGAGACAAGACATGACAGACAGAAGCGACGCAGACAGGAGAAAGTTTCTTGGGTTGACCGGCAAAGCTGGGTTGTCTACCCTTGTTGCCCAGGCCGTAGGGGTCAACTTGGGTGTGGTGGACATCGTGTCCGCCCAGACGGGTAAGCGCGGGGTCACGCCGTTCCGGTTCGCCATCATCAGCGACCCGCACCTTTACAGTGCCAAAGACCATGTCTTCGACGGCCACCTTGAAGATGCGGTTGCACAAGTCAATGCCATGAAGACGCAGCCCGACTTCGTGCTTGTGACCGGTGACGTGTCGCACCACGGCGAACTGGACCAATTGGCAAAGGGCAAACGAATCCTGTCGAAGCTCAAGGCCCCGTTGCGCGTCATTCCCGGCGAACACGACTGGTATTTGGACATGGGCGCTGGCTACCGCGCCAACTTCGGCAGTGAAACCTGGTCCTTCAACCAAAAGGGCGTTCATTTTATCGGTCTGAACTCGATCTTGACGCCGGACTTCTGGACTGCAGCCAATCTCACGCCTGCGCAGCGGCGCGACTGGTTCATGCCTCTGAATAGCCCTGTGCCTGGCGTCTGGGGCGTGCACGAGAAGCAGCTGGAATGGCTGAAGAAGGATGTGGCCAACATCGCGCCGGACACGCCTGTCGTGATCTTCACGCACTCGCCGCTGTGGGACTACTACCCAAGATGGAACTTCCAGGTCAGCGATTCCAAGGAAGTGCGCGACATCCTGGGCAAGTTTGCCAACGTAATGGCCTATCACGGTCACGTGCACCACACCGTCTACAACAAGATTGGCAACCTCACGTCCATCGGCACCATGAGCACCTCTTGGCCCTGGCCTTACCCGCCAGTGGAACTGCCTTACCCGGAATTCCGGCAGCACCGGGCAGACCCGTCCAACACGCAGGACGGCATGGGCAGCGCCTTCGCCGCCATCGACGACAAGGGCGGCCACTTCGTGCAATACCAGCCGTTCGCCGATTCGCTGCAGCCAGCAATCAAGAACGGCTTCAAGGCCTGAAGGGAACCAATCCATGCAAACGTACAAGAAGCTTTTGAAGGCAGTCGTTCTTCCGGTCGCTGGCCTTGCCTTGCTGGCAGCTGCCATGCATTCCACTGCCCGCGAACCGTTCACCCCGGACGAACTGAAGGTCAAGGACGACAAGCTCATGGCCTCGGTCAAACGCGGCTTTGACATGTGGTACGGGGCGCGGGCCGACATGGCCAACAACGGTTTGGCTTGCGCCAACTGTCATCCGGATGCGGCGGCTACGAACCCGCAGACCTTCCCGAAGTTCTTGCCCATGTTCAACAAAGTGGTGACCTACAGGTCGATGGTCAATTGGTGCATTGAAACCCCACAGGGCGGCAAGGCGCTGGACGTCAGCGGGGACGACATGACGGCCATCGAGGCCTATTCGTTCTACCTGCATCGGGGTGTCCCGATTGAAACGGGGCTGGTGACTCGGCAGACGAGTGGACCTACGCCTATCAATGCCCGTGGCTTCGCCACCAAGGGCACCGGGATCGGTTTCGACAAATAGCACCGGGGGGCGGAGGATGAGCACAAGGCCAGCGCCGTTGCTGTCTTGCGTGTGCTTGTGCGTGTCTTTGTATCTGGGGCTGTTGGCCCAGGCACAGGCGCAGCAAGTGTGCAAGGAATTGGCGGTGCTTTCCTCTCCCAATTCGCGCTTCATGGCCGACAACGAGGGCAACACCGTTGACGGTGTGACGCTGCTGATGTGGATGCGCTGCCCCCTGGGTCAAACCTGGGTCCAGACGTCTTGCCAGGGTCAGGCTCAGCGGCTGAATTGGGTTGATAGTTTGGCGCAGGCGCAGCGCATCAATGCATCGGGCGAACACTTCTATAACGACTGGCGGGTGCCAAGTCTGCGTGAATTGGCGACAGTGTCCGAGCGCCAGTGCACCCAACCGCGCATCAACCTGAGCGTCTTTCCGGGCACGCCTCCTACGCCATTCTGGACTGGTACGGCCAGCCTGCAAGACGCAGGGCAGGCCTATGCGCTGGACTTCGGCTTTGGCGGTGTGGCCCAGACGGCGCAGTCCGACAGCTTGCACGTGCGGCTGGTACGCACGGCGCCGTGATCCGAATTACAGAACTGATTCCCCCGACATTCCATCACGGAGACAACGATTTCATGAGCAAACCCACGAACAGCCGACGCGTCTTTATCTTGCGCGTCGCCTGTGGCACGTCTGCCCTTGCAGCCACGCAGGTCTTCGCCGCTGACCCGGTTTCGACTGAAAAGCTGACTGAGACCGACGCCTATGCCAAGTCCATGGGCTTCAAGATCGACACAACCAAGGTCGACAAGGCCAGGTACCCGCGGCATACCGTCGAACAGAAGTGCAGCACATGCCAGCTGTATTCGGGGGCACCTACTGCCGAATGGGGTCCTTGCTCATTTTTCGGCGGACGCTTGGTCGCCAAGGACGGCTGGTGCCGTAACTTCAAGGTCAAAAAGGCCGCCTGAGTTTCAATGGCAATTGCGCCCTGCAAGCGCCCTGCTTGCAGGGACTTGTCGTTTCTGAATTCCATTGGAAAAAGCCTTAATTGTGTGTCGGCTTTGTGTAAGTTCTAATTGACAGTTGACTACGTGATTCTAAGATTACATCGCTAAATAGGCCCTGGATGAACCATCTATTTCATTCAGTTGAGCCGTTCGCTGCCGAGGGAATGAGATGAGCCCGAGACAAGGTAATGGGGCCGGAGAGCCCGTCAATAGCGGCCTTTTGAACCAGCGTCCCTCAGCCCGGCTAATTGTTTGGTTATGTGGCTGCTTGTTGCTGATCGCCGGATGCCAACCCGCCGACAGTGTGCAACGCGGTCATCGCGGCACAGGCATGGTGCAGGTGTATGACGGAAGCTACGCGGCAAAAGCTGTCGATGAGAACCAGATTCCCGAGCCCGAGCCGGTAGACGAGATCGAGCCCGATACCCCCCTCGCCGGCGAGATACACAAGAACGTACAAGTGCTGAACGACCTGAACGTGCTTGAGTTCTCGCGCCTCATGCAGGCCATCACGACATGGGTTTCGCCCGAAGAAGGCTGTGAGTTCTGCCACAACCCGAAGAACCTGGCTTCGGACGAGAAATACGCCAAGGTAGTTGCGCGCCGCATGCTGGTCATGACACGCGAGATCAACACCAAGTGGCAATCGCACGTGGCTGATACCGGGGTGACGTGCTGGACCTGCCACCGGGGGCAGGCAGTGCCCTCGGGCGACTGGTTCAAGCACCCCGGCGAAAGCATTGCGGGTCAGAACATCATCGGTAACCGCGGGCAGCAAAACACTGCAGGTGTCTTGGCTGTGGGCAACAGTTCGCTGCCGTACGACCCGCTGTCGACTTATCTCAACACCGAAGCCCCCAGCATCCGGGTGCAGGGCACAGAGGCCCTGCCCACTGGCAACCGGCAGTCCATCCGGCAGGCCGAATTCAGTTACGGACTGATGATCTACATGAGCCAGTCTCTGGGCGTGAATTGCACTTATTGCCACAACACCCGGGCTCTGGCGGCTTGGGACCAAAGTTCACCACAGCGGGTGACGGCTTGGTACGGCATACGCATGGTTCGCGACCTGAACGTGAACTACCTGAACCCGATCGGCCCGTTATTGCCAGCACACCGCCTTAGCCCGGAGGGAGACAACCCCAAGGTAGGGTGTCTGACCTGTCACAAGGGCGCGTACAAGCCTTTGTTCGGCAAAAGCATGCTGAACGATTACCCTGAACTGCGGGGGCCCATCGTGCGGTCTGCGGCTCCTGCGGCTCCTGCTGCCCCTGCCTCATCTGCTGCCGTGGCCATGCGCTGAGACGGTGGCGCTTCCCGTTTGATTTCTATATGTTCCGGGGTCTGGGGTCGAGGCCCCAGATCTTCGAAGGAACTTAGCGCGTCGGTAAGGTGTCGCTGCCAGTTTGCGGCAAGGCTGCGCGACGTGCGCCATTGAAGCGATGGGCCCAATAAGCCTGGCGCATGTCTTCGATACGCACCTGCGCACCCGCGCGCGGAGCATGAATGAACCTGCCTTCGCCAACGTAAATGCCCACATGCGAAAACGCGCGGCGCATAGTGTTGAAGAAGACCAGGTCGCCGGGCTTGAGTTCTTCGCGTCGCACGTTGTCAAGTGCAGCCAGGCGGGCCTGCTCGTCGGCCTTGCGCGGTAGCACCAGCCCGATGCTGCGTTCAAACACATGGCGGGTGAAACCGCTGCAGTCGAAACCTTCGTCGGCGCTGTTGCCGCCGCGCTGGTAGGGCACGCCCAGGAACTGCATCGCTGACATCACCATCTCGGTGGCCTTGTCCCGCATCTGCGTTACCAACGGGCTTTCGACTGCCTCGCCGAGAAGGCCTCTTTGCTGCAGCAGTTGCAGTACAGCGTCGCCCGGTTCGGTGTGCGCAGATGTGTGCAATGCAGCGGTTGGCGCTGACTCGTTCTGGGCAAAAACGGACGCGCCAGCCAGCAACAACGTGATGGCGCAACTCAGCTTGCACAGGGCCAGGCGGGCAGGGTACGGAACGGGGGTGGGGAAAAGCATTGCGGGCCGGAGCATAGGCGGGCCACTGCCAGAGTGTCAACGCATAGAGGCAGGGATCGGGCCAGGCCGGCTGGCGGCACGAAGCCAATCCATACCGCATCATCGGGAATTCAGTCACTCCCAGGCCCGCTGGCCAACGCCATGTTCAAAGCCCTGTTGATCGAGAAAGACGACGCCGGCTTCCGCGTTGGCCTGAGCTTGCTGGATGAAAGCCGTCTGCCTGAAGCCGGTGACGTGCTGGTGCAGCCCGAGTACTCCACGCTCAACTACAAAGATGGCCTGGCCATCACCAACAAGGCACCTGTGGTGCGCCAGTGGCCCATGGTGGCCGGCATCGACGACGCCGGCACGGTGCTGGAAAGCCGCCACCCTGCCTGGAAACCGGGCGACAGGTTTGTACACAACGGCTTCGGCGTTGGCGAAACCCATTGGGGTTGCCTGGCTGAACGCGCACGGTTGAAAGGCGACTGGCTGGTGGCCCTGCCGGCGGCCTTCACGCCGCGCCAGGCGATGGCCATCGGCACGGCCGGTTACACCGCCATGCTGTGCGTGATGGCACTTGAGCGCCACGGCCTGCAGCCCGGCGCGGGCGAGGTCCTGGTGACCGGTGCCACGGGCGGCGTGGGCTCGGTTGCCGTGGCCCTGCTGGCCCGACTGGGCCACCGCGTCGTGGCGGCCACCGGCAAGCCCGCCGAGGCCGACTACCTGCAGGCGCTGGGTGCAACCGGCGTCATCGACCGGGCCGAACTTGCCGCCGCTGGCAAGCCCCTGCAGAAGGAGCGCTGGGCCGCCGTGGTTGACGTTGTGGGCAGCCACACCCTGGCTAATGCGCTGGCGCAGACGCGCTATGGCGGTGCAGTGGCCGCCTGTGGACTGGCCCAGGGCGCCGACTTGCCGACGACCGTGATGCCTTTCATCCTGCGCAATGTCGCCCTGCTGGGCGTGGACAGCGTCATGGCCCCGCTGGTCCTGCGCCAAAGCGCCTGGGCCCGCTTGGCGCGCGACCTCGAATCCGCATTGCTTGAACGCATGACAAGCGAAGTGGGTCTGGACGGTGCGGTCGCTGCCGCACAGCAACTGATGGCTGGCCAGGTGCGCGGGCGGGTGGTGGTCCGCATTTCTTAGTCCCTACCTCGGGCTCATCAGCGCGCACTCAACAAAGCCAAGTCAGCGTGCAGCAAGGGCGACGCCGACAATGGCGGTTGCAGGGTCGGCGCTGCCGGCGCCCCCGAAGACCGTCATGGAGACAGTTATGAAGGCAGCGACGAGCTACACCGAAGTCCACCAGCGTTCCTTGAGCGACCGCGACGCCTACTGGGCCGAGCAGGCCGCTCTGGTCGACTGGCAGCAGCC
>JBBQAW010000045.1:0-18367 GCA_038316815.1 Burkholderiales bacterium
CGATGCCCTGGTGGGCAGCGGCGCCCGTAGCCAGCACGAGGGCCAGGTGCCGGTACTGGCCGTTGGCCTGCTGGACATCGACAACTTCAAGAAGCTGAACGACACGCTGGGCCATGCCGCCGGTGACCAGGCCCTGAAGACCCTGGCTGCGGCTGTGGTCGAGCGCTTGCGCCCGGTCGACCACCTGGCGCGTTTTGGCGGCGAAGAATTCGTCGTGCTGCTGCCCGGCAGCGCACTGGCCGAAGCCCAGCAGGCACTGACGCGGCTGCAGCGCAGCCTGAGCGCAGGGCTGTTCATGCATGAAGGCAAGGAAGTCTTCGTCACCTTCTCTGCCGGCGTCACCGCCTGGCAGCCGGGCGAGCCGCTCGAAGCCGCGTTGGAACGTGCCGACGAGGCGCTGTACGAGGCCAAGCGCACGGGCAAGAACCGCACGTGCATGGGCTAGTGCAGTGTTCACCGCTATGTGGATCATAAAACCGCGTCTTGGGTCGCCTGGCGTCGTTGCAAATCCGCGCGATGCAAAAGAGCATCGCTGTGGTTTGCGCCTAGCCAGACAACCCAATCCATCGGTTTTCTTAAGTTCCACACAGCATCGAACACTGCACTATGTGGAACCTAAAACCGCGTCTTGAGTCGCCTGGCGCCGCTGCAAATCCGCGCGATGCAAAAGAGAATCGCTGTGGCTTGCGCCTCGCCAGACAACCCAATCCATCGGTTTTCCTAAGTTCCACGCAGCATCGAACACGGCACTAGCCTGGTGCTGCCAGCACCGCGCGTACCGCATCGCCCACCGGCAGCGCGGCCCCCTGCGCCCAGGCTGCGCGCGCATCGGCCGGGCTGAGCAGGCGGCGCAGCAGTCGGCGCATGCGCACCAAGTGGCGCTGGTCGTCGGTATTCAGCGGGCCGAAGCGGGTGCGCCACAGGCTTTCGGCCGCGGCCATGGTCTGCGCGGCCAGCCTGCCCTGGCGCAGATGCGCCAGGGCAGGCGGGATGTCCCAAAGCGCATATATCACCGACAGCATCTCTGCGTTGTCCCAGGCCACTTGCAGGCTCTGGCGGTGCGCGTGCACGGCTTCGGCCCAGCGCCGCAACTGCCCCAGGGCGGTGCCGCAGGCGTCCAGCGCGCCGGCGGCCATGTCCCAGTCGTGCAGGGCCAGGCCTTCATCGGCCAGCGCCCGCATCTCGCGCAGGCCATCTTCGGCCTGGCGGTTCTGAATCAAACCGCTGGCCAGGTTGTAGCGCCCTGCATTGACGAGATGGGCATTGCCGGTCTGCTGCCACAGCGCGGCCGACTGCGCCACCAGTTCACGGCCACGCGCCAGGTCCCGGTCGACGGTGATGGTGATGTGGCCTTCCAGGCTCAGCAAGGAAGCCTCGACGCTGGGGCGCCGGTGCTCGCGCGCCAGCGGCAGTGCTTGCTGGATCAGTTGCCGGGCCTGCGCCACGTCGCTGTCGAGCCGGAACACCAGCCGCGCTGAGCGCGACAGCGTGCCCAGGCGGTACAACGGGTCGGGCACAGGCCGCGCCAACGCCGCTTGCAGGTGGGCGCGCGCGCCGTCGCGGTCGCCGCTTGCGTGGCAGAAGGTGCCCGCCAGCGCGTGGCCGTTGGCTGCCAGCGACGCGTCGAGCGCGGGCTGGGCCAACAGCGCGTCCAGCGCATCAAGCGCGCTGCGCGGGATGGTGATCTCGCCCCAAGACGACTGCAGCAGCAGCACCAGGCGCACGGCGTCGTCGCTATCGCCATCGCCAGACGCAGCAGTGATCACGGCCACCAGGTTCGGCATTTCGTCGCGCACGGTGGCCAATGGGGGTGTGGGCGGCATCGTGCGCGCCCAGTGCAGGGCCCAGTCCAGCGTGCGGCGGCGGCGCTGCCGGGCTTCGGCTGGCGTCATCTGAGACAGCACGAATTCGCGCACCGGTTCATAGGGCAGGTAGCGCAATTGCCCGTCCTGGCCGATGGCTGTCTTCAGCACGCTGTGCGCCAGCAGTTCGTCCAGCCGCTGCTGGGCCACGGTCAGCGGCAGCGCGCTGTCGCAAGCGGGCGGGCGGCCCAGCGTGGCGGCGGTGGCCAGGGCCGCGCCGCCGGGCAGCAGGCTGATAGCCCTCAGCAGGTCCTGCAGTTCGGGTGCCAGCAGTTGCCAGCTCCAATCGATGACGGCCAGCATCGATGCATGGCGCGGGTCAGCAGCGCTGCGCGTGCCGCGGCGCGACAGCCAGGCCAGCCCGGCCTGGCCGTCATGTTCGGTGGCCGCAGCGCCCGTGTGGCCGCTCAGCAGGGCCAGGATGTCAGCCGGCGTCATCACGCGCGTGCGCGCCGCTGCCAGTTCGATGGCAAGGGGCAGGCCTTCGAGCCAGCGCACCAGGCCCAGCAGGCCGCTCAGGTTGCGGGGGTGCAGGTGGAAGTCGGGCCGGTGCGCGCGCGCACGGTCGACGAACAAGGCCACGGCCGGGTTCAGCGCCGCCGCTTCCAGCGCCGCGTCGGCGGCTGGCAGGGCCAGGCCGGCAAGCTGGAATTCACGTTCGCCGTCCACGCCCAGCGGGCGGCGCGAAGTCACCAGCCAGTGCGCGGCCGGCAGGCTTTCGGCCAGCTGGGCAATGGTGGCAACAGCGTCGTCGTCGAGTTGTTCGCAGTTGTCCAGCAGCACCAGCAGACGCCTGCCGCCCAGCACCTGTATGGCTTGTTCAAGCGCGGTGCCAGCGGTGCCGACGCGCAGGGCCATCAGCAGCCGGTCCAGCAGGGCCGAGGCGTCGACGGCGCCGACCAGGGACACGAAGACCGCGCGTTCGAACGGCGCCGCGCGGGCGTCTGGCGCGCCTTCGCAAAGCAGGCGCGCGACTTCGAGCGCCAAGCGCGTCTTGCCGCAGCCGCCGGGCCCCAGGACGGTGACGAGCCGGTGGACCAGGCAGTCGGCACGCAGGCGTGCGCCGCGCTGGTCGGCGCCGATGAGCCGTGTCAGGTGATGCGGCAGGCTTGGTGGGCTGTAGGGCTGGCTCGTCGTGACAGCGGCCACCCCGACAGCCGCTTGCGCGCTGGCCGCAGGCTGCGGCAACAAGGGCTGCAACGCCGGGCGCGTGGGGGCCGCCGCGGGCAGCGTGTCGAGCCGGTCGGCCAGGGCCTGCAGGCGCTGGCGTTCTTCATGGACCCAGTCGTCGTAGAAGCCGGGCAGCAAATCGCCGGCCCACAGCTGACGGGCCGTTTCGGTGTCGCCCCGGCGCAGTGCGGCTTCGAAGGCCAGTACGTCGCACCACAAGGCGCCGGGGGCCAGACGCAGCACGCGGCGGTCGGCCGAAAGCAGGACCGGGGCGCCTGGCGGTTCCAGCACCGCTTTCAGTGTCGACAGCGTCTGGCGCAACCGGCTGCGACATGTGCTGGCGTCGGCTTCGGGCCAGAGCAGCTGAGCGAGTTCTTCGCGCGGATGGTCTCGGCCCGGCGCCATGCCCAGGCGTGCCATCAGGAGCATGGCTGCGCGGCTGCGCAAGCGTTGCAGCCGCGTCTGGCCGTCGTCGAGTTCGAAGCCTCCCAGCAGGCGCAGCCGCCAGGCGACAGGAGATTCTTCCGCGGTTGCCGAGGCTTCAGCAGAAATTGCGTCTTTGGCAATCGGGTGGGCAGCTGGCATCCGGGCTCCGGGCAGTGGCCCGCAAGGGCCGGCTCAGTCTAAGCCGCCGTCCGAGCTGCGCAGCGTACGCGCCCCCACCCAAGCAGGGGGGCCGTTGGCGCAAACTGGCCAGGACAGTGGTCTTCGTCACGGTTGCGCCCGACCTGCGGGCCTTGCCGCCACAATCCCGGCCATGCTGCAACAACGCACTTTGAAGTCCATCACGCGCTCGGTCGGCGTGGGCGTTCACAGCGGTCAACGCGTCGAACTCACGCTGCGGCCCGCGCCGCCGGACACCGGCATCGTGTTCCGTCGCGTCGACCTGCCGGTACCGGTTGACATTCCTGTCAACGCCCAGGCCGTCAGCGACACGCGCATGGCCAGCACCATCAGCCCAGGCGGCGACCCGGGCGGGCCGCGCGTGCAGACCATCGAGCATCTGATGTCGGCCTGCGCCGGGCTGGGCTTGGACAACCTGATCGTCGACATTTCGGCCGAAGAAGTGCCCATCCTCGACGGCAGTGCGGCCAGCTTCGTCTACCTGCTGCAAAGCGCGGGCATTGCCTTGCAAAATGCGCCCAAGCGCTTCATCCAGGTAACCAAGCCGGTGGAAGTCAGCGAAGGCAGTGGCGCGCAGCTGAAATGGGCGCGGCTGGAGCCATTTCATGGCTACAAGCTCAGTTTCGAGATCGAGTTCAACCACCCTGCCGTTGACGCCACCGGCCAGCGCGTTGAATTCGACTTCGGCTCGGGCCAGTACAAGCGCGACATCGCGCGTGCGCGCACCTTCGGCTTCACCAAGGATGTCGATCTGATGCGCAGCCGCGGCCTCGGTCTGGGCGGCAGCATGGACAACGTCATCGTCGTCGACGAGCACCGCGTGCTGAACGCCGAAGGGCTGCGCTACGACGACGAGTTCGTCAAGCACAAGATACTGGACGCCATCGGCGACCTGCACATCGCCGGCAAGCCGCTGCTGGCCAGTTATGTGGCCTACAAGAGCGGGCATGCGCTGAACAACAAGCTGCTGCGCGCCCTGCTGGCAGACGAGACGGCCTACCGCATCGTCAGCTTCGACAACGAGGCCGACGCCCCGCGCGGCTTCGCCGAACTGGCCCCGGCCTGGTAAAGGCGAAAAGAAAAGCGAAAAGCCGCAATGTTGATCTTTCGTCTCGTTTTCGGCCTGCTGCTGGTAGCGGGCCTGTTGTGTTTCGCGATGTACATCGGCACCAGCCAGGTGGTCTGGCGGCAGCGCGGCATCGTCATCGTGAAGTGGACGGTGCTGGCGGCTTTCGGCTTCTTTGCGGTGCTGATTCTGGAGCGGCTGGCGCTGATGCTTTGACGCTGTTGCGTTGTTGCGTTGTTGCGCTGCTGCCGCCGCCCTTGCCCGCCGGTCTAGCGCGGCTGCCGCGGCAGGTTGTCTTCGCGGTTGGCCAGCCGCACCTTCACTTCGAGCGCCTGCGCGCCGCGCTGCACAGCGAGCCGGGTTTCGCTTTCAGGGGGCAGGGAAGCCACGGCGGTGAGCAGTTCTGCCGGCGACTTCACTGTCGCTTCGCCCACCTTCACGACCACATCGCCCGGGCGCAGGCCGCCTTTGGCCGCGGGGCCGTCCTGCAGGACGCCTGTGATCAGCACGCCCTGACGCACGGGCAGGTTCAGGCTTTCGGCCAGGTCGACTGAGAGCGCGCGCGTTTCAACGCCGATCCAGCCGCGTTGTACACGGCCGGTCGACACGAGTTGTTCCAGGACGATGCGCGCGGTGTCTACCGGCACCGCAAAGCCGATGCCGTTGCTGCCGCCCCCGCGCGAGAAGATGGCGGTGTTGATGCCCACCAGCCGGCCTTCGATGTCGACCAGGGCCCCGCCTGAATTGCCAGGGTTGATGGCGGCGTCGGTCTGCACGAAATTCTGCAGCGGCGAACTTTCGCGCGTCTGGCGGTCGAGCGCGCTGACGATGCCAGCCGTGACCGTTTGGCCCACGCCGAAGGGGTTGCCGATGGCCAGCACAGCGTCGCCCACCTGCAGCGCGCGCGTGTCGCCCAGCGCCATGACGGGCAGGTCGGGCAGGTCGATCTTGAGCACGGCAATGTCGGTCTCGGCGTCACTGCCCACCACGCGCGCGCTGGCTTCGCGGCCATCGGCCAGTTGCACCTGGATGTCGGTGGCGCCTTCGATGACGTGGTGGTTGGTCAGCAGGTAGCCCTCGGGCGCAATGATCACGCCCGAACCCAAGCCCATTTGGGTGGGCGCGCCGCGGTTGCGGCGTTCATTGAAGAAGTCGCGAAAGCGCGGGTCGTTGGCGTGCGGGTTGGCTTGCATGCGCGTGGCGGTGACGCTGACCACGGCCGGTGCTGCGCGCTTTGCCGCCAGGGTGTAGCCGTTGGCCTGTGCGCCGTTGGCGGCCGTGCCCACACCCGCACCGGCGACGGAAGGTACTGCCATCGGGCTGACGATCTGCGTCAGCGTGGGCGTGGGCAGCAGGTTGCCACCACGAACGCCGGGCAGCCAGTCGGGCTGGAGCGTTGCCACCACGAACAGGGCGGCCACGGCCACCGTTACGGCCTGCGAGAAGATGAGCCAGGTTCTACGCCACATGTTGTCAGAATGGTCCCAATGAGGTGTTCAACGGCTTCAACAAGCTCAACGGATTCAATATGGCTGCACGCATGGCACTCGGTTCATATCTGCAGATGCTGTTGCCTCCCGCGGATCTCAACGATTATGGGCCGAATGGTCTGCAGGCCGAGGGCGTGCCCGAGGTGCGCCACATCGCCAGTGGTGTGACCGCCAGCCTGGCCTTCATCGACGCCGCCATCGCCACTGGCGCCGACACCCTGCTGGTGCACCACGGCCTGTTCTGGCGCGGCCAGCACGGCCGGCTCACGGGTTGGCTGCGTCAGCGTGTGGCCCGGCTGATGGCCCATGACATCAACCTGTACGCCTGCCCCTTGCCGCTGGACGCCCACGCCGAACTGGGCAACAACGCCCAGCTTGGCCAGCGCCTGGGGTTGGCGGCAGACAGCCGATTTGGCGAACAGGCCTTGGGTTTCGTCGGTCCCGCAGGGCCGCACACCACGGCAGAAGGCCTGGCCGCAGCCGCAGCCGCAGCCGCAGCCGCAGCCGCAGCTGCAGCCCGGACGCTGGCGCGCAGGCCCACCCTCGTGCCCGGCGACGGGCGACCGCTGCAGCGCGTGGCCTGGTGCAACGGCGGTGCCCATGGCTGCTTCGAGGACGCCATCGCGGCCGGGGCCGATGCCTTCATCACCGACGAAATTTCTGAACCCCAGACCCACCTGGCGCGCGAAACCGGCGTCGCTTTCCTGGCCTGCGGCCACCACGCCACCGAACGCCATGGCGCACCGGCCGTGGCGGCAGCGCTGGCGGCCGAGTTCGGCCTTCAGCATCCATTCATCGACATGGAGAACCCGGCATGAATTGCACCGAAGCGGCTTCAGGCTCCGTCCGCCCGTTGCTGGTGACGATGGGTGACGCCGTGGGCATCGGCCCGGAAACGATTTGCCGCGCTTTCGAGCAAGGTGAACTGCACGACGCCGTGGTGCTGGGCGACCCGGCTGTGTTGCGCCGCGCTGGCGCGAAGATGACGGCCGTCATCGAAGAGGTCTGCGACCTGGCTGCCGTGCCGCCGGGCTGTCTACCGGTGCTGCCGGTGCTGGCGGTACCCGGCTTGCCAGACATGTCCGGCGTACCCGGGGGCCTGGCCGGCCTGCCCTGGGGGCAGGTGGACGCCCGCTGCGGCGCGGCGGCGGCACGCTGCATCGAAGCTGCGGTGTGCCTGATGATGGCCGGGCAAGGCCGGGCCATCGTTACCGCGCCCATTCACAAGGCCGCACTGGCCGCTGCAGGCGTGCCCTACCCGGGGCATACCGAGATGCTGCAGGCCCTGGTCAGCCTGCCAGGCCGGCCGCCGCCGGCCGTGCGCATGATGCTGGCCAACGACGAACTGAAGGTGGTGCTGGTCACCATTCACCAGTCGCTGCGCGCGGCCATCGACGCGGTCACCTTCGACGCCGTGCTGCAAACCCTGCGCATTGCGCATGCCGCCGCCGCGGCCTGGCAGGCCGCGCCGCCGCGCCTGGCGGTGGCCGGGTTGAACCCGCATGCCGGCGAGGGCGGGCTCTTCGGGCGTGAAGAGATCGAGATCATTGAACCCGCAGTGCGTGCCGCCCAGGCCGAAGGCATCGACGCGCGCGGCCCTTTTGCACCCGACACCGTCTTCATGCGCGCGCGGCGCGGCGAATTCGACATCGTGCTGGCCATGACGCACGACCACGGCCTCATTCCGGTGAAGTACCTGGGGGTGGACCACGGCGTCAACATCACCCTCGGCCTGCCTTTCGTGCGCACCAGCCCCGACCACGGCACGGCCTTCGACATTGCCGGCAGCGGCCAGGCCGACCCGGCCAGCTTGGTGGCTGCACTGCGCATGGCGCGCAGGTTATCGGCCTGTGATGCTGGCTGAACCGCCGCAGCCAGCTGGGCTGGCTGACCCGCCGCAGCCAGCTGGGCTGGCTGATCCACCGCAGCCAGCGGGGCCAGCAGCCCTGCCTTGTCGCTAGGCCGGCGCTGCCAGCTGCGCCAGCTGGCGGCGCGCCCGCGCCGTGGCGCGCTCGACCAGGAAGGCCTGTTCGAAGGCGCGCAGGCGTCCGGCTTCACACAGCTTTTCCAGCATGCGCCGGGACAGCGAGACGGTCTGTTGCGCGCGTTCGGTGCCGTGCGTGAAGACGAAAAAGCTGCGTGCCGGGCTGACATGCGACAGCCGCACCTTCTGCCACTGGCCTTCCAGCTGCATCTGGTAGGCGAAACCGATCTGCACATGGTCGGCCAGGGCTCGGCCGCGCGTGGGTTCGGCGGCATCGGCCGAAGCAGCCGGTTCCTTTGGCCTATCCGGTGCAGGGGCGCCGGGCACCCGGGCCTGCGCGGCGGCGCTGGGCGACGTGGGTTCGATTTCGATGTCGATCTCGCCTGCTGCTGGCGGCGTGGCCGGTGCCGACCAGTCGACCGCGGCGTCTTGCACCAGACCCACGCGCAGCGCCTCTTCGGGCGTGAACGCGGGTACCTGTACCTCGTCATTCAGCACCGGCAGACCCGGGCCAGCGGCCTTCAGGTCTTCGGCCGATGGCAAAGCCTTGTCAAGCGCGCCTTCCACCTGGCGCGCCAGCAGGTTGATGTCCAGCTGGCGTGCGCCGGTGTTCTTCAGCGCCTCGGCATGGGCGGGCATCAGCTGGCCGAAGAAGGCGCGGCGATCGGAGTCGGGCCAGTGGATGAGGTTCATGCCCTCGTTCAGGTCCTGCATCAGCCGCGGCAGTTCGGCCAGGAAGACCTTGCGCGCGGCCGGTGTGGCCTTGGGCTGCACGCTCATGAACAGTTCGCGGCCGGCGCGCCGCAGCTGCTGCACCAGTTCGCTGTCTGCGCCGGCCAGCGCGGCAGCGCGCACCATCACCTGGCTCCAGACGCGGGTGATGAAGTCGCGTACGAATTCGGGACCGGCCAGGCCCTTCAACTCTCCTTCCAGGCGTTGCGCGTAAAGCTGTCGCAGCCGCAGTTCGTCTTCTTTCTGTGCCAGCAGTTCTGCCGCCTGTGCGCTGGGGCCAGCGCCGTCGGCCGGGCTGCCTTCGGCCATGAAGGCTTCCAGCGCCTGCAGCTTGCTTTCGTAGGTTTCGATCTGGTCGAACTCGCCGTCGACGACCTCGTTCACCAGGCCCTTGACTTTGGCCAGGAAGCGCTGGGCGGCGGGTTCGCTGTAGTCCTCGAAAGCCGTGCCCAGAGAAGCGATGCGGTTGATGAAACGTCGCACAGGGTGCCGGCGCGACGAAAAGAAGCTAGTGTCGCCCAGCGCAGCGCGCAGCACGGGCAGCTGTAGCCGCGCGATCAGGCGTGCCATCTGCGGGGGCAGTTTGGGGTCGGACAAGATCTGGTCGAACAGACCGGCGATGACGTCGATGACCATGTGGTCCAGCGAGCCCCGGCTGGCCTGGCGTAGTTCTTCCCGGTGGGCCAGGATAACGTTGGGCACGGCAGCGCGGCCGTCGTCGAAGTCGCTGGGGTCGGACCAGCCTGCGCTGGCGCCGTGACGGCTGCCATGACCGCTGCCATGACCGCCTAGTCCCCCGCCCCCGCCCCCGCCCCCGCCACTCCAGCCGGCGGCACCGTCGTCCCTAATGAATCCGCTGGTATGGGTCAGCCGGCGGATCAGGTTCATCAGCCCCGGATCGACCGCGCCCAGGCTGGGCGCACGGCCGCCCATGCTGCCGCGGGCGGAAGGCGCAAAGCCGCTGTAGCTGCTGTGCCCGCCCCCCCCGACGGGCCGGCGCACGCCGGTCAGCGGGTCCTGGCCATAGGCACTGCCTTGGTGCGGAACGCCTGAACGGCTGTAGCCGCTGCGCGGGTCGTCCAGGCTGCTGGCCTGGCTTGAAGTGTCCAGGCCCTCGCCGCTGCGCGGTGGGGCCGAGGTGCGCACGCTCAAACCCCGCGGCTGCACGCCGGCCTGGCGCAGGTCGGCCACTATGTCGGCATAGGCCTTGCGCAGCAGGTTGCCCAGAGAGCGGCTGATTTCGCTGCCCAGCAGCTTGCGCACGTCGGCGCGCTCGGAAACAGAATCGATGGCTCGCAGCATGGCGTGTCCCACCACATGCGGGCGCAAGGGGTTGCGGTCTTTCTCGTTGCCGCTGTAGTCCAGCAGCGACGCCACGCAGGCGTCGAATTCGCGCAGTTCCCATTCGCAGGCGTGGGCTACATCCATGCCGAAACGATCGGCCGAGATTTGCACTTCCACTTCATGGTCTGCGACCAGGCTCAGCGCGTCCCAGGCCGTACCGCCATTGACCGGCGTGGATGCGGCCACACCGCCGGCTTCGCGCAGGACGCGTTCATCGAACACGTCGTTGAAGCTGAGCACGAACACCGCCGACTTGCGGTTCAGCTCGAACTGCGCGCCCAGCAGGCCGTCGCGCTGAAAGGCGTTGCCAGCAGCCAGTGCGGCCAGGCCCAGGCTTTCGATCGTGCGCTCCACAGCGTTGCGCGCTGCCAGTTTCAAGGTCTGGGCGGCATCTTCCAGCGGGGCTGGCAGGCGGTGGACGGTTTTCGGCTTCATGGTCAGGGTGGCCCACCCAGTATGGGCTGGACTGGCTCCGAAAGCGTGCGCTGAACAGGCCGAAAAGCGGCCCTGTTCAATGCTTGCCAGGCAAGCCTAGCGCTGCAGCGCGTCGCGAATTTCGCGCAGCAGCATCACGTCTTCTGGCGTCGCCGCCGCCGGGGCTGCTGGTTGTGCGCGCTTCATCTTGTTCATCTGCTTGACCATCAGGAAGATGATGAAGGCCAAAACGATGAAGTTGAGGGCGATGGTAATGAAGTTGCCATAGGCCAGAACCGCGCCGGCTTTCTTCGCCTCGGCCAGCACCAGGCCCGCGGCTTGCCCGGACAGCGGGATGTAGTAGCTGCTGAAATCGAGCCCACCAAAAATGCGGCCAACCACCGGCATGATCAGGTCGCCCACGACTGAGTCCACAATCTTTGCGAACGCGGCGCCGACGATGACGCCCACAGCCAAGTCAACCACGTTGCCCCTGAGGGCGAATTCCTTGAACTCTGACGAAAAACTCATCTTTTCACTCCAATAGCCGAAAGCAGGATTGGCACCACCGGAATGGACAGAGTGTGCCGCCGAAGTTGCGATGAACAAGGGTAGCCGACAGGGCACCGCGCAGCGACGGTAGCGGGTCGTCCAGAGCAACGTCAAGACTCAAACCGGGGTCAACCAGCGGCAGGTGCGTACGGCTAGAATTGCGGGTTGACCCCAATTCAACTATCGATCCGAAGAGTAGCTTTTCGCAGAACTGTCCATGAGTGACGGAAATGAGCAACGGAAATGAGTAACAACCATGAATGAAGGCAACGCTACCAGTGTCAAGACTGCCGGTTCCAACTTGAGCTTTCATAAGGCTGCTGGCGTCGACAGCAGCCGTCGCACCTGGATTGCCATCACGTGCGGCGTAGGGGCCGTGGGCGGTGCGGCTGTTGCGATACCTTTCGTCAGCACGTTTGCGCCTTCCGAACGCGCGCGCGCTGCCGGAGCGGCGGTTCGGGTGGACATCAGTGCCATTCTTCCGGGCGAAAAGCTGACGGTCGAATGGCGCGGCAAGCCGGTGTGGATCATCCGGCGCACGCCCGAGCAACTGGCCGCGCTGCCCAAGCTGGACCCGCAATTGGCCGACCCGCAGTCCGCCCGCAAGCCAGCCGAGTTGACGCCTGAATATGCGCGCAACGAATGGCGTTCGATCAAGCCAGAGTTTTTCGTTGGTGTTGGCATTTGTACACACCTGGGCTGCTCGCCCGGCGACAGATTCACCCCCGGCCCGCAAGCGTCTTTGCCCGATGACTGGGCCGGCGGTTTCCTTTGCGCCTGCCATGGTTCCACCTTCGACCTGGCCGGGCGAGTGTTCAAGAACAAGCCTGCGCCAGACAACCTGGAAGTCCCGCCTCACATGTACGTGTCTGACAACGTGCTGATGATCGGCGAGGACAAGCAGGCCTGAGTTTTCCCTTCCAATAGCAGTTCAGAGGTCCAGATGGCTGAATTCAAGCATGCCCCTGCCGGCGCCCCCGTCGGCGAAAAGTTGATGACGTGGGTGGACAACCGTTTCCCGGCCACCAAGCTGTACAAGGAACACTTGTCCGAGTACTACGCGCCGAAGAACTTCAACTTCTGGTACTTCTTCGGTTCGCTGGCCATGTTGGTGCTGGTGCTGCAAATCGTCACGGGCATCTTTTTGACGATGCACTACAAGCCGGATGCCGCCTACGCTTTCGCGTCGGTGGAATACATCATGCGCGACGTGCCCTGGGGCTGGCTGGTGCGCTACATGCACAGCACGGGTGCCAGCGCCTTTTTCGTCATCATCTACCTGCACATGTGGCGCGGCATGATCTACGGCAGCTACCGCAAGCCACGTGAACTGATCTGGATCTTCGGCTGTGCCATCTTCCTGTGCCTGATGGCAGAAGCCTTCATGGGCTACCTGCTGCCATGGGGCCAGATGTCGTATTGGGGTGCCCAGGTCATCATCAACCTGTTCGCGGCCATTCCCTTCATCGGTCCTGACCTGGCCCTGTTGATCCGCGGCGACTACGTGGTCGGCGACGCCACGCTTAACCGTTTCTTCGCGCTGCACGTCGTTGCCGTCCCGCTGGTGCTGTTGGGCCTGGTGGCCGCGCACATCATCGCGCTGCATGAAGTGGGTTCGAACAACCCCGACGGCGTCGAGATCAAGGCCAAGAGAGATCCGAAGACCGGCATTCCGCTTGACGGCATTCCGTTTCACCCTTACTACACGGTGCATGACATCCTGGGCGTGAGCGTGTTTCTGGCGCTGTTCTCGGCCGTGGTCTTCTTTGCCCCTGAAATGGGCGGCTACTTCCTCGAGTTCAACAACTTCATCCCTGCCGACCCGTTGACGACGCCGGCTCACATCGCTCCCGTCTGGTATTTCACGCCGTACTACTCGATGCTGCGCGCAGTCACGGACCCCTTCGTGCTGGTGATGGCCGCGCTGGTGGGTCTGGCCGCCGTGATGGCAGTCCTGAAGGGCGGCCTGCCCAACCTGTGGAAGGGTGTTGTTCTGGTCATTGCCCTCGTTTCCGTGGCGGCGCTGATGGTGTTCGACGCCAAGTTCTGGGGCGTCGTGGTAATGGGCGCTGCGGTGTTGATCATGTTTGCATTGCCGTGGTTGGACCGTAGCGTGGCCAAGTCCATCCGTTACAAGCCGAGCTGGAACAAGTGGCTGTACGGCACCTTCGTCATCAATTTCTTCGTGCTCGGTTACCTGGGCATCAAGCCGCCTTCGGACATCGGTACGTTGGTGTCGCAAGCAGGCACGCTGTTCTTTTTCGGATTTTTCCTGCTCATGCCTTGGTGGAGCCGCATCGGCGAGTTCAAGCCTGTGCCTGACCGCGTGGTTTTCCAGCCTCATTGAGCCACAGCGTGTAACCGCATGAAATCAATCATGAAGAAGCTGATCTTGGGCCTGTTGGCCAGCATGTTCGTTTGGTCTGGCGCACAGGCAGCGGCGGGCGGTGTTGCTTGGGACAAGTTCCCCGACAAGCGCATTACCGACCCGGCTGCGCTTCAAAACGGGGCCAAGCTGTTCGCAAGCTACTGCCTGAACTGCCATGCGGCAGCTTTCATACGCTACAACCGCCTGCGAGACATTGGCCTGACGGAAGAGCAGATCAAGGCCAACCTGGTGTTCACGGGTGCCAAGGTCGGCGACACCATGACAGTCGCGATGACCGCTGTTGATGCCAAGGCCTGGTTCGGCAAGGTGCCGCCCGACCTGACCTTGATCGCGCGTTCTCGTTCTGCTGCTGGCAAGGGCAGCGGTGCCGACTACATTTACACCTACTTGCGCACCTACTACCGTGACGAGACCAAGCCCACGGGCTGGAATAACGCCGCCTATCCTGGCGTGGGCATGCCGCACGTGCTGTGGGAATTGCAAGGGCAGCAACGCGCGGTCTACGCCGAGGAAAAAGACCCGGGTCGCGCCGGCACGACCGTACAGGTCTTCAAGGGCCTGGAGCAAATCACTCCCGGTACGATGAGCAAGGACGAGTACAACGAGGCGGTTGCTGACCTCGTGGCTTACCTGAAGTGGATGAGCGAACCCAACCAGACCAGCCGAGTGCGGTTGGGCGTGTTTGTAATGATGTTCCTGGGCATCTTCATCGTCATCGCCTGGCGCCTGAACGCCAATTACTGGAAAGACATCAAGTAGTCCACCACGCCGGCCTGCCGTCCCACGGCAAACCGGCGCAGCGACGCAGCGAAGGGCTGGTGCCTCTCGCTGCGTTTACCATTTGGGCGGGGCGTTTCGACCCCGTCGCTATTTCGAGGGCCTGCCACCATGATGGTGCTTTATTCCGGAACTACCTGTCCTTACTCGCACCGCTGCCGTTTTGTGTTGTTCGAGAAGGGCATGGACTTCGAGATCCGGGACGTCGATATCTTCGCCAAGCCCGAAGACATCGCCCTGATGAACCCGTACAACGAAGTGCCCATCCTGGTGGAGCGTGACCTCATCCTGTACGAGAGCCACATCATCAACGAGTACATCGATGAGCGCTTCCCGCACCCCCAGCTGATGCCCGGCGACCCGGTGGCCCGCGCGCGGGTTCGCCTGTTCCTGTTCAACTTCGAGAAGGAACTGTTCAGCAACGTCAACCTGCTCGAAGGCCGTGGCATCAAAGCGACCGAGAAGCAGCTTGAAAAGGCGCGGGACCAGATTCGTGACCGCCTGACGCAGCTGGCGCCCATCTTCCTGAAAAACAAGTACATGCTGGGCGACGACTTCAGCATGCTGGACGTGGCCATCGCGCCGCTGCTGTGGCGCCTTGACTTCTACGGCATCGATTTGAGCAAGAACGCCGTGCCGCTGCTGAAGTACGCTGAACGCATCTTCTCGCGTCCGGCCTACATCGAGGCGCTGACGCCGTCCGAAAAAGTGATGCGCAAGTAAGGCGCGCAGGCAGACATGGTCAGCGCGCTCGACAACCAGGGTACCTCCACGCGCCCGTATCTGTTGCGGGCGCTGCACGACTGGTGCACCGACAACGGCTTCACGCCTTACCTGGCGGTGTTCGTCGACGAAAGCGTCCAGGTGCCGATGGAGTACGTAAAGAACAACGAAATTGTTCTGAACGTCGGCTTCGAAGCCACCAGCGGGTTGAAGCTGGGCAACGAGTTCATCGAGTTCAGGGCGCGCTTTGGCGGGTCTTCGCGCGAAATTCTGGTGCCGATCGACCATGTCGTGGCCATCTACGCGCGCGAAAACGGGCAGGGGATGGCCTTCCCTGTGCCGACTGATACAGGCTCGGGCAAGGCCACAGCCCTGACTGAAGGCAAACCGGCCACGACGGTGCGCGGCCTGCGCCTGGCTACGCCGCAGCCCGCCGCAGCAGCCGCTGAGGTCGATGACATTGACGTACCAGCACCCGAAGCGCCGACGGACCCCGGCAGCACGCCCGGCGGGCGGCCGTCGCTGAAACGCATCAAGTAAGGTCGCGTCGCAGTTCTAGAATCCTTGTTTCCAGTGCCGGCTTAGCTCAGCTGGTAGAGCACCCGCCTTGTAAGCGGAAGGTCATCCGTTCGATTCGGATAGCCGGCACCAACCCCCATGCGGCTGATCCGTCGCAGCCGCAAATCAATGCCTCGTCCTCGACCTTGGGGGGCGTGGAGGGTCGGTTAGCGCTGCAGCGGCGCCTGAATCTTGACTTTCAACTCGGGCCCGGACCAGCCGGCTTCCAGCAGGCGGGCAACCAGGCTGGGCAGCATCTGTCGCAGCTTGGCCGCCGCTGCCGAGTTGTCGACCAGCAGCACCCAGGTGGCGTCGTCCAGTGGGCCGGCGCGCACGCTGCTGCGCAGGGCCGGTGGCAGCAGGTCTTCGACCGCCGCCAGGCGCTTGCGGCTTTGATGCACCCGCTCCATCAGGCTGGCCAGCGGCGCGCTTGACTGCAGGGCCTGTGACAGAGGCACGCCGCGCGGCGGCGGTAGGGGATGGCGGGGGTCGTTCACCCCCCGGAGTCTAGCCAGCCCGGTGCTACCATCGAAGGCTGGCCGCAGACCGCGCCGCGCGCTTGCAAATATGGGCCCTCGTCGCCACGTGATGTCGATGTTTGTCCAGCGACTTAAAACCCCAAGCACGCGCCCCGACCCCCAGCAAGGCACGTCAATTGGCGTCGCCAGACCCCCTCAAAAAGCCTCGCCCGCCGCATGTTCCCCAAAATACTGACCCAGATATTCGGCAGCCGCAATGACCGCCAGCTGAAGACCTACCGGCGCACGGTGGAAAAAATCAACGCGCTGGAACCGCAGTTCGAACGTCTGGATGACGCGGCTTTGGTCGCTTGCACCGAAGACTTCAAAAAGCGCATTGCAGCCGGCACCAGCCTGGACGACATGCTGCCCGACGCCTTCGCCGTCTGCCGCGAAGCCAGCAAGCGGGTGCTGAAAATGCGCCACTTCGACGTGCAGCTCATCGGCGGCATGGTGCTGCACGAAGGCAACATTGCCGAAATGCGCACGGGCGAGGGCAAGACGCTGATGGCGACCTTGCCGGTGTACCTGAATGCCCTGGCCGGCAAGGGCGTGCACCTGGTCACCGTCAACGACTATCTGGCCCGGCGCGACGCCGAATGGATGGGCAGGCTGTACAACTTCCTGGGTCTGTCGGTGGGCATCAACGTGCCCGGCATGGACCGCGCCGAAAAGCAGACCGCCTTCGCTGCCGACGTCACCTACGGCACGAACAACGAGTTCGGCTTCGACTACCTGCGCGACAACATGGTCACCGACGTGCGCGACCGCGTCGCACGCGGGCTGTCCTATGCCATCGTCGACGAGGTCGATTCGATCCTGATCGACGAGGCCCGCACGCCGCTGATCATCAGCGGCCAGGCCGAAGACCACACCGAGATGTATGTGCGCATCAACAACGTGGTGCCGAACCTGAAGAAGCAGATCGGCGAGGCCGACATCCGCACAGGCGAAGGCGTCGTCGATGCCGGTGACTTCACGGTCGACGAAAAAACGCAACAGGTCTTCTTGACTGAAGCCGGCCATGAAAACGCAGAACGCCTGCTGGGCGAAGCCGGCATGCTGGCCGAAGGCGCCAGCCTTTACGACCCGGCCAACATCGCGTTGATGCACCATGTGTACGCCGCCCTGCGCGCGCACAACCTCTACAACCGTGACCAGCACTACGTGGTGCAGAACGGCGAAGTCGTCATCGTCGACGAATTCACCGGCCGCCTGATGACGGGCCGACGCTGGAGCGACGGCCTGCACCAGGCCGTCGAGGCCAAGGAAGCCGTGCAGATTCAGTCCGAGAACCAGACCCTGGCCTCGGTCACGTTCCAGAACTACTTCCGCATGTACACCAAGCTGGGTGGCATGACGGGAACGGCCGACACCGAAGCCTATGAATTCCAGGAAATCTACGGCCTGGAAACGATGGTCATTCCCCCGAACAAGCCCACCATCCGCAAAGACGACAACGACCTGATCTACAAGACGGCGAAGGAAAAGTACGACGCCGTCGTGCTGGACATCCGGGACTGTCATGAACGCGGGCAGCCGGTACTGGTGGGCACCACCAGCATCGAGAACAGCGAACTCATCAGCGAACTGCTGAAGACGGCCAAGCTGCCGCATCAGGTGCTGAACGCCAAGCAGCACGCGAAAGAGGCCGAGATCGTGGCCCAGGCCGGGCGCCCGGGCGTCGTCACCATTGCTACCAACATGGCTGGCCGCGGCACCGACATCGTGCTGGGCGGCAATGTCGAGAAGCAGACCCAGTTCCTGGAAGAAGACGCGAGCCTGGGCGACGACGAAAGACACATGCGCGCGCAAAAGCTGAAGGACGAATGGCAGGCCCTGCACGACCAGGTCAAGACCGCCGGCGGCCTGCGCATCGTGGCCACCGAACGGCATGAAAGCCGGCGCATCGACAACCAGCTGCGTGGCCGCAGTGGCCGCCAGGGCGACCCGGGCGCCAGCCGTTTCTACCTGAGCCTGGACGACCAGCTGATGCGCATCTTCGCGGGTGATCGCGTGCGCGCCATCATGGACCGGCTGAAGATGCCCGAGGGCGAGGCCATCGAGGCTGGCATCGTCAACCGCAGCATCGAAGGCGCGCAGCGCAAGGTCGAAGCGCGCAACTTCGATATGCGCAAGCAACTGCTGGAATACGACGACGTCG
>JBBQAW010000046.1:0-18142 GCA_038316815.1 Burkholderiales bacterium
GCCGGCATTGCCGCCTGAAGCTACCAGCACGCCGGCTTCGGGTACCCGGCCTGCGTGCAGGCACTGCAAGATGCGGTTGAACATGCCACGCGCCTTGAAACTGCCGCTGCGCTGAAGGTGTTCCAGCTTCAGCCAGACCTCGGCCACCGGCAGACCCAGGGCAGCGCCTGGCAGGCGCATCAGCGGGGTGTGTCGGACGTGGGGCGCGATGCGGCGGGCTGCGGACCTGATATCGCGGCGCGAAGGTACTTCGGAAGACGGTGTGGGAGTCGGTTCCATCATGTCTGAATGCTAGTGTGTGACGCCAATCTGATTTCGCCAGGGCGGCTTGGCCGCAGGCGAATTCAACCCAAGCGACAGCGATGTCTCAGCTTGGGTGTGCCGTCAGCACCAACGAATTGAGTGCCGAAAGCAGCGCTTCTGCGGCTACTCGCGCGCCATGCCCCTGCCTACCATTTGCCGATCCGTAAAAACGTGAGCTCAGCCCATGGACACTGGAACAAACCACATCGCCCGCCTCGCAGAGATGTACCTCACCATGATGGAGCGCGTGCTGCTCGGCGTCATCTACGAAGACCCGCCGATGGATCAATGGTCGGGGATCGTGTTTAACCCTACGCTTCGAGCCAAGGGCCGCGATTGGCCCGCCAAGGCGCACACCATGATCGGTTTTGAGAGGTTGCGCAACATACGAGAGGTGATGAGCCACGTCGTAGGCGACCAAGTACCTGGCGACTTCGTAGAAACCGGCGTTTGGCGTGGCGGCGCCTGCATCTACATGCGCGCCGTATTGAAGGTATTCAACGTCGTCGACCGCAAGGTGTGGGTGGCCGACTCATTCGAGGGCCTGCCCAAGCCCGACTTGCAGCGCTACCCTGCGCAAGACTTGGGCGACTTGCACCACACCTACACGGCGCTTGCGGTTTCGCTAGAAGAAGTGAAAGAGAACTTTCGAAAATACGACCTGCTCGACGAGCAGGTTCAGTTTTTGAAGGGCTGGTTCAAAGACACGCTGCCAACCGCGCCTATCGAGCGCATTGCCGTGCTGCGCCTTGATGGCGACATGTATGCCTCAACCATGGACGCTTTGCAGGCCCTGGGCCATAAGGTAAGTGCTGGCGGCTTCGTCATCGTCGACGATTACGGCGCTGTAGAAGGCTGCCGCCGAGCAATTACCGAATACCGGCAAGAAAAAGGTATCACTGCGACGATTGAAGACATCGACGGTATTGGCGCGTTTTGGCGCGTATGTTGACGGCTATCTGTCGCTGCCCCTACGAACGGGAAAACTGAAAGACGCCATGGAAGGCGCCAAGCCAGTCAACCGCGGATGAGTCTGTGAGCCCAGCGCAGGCTGAGCGCTTCTTGCCCGGTCAACGCGACCAGCGCGATCAGCCTGATCAGCGCGAAGCAGCCCGATCCGCAGCAATCACCCAGCCGGCCGTCTTCAAGCAGGCTCGAGCAACCGGCCAGGGCACGCGCCGGCCGGTCTGGAGCAATGGTCCACCGGTGGCAGCAGCGGCCGCAGGTCGTCGTCGAGGCCGCCGAAATCGGCCTGCATCACGCGCGCCGTGGTGCGCTCTTGCAGCGTCGTGGCCACCTTGCGCAACGTGAGCTTCATGAAAGCGGCCAGCGGCTTCTCACAGGGCTTTAGCCGCGCGTCGAGCCATTGAAAGGCGACGATCTCGAAGCGGTGCTCGAACCATCCCAGGTACCAGAACCAGTCGGTGTAGTAGAGCCACGAATTTTCGTTGAGCGCGCGCAGGTGCGTGGGGTCCTGCCAAGCCGTGGGCGCCTTCTCGTAAGGCACCTCGATCTCGAACTCGCCGCCGTCCTGCAGAAGCTGCAGCGCGTTGCCCATGAGCGTGGGCAGATCGGGCACGTGTTCCAACACGTTGTTGGCGTACACACGCTCCAGCGAACCTGCCTCCAGGTGGATACGCCCACCGCCGCAGCCGTCTAGCTGCAGCGGCAGCGTCACCGGGCGGCCCAGGTCGAGCACAACGTCGGGCTCGGCGCGTGCAAGCACGTCGACGTTGAGCCAGCCGGCCTTGTAGTCCTTTCCCGAACCCAGGTTGAGCTGCCGTGGCCGCCAGGGCTCCAGGCGCACCGTACGCGACCAGGCGTCCTTGTAGCCGGCGGCGAAGGCGAGCGCATCGGCATAAGCCAACAGCGGATCCCGCAGCCTGAAGACCTCGAGCTGGCGGCGGGCTTGTGCAAAAAACGCCTCCTGCCCGAACTGCTGGTTGAAGAAGGCTTGCACGGTGCCCGAAGGCAGCCAGAACACCGATTCGTCGAAAGCCGTCGGCGGTTCAGTGCCGACGCACCGCTCACTGATGACTGGCGTGCCCAGCGACAAGCACTGGAACACCCTCGCCTGCTCGAAGCGGCTGCTGTCGTAAAAGTGGCAGTTGAGCACCGCCTTCGACTGGCGGATGTAGTGATCGCGTTCAGCGCTGTACACCGGCGCATCGAAACGCGAGACCTGCACGCCGCCCGCCTCGACCTCGTCCAGAAAGGCCTGGCGGCGCGGGTTCATGCTGCCGAAGAACAACAGATCGATGGGCCGGTCTTCCAGGGCCAGGCCCTCCCCCGTGTCCAGATAGGGCGCGTGCTGGAAGGGCACCAGCTGCACTTCAGCAGGGTCGTTGGCGTAGACCGCGACGTTGGCGGACTCGTAGTCCACCACGGCCGAGCGGCGCAGCAGTGCCAGGTACTCGGGCAACACCTTCGCGCCGCCATGGCCGAGTTGCTCGAGGTTGACGAAGATGCAGGCGTGTCGGCGCGCCCATTCGGAAGGAAAGCCGAGGTGCGCGCCGAAGACGAAGTTGACCGCGTCCTCGCGCAGGCGGTTCTTGGAGATGGTGACCGTGCCCCCGAGGCGCCGGAACTGGTAGCGGAAGTAGCGCGCCTGATCCAGGAAGCCCAGCGAATGGACGTAGCCGGCGGGCTGCATGATGGCCAGGTGGATGGGGGGAAGGTTCATGGCGTTCCGTAGGTAAGGGGTGGATGGCGCTGGCGTGCAGGACCCAGTCGGGCGAGACTGACGCGACCGACCGCAGCGACCAGGCCCTTCCAACTCTAGGCAGCTACGTGTTTGATCAGGCCCGAATCAGACCGATTTGGCACGGCCAGTTCGGGTCATTGGCCGCGCAGCCGCGCCGCTTCGGCCGCGCGGCCCGTGCCTTCCAGCACCAGGGCCAGGTTGTGCGCCGCCAGATGGCTGCCGCGGCCCGCCACGGCGCCGGACAGATGGGGTCGTTCGCCCAGCGCCAGGCAGCGCCGCCAGGCCTGTTCGATCATCGGCAGCAGCTGCTCAGCCAGCGCCGGCTGCTCCGCGGCCCAGTCGAGCAGCAGATCGCCGAGCGCAAAGCAGAAGTCGGGCGACTCACCGCACGCGGTCATCTCGGTCTCGGCCAGCGCCAGCCCTTGTGCGTGCTGCTGCAGGCGTTTGAGGGTGAAGAGGCGACGCGTCACCAGATCCAGCCACCAACCGCGGCGCGCCGGCTGCAGCGCCGCGGCGCGCTCAAAAGCCTGCTCGGCTAAGGCGTGCTCTTCGTACACCGCGGCGTCCTTGCCCAGTTGGTACCAGGCATAGGGGTCGTCGGGCGCATGAGCCAACGCCAGCTGCAGCAGCCGGCGGTTGCGGCCGCGCTTGGCCTGCAGCCGCTCGGGCAGGTAGCCGTCGTGCCCCACTGTCAGGGGCCAGGGCTTCCCCGGCAGGTGGTGTTCGGGCTGCTCATGCACACGGCCGCGGTAGCGGACCGTGCCGGGCAGCACGCGACTCAGGCGCAGGTGCGCGCTGCGGGGCTGACCATCGAAGAACTGGTCGACGAGCTCGATTCTGCCGACGAAGTCTCGCGGAGTGTCTTGCAGCGCGCGCAGCGCCGGGCCGCCGTCGATGAGCCATTCGTCGGCGTCCAGCACCAGGTGCCAGTCGGCCGCGGCCAGGGCCAGGGCGGCATTGCGCGCGGCAGCGAAGTCATCGCACCAACTGAAGTGCGCCACCTGGGCGCCGCAGGCGGCGGCCAGTGCGGGCGTGTCGTCGGTGGAGCCGGTGTCCAGCACCCACATCGTGTCGACCCAGGGCGCCACGCTGTGCAGCAGGCGCTGGATGCGCGGCGCCTCGTCGCGGGCAATGACGACCAGCGCCACGCGGGCCGATGCGCTCACTGGCTGCGCTCAGTGGTGTTCATGCCGCCGGTGGTGTTCATTCGGCGGGCAGGTGCTCGGCCGGCAGCCCGGCCACGGCGCGCGCCCACATGCGGCCATACAGATTTTCGAGCTGCGGCGCCAGTTGGACGCTGTTGAAAAGCGGTGATGTCAGGCGCGCACCGGCCAGCTGCTGAGCCACCGCCTGCCGCCGCGGTGCATCGGTGGCCAGTGACAAGGCCAGTGACTCATACGACGCCACGGTTTCGCAGACCAGCTGCTTCAGACCCACCGCGTGCAGCAGGCTGCCCGCCACGCGTGAGGCAAAGCTGCGTCCGCTGTACGTGACCACAGGCACGCCAGCCCACAGCATGTCGCTTGCCGTTGTATGGCCGTTGCACGGCCAAGTGTCCAGAAAGATGTCGGCACAGGCCACACGGTCGAGGTGGGCCTCTTGGCCCAGCGTCTCCGCAAACACCAGGCGCGCGGGGTCAATGCCGCGCGCCGCGGCCTCGCGGCGCAACGCCGGCGGGGCTTGGGGTGTCCACGCCAGTAGCCACAACACCGCGTTCGGCAAGCGCTGCAGCAGCCGGCACCACACGTCGAAGATTTCGGGCGAGATCTTGTAGGGCTGGTTGAAGCCACACAGCACGAGCGCGTCGTCCGGCAGATTCTGGCTGACGCGCGCGGGCGCCACCGGCAGGCGGCGCGTACCGTCGTTGCACTGGTAGCAGCCTGGCAGCTGCGCGATCTTTTCAGTGAACCAGGGCGCGTGGGCCAGCGGGGTGACATGCGCGTCGCCGATGATGTAATCGATCCAGGGCGCACCGCTGGTGCCCGGGAAGCCCAGGTAAGCCACCTGCACTGGCGCCGGGCGGTGTGCAAAGAGTGCAGGGCGCGCATCCAGCGTGTAGCCCTTCAGGTCCACCAGCACGTCGATGCCATCGGCGCGGATGCGTTCGGCCAGCGCCCGCGTGCCCAGCTCGCGCGCCTCGACAAAGTGATTGGCCGCCGTGCGCAGACGCTGGCGCGTGGCGCTGTGGTCCTCGGGTCCGTGGCTGTAAAGGAAGAGCTCGACCTTCTGGCGGTCGTGGCGCTCGAAGAGCTCAGCCATCAGGTAGCCGGTGGCGTGGCCGTGGAAATCGCCTGACACATAGCCCAGACGCAGCCGCGGGCGGACCTTGGCTCGGCGCGGCGGCAGCGGCCGCACGACGCTGGCCACATGGCGCGCGCAGGCGCGCACGCCGCGAAGTTGTTCCTCGGGGTCCTCCAGCAGGGTCACGAGCACGAAGGGGTTGGTCTCCACCGCCGCGTTCTCAGGCAAGCGGGCGATGGAGTAGCGCAGCGCCTGCACCAGCGTGTGGCCGCCGCGCCAGTCGCAGACCTCACGCTCGTAAAAGGCCAGCAGATCCTGAACCGCCACCTGCCGTGGGCCCAGGCCCAGCAGCAAGGCGGTGCGAAAGCACTCGGCGGCCTCCAGCTTCATGCCCAGGCCCTTGAAGGCTTGACCCAGACGCAGGTGCAGCCCGGCGTCGGCCGGGCGCAGGGCTAAAGCGCTCAGGCAGCTGCTGACCGCGGCCTTGGGGTCGCCCGTCTGCAACTGTGCCTGCGCCAGCACCGCGCCCAGTTCAGGTGTCATCAGGCCGGGGGGTACCGCCTGAAGCAGCTCCACGAGGGCTTCGTATCGGTTCAGCACCACCAGAGCGTTGGCTTGCAGCGTGAGGGCCAACATGTTGCCGGGATCGGCACGCCGCGCTGCGGCCGCCGCCGTGCACGCGCGCTCGGCGTGACCAGCCTTCATCTCCGCATCGGCCAGATTCAATGCGTACAGCGCGTCGCGCGGCTGCAGGCGCGACGCCTGCTCGAAGCGGCGCGCCGCGTCGATCCAACGGCCCTGGCGGGCGAACTGCTGTCCCTGGATCCAGGCGGTCTGCGCCTGGACGGCGAATGGAGAGGCGGGAGTGTGCATCTATCTGGGCGATGGACAAGAGCGGATTGGATAGGGTAGGCCGCCGCCCGAGCAGCCAGCGCATGAACAGCACCGGCAGCCCCGCGCTTTTCGTCACCACGAGGTTCGCGGCCTGTGTTGGCGAAGTTGCTGCAGGAGGCCTCAAGTTTCTTTTGGACCGGTCCGATAAGATTTCATCGGGTGGGCATACCGCTTATTCCGAGGTCCGGAACACAGCCGGCCGCTGACGACAGACCCCCGGGGAATCCGCCCCGGATGGTGGACACGATGCGGACGACTGCCCGGGCGCAGTCTGCCGAAAGGCATACACGGCAACGCCGTCGTCTGCCGGGAGTCTTAGCATTACTTAGGAGCGCCTCAAATGGCCATGACCATCAATACCAATGCGGTATCCCTGAATGCCCAGCGCAACCTGAGCTCGAGCCAGAGCGCGCTGTCCACCTCCATGCAGCGCCTGTCCAGCGGCCTGCGAGTCAACTCAGCCCGCGACGACTCGGCCGGCCTAGCCATCGCCGAGCGCATGAGCGCGCAGGTCCGTGGCAACACGGTCGGCGTGCGCAACGCCAACGACGCCATATCGCTGTCGCAGACGGCTGAAGGCGCCATCGGTAAGGTCGGCGACATGCTGCAACGCATGCGAGAGTTAGCCGTGCAGTCGGCCAACGCCACCAACGGCACCGACGACCGAGCCAACCTAAACGCCGAGTTTCAGCAGCTGGGCGCTGAAGTCACGCGCACATTGACCAACACCCGATTCAACGGCCTGAACATCATCGGCTCCGACGCCGGTGCGCAGGTCTTCCAGGTGGGTGCCAACAACACCGACGTCGTGACCGTCACAACCACCAACCTGTCGGCCGACGCCGACGTGGTCGCCGTGACCGGCGGCGCCATCACCGATGCGGCCACCGCCAGCACCGCGATGGCCAATATCGACACGGCACTGGCAACCGTCAACACCGAACGTGCCATGTTCGGCGCCGTGCAGAACCGCTTCGACGCGATCATTGCCACGCTGCAGGTATCGGTGGAAAACGAGTCGGCTGCCCGCGGCCGCATTATGGACGCCGACTTCGCCACGGAAACCGCTAACCTGTCGCGCTCGCAGATCCTGCAGCAGGCCGGCACAGCGATGGTGGCACAGGCCAATCAGTTGCCGCAGATGGTGCTGAGTCTGATCCGCTGATCAATCGGTCCCTCAAACAAACATACAGCAGGGCCTTCGGGCCCTGTTTTTTTTTAGGCGTTGAAATGGCCTCTTCTCCGTCGATCGCGTCAAGAACAGCGGCCGAAAATGCAATTAGCAGGCAGTAGAGCTCTCCGGCCTGCGGGGGCCGGTCCAAGCCGGTAGACAACTCGTATACAACTCGCACGGAGAAATTAACGTGGCTCAAACGATTAACACCAACATGGTTTCGCTGAACGCCCAGCGAAATCTCTCTGCCTCGCAGGGCAGCCTGTCGACATCCATGCAGCGGCTGTCTTCCGGCCTGCGCGTGAACTCGGCCAAGGACGACGCAGCCGGGCTGGCCATCGCAGAACGCATGCAGACGCAAGTGCGCGGTAGCAACGTGGCCATGCGTAATGCCAATGACGCCATCTCGCTTTCGCAGACGGCCGAGGGCGCGATCGGCAAGGTCGGCGACATGCTGCAGCGAATGCGCGAATTGGCTGTGCAGTCGGCCAACGCTACAAACGGGACTGCCGACCGCGCCAACCTGAACGCCGAGTTCCTGCAGCTAGGCGAGGAAGTCACCCGCACACTGGCCAACACGCGCTTCAACGGCCTCAGCGTGACCGGCAGTGATGCTGGCGTACCGCTGGTGTTTCAGGTCGGTGCCGACAACATTGACAGGGTCATCGTCAGTACGACCAATCTGGCTGCAGATCCCTCGGTGCTAGCCGTGACTGCGGGCAATATTACCGACCCTGCCCTGTCCAGCCAGGCCATGTTCGACATTGACGCTGCGCTGAGTACCATCAACACCGAACGCGCGATGTACGGCGCGGTACAAAACCGCTTTGAAGCCATCATTGCGACTCTGCAGGTGACAGTCGAGAACCAATCAGCCGCGCGCGGCCGCATCATGGACGCCGATTTCGCTACAGAAACCGCGAACATGTCGCGCGCGCAGATCCTGCAGCAGGCCGGCACCGCCATGGTGGCCCAGGCTAACCAGCTGCCGCAGCAGGTTCTGCAGTTGTTGCAGCGATGAGCCAGGGCCAGGCCGCAGCAGGCCCGGCCGCCTAGCGGCCCAGCGGCCCAGCGGCCCAGGTGAACTTTCGGGCCCGGAACAACCGGGCCTAAAGTTTTTCCAGCGACTGTCGAAATCGGTGATGAAGAACGAAAAGTGCGGCGCAACAGCCCGCGCTGACGCATTCCGATCACCTCAAGGGAGCACCCACGATGTCTATCTCATCAGCCGGTATAGGGAGCGGACTCGATGTCAACAGCATCGTCCGTCAGCTCGTTAGCATCGAGCGGCAGCCTATTCGGCTGCTGCAGGGGCAGGCATCGCGCCTGGAAACCCAGATTTCGGCCTTCGGGCGACTACAGGGCGCTATGTCCACGCTGCGCGACGCCGCCGTGAAGCTGGGCACGGCCAGCAACTGGCAGCAAAGCACCGCCACGTCGACCAATACAGCTGCTGTGGGCATCACGACAACCGGCGCCGCGCAGGCGGGTAACTTCAGCGTCGTCGTGAGCCAGCTGGCCGTGGGACAGACGCTCAGCTCTGCCAGATTCGCCGCGCCCGCCACGACACTGGGGTCAGGAACCCTGCGCATCGAACTCGGCAACTTCAACGCTGTTCCGCCGGTGCCCAAGACCGGCGCTACTGCGGTGGATATCGTCATCGACCCCACTAAAAGTTCGCTTTCGGAAATTCGCGACCAGATCAACGCGGCGGGCGCGGGCGTCGTGGCCAGCATCGTGAATGACATCGACGGATCGCGGCTGGTGATGCGCTCGGCGCAGACGGGTGCCGAGAACGGCTTTCGCGTGCAGATCCAGGCTGATGGCGATGGCAATGCCGCCGACGCCACCGGCCTGTCGGCTTTGGCCTTCGACCCGAGCACCGGCGGCGTCAGCAACATGAGCCGGGCGCAAACGGCGATCAACGCCCGAGCCACGATCGACGGCATTGCGGTCGAAGCGTCGTCCAACACGCTCAGCGGCACCATCGAGGGCCTGACGCTCAGCCTGCGCCAGATGGGCCAGGCTGAAGTGGTGGTGGAGCCCGACACCGGGGCACTGAAGAAGTCGGTCGACGACTTCGTCAACGCCTTCAACGAAACCGTCAAGCTGCTGCGCGCGCAGACCAGCTTTGACCCCGCCACCAAGCAGGCTGGGCCGTTACAAGGCGACCCGTCAGGCAAGGCGATGCTGTCGCAGCTGCGAAGCCTGTTCACGGGCGACGGCGGCGCCAGCAGCGCGTTCAACCGACTGGCCGACGTCGGCCTGAGCCTGAACACCGATGGCACAGTCAAGGTGGATGCCTCCAAGCTCAGCGCGGCCCTTGCCAATGGCAGCGAACTGCAAAAGTTGTTCGCCAATGTCGACACCGCCGCCCCGGCCAGGCAAGGCATTGCCAACCGCATGCAGGGCTGGCTGAAACAGTCGCTGGACGGCGAAGGCACCCTGCCCAGTCGCACACAAAGCCTGCAGGACCGGGTACGCAGCAACAAAGAAGCCCAGGACCGTCTGGAGGACCGCGTGGCGCGCACGCAGGAACGGCTGCTGCGCCAGTACACGTCGCTCGACACGCGCATGGGCCAGCTATCGGGCCTGGCCAGCTACGTCAGCCAGCAGATGACGATGCTCAACAACAGCAACAACAGACGCTGATCACAGCAACTGATCACGACGGCTGATGCAGCCCCGCGCGCCCTTGTGGCCCGCGGGGCTGGTTGTTTCTGCGCGCACCAAAACTGGCACCGCCGGGACCGAAGGTCAGGCAGAACAAGGCCAGGAGCTAGCCGCCAAAAGGAGGGGTCATAGTGACTCAAGTCGGCGCCGGCAGCACCGATAAAAAGTGCATCACGACGCCCACTGCAAGCTGCCCATGTACTCTGCCTCGCTGTTTACACCCCGTAGAGCATCGACCACCGGTGCCGCCGCCTACCACGCCAACGCGGTCGAAATCCAGGTCGCAGGCGCTGACCCACACCGACTGGTAACGCTGCTGTTCGAAGGCTTCGAGGCCGCGGTCGCCGAAGCACACGGCGCGCTGGTCAGCGGAGACACCGAGCGCAAGTGCCTCGCGCTCACACGCGCTATCCGCATCGTCGATGAAGGGCTGCGCGCCCACCTTAACCTGGCCGAAGGTGGCGGGCTGGCACGTGACTTGGCCGAACTTTATGGCTACATCCTCAGCCGCTTGTTCTCAGCCAACGCCCGCAACGACCCAGCCCTGCTGATCGAGTGCGTCCGCCTGATCAAGCCACTGCACGAGGCCTGGATCTCCATTGGCAGCCAAACCGGCGCCAAGCGCTGAACCCAACCCACCCCTGAGCGCGAACTTTAATGGACCCGCAATTGCTGAACTACTACGAAGCCATCGAAAAGGCCAGCGCAGACATGCTGGCCGCCGCACGCGCCGGCCATTGGGACGAGGTCGTGCGCCTGGAAGGCGCTTGCGTGCTGCTGATCAGCCAGCTGAAGACCGAAGCCATGCGCCGCGACGACCAAGCCGACCAGGCCGACCCGCTCGAATCGGCCGCCGCGCTGCGCCAGCGCTTGCAGCGCAGCCCCGAGGAAGAGAACGCGGCAGGCGTGAAGTCGCGAATCATGCAGCGCATCCTGGTCAACGACGCCGAAATCCGCCAGCTGGCCGAACCCTGGTTGCAGGATCTGGACGACACCCTCAGCGGCCGCCGCCAGGTCATGCACTGAAGCGCACGAGAACATCAAAGAAAGCACTGAAGCGCCAGAGAACACCATGTTCGAAGACACCCGGCCTGCCGACCTGGACGCTGATGGCAGCAGCGACACCTTTGCTGAATTCCGCGTCACGCACGCCGGCCAACGGCTGGCCCTGCTGCGCGAACTGCGCGACGGCAGCACACCCGTCATCCTGAACGCGCCCGACGGCAGTTCGATGACCACGGCACTGTGGGCCGTGGACGACGCACGCGAACGGCTGAACTTCAACGCCGACGCGTCCCACCCCCAGTTGCAGGCCCTGGTCGATGCCGAAGAACTGGTGGCCGTGGCCTACATGGAAAGCGTCAAGCTGCAATTCGACCTGGCCGGCCTGGTGCTGGTGCGCAGTCTGAACGCCTGCGTTCTGCAAAGCGCAATGCCGCGCGAGATTTACCGCTTCCAGCGCCGCAACGCCTACCGCGTGCGTACGCCCGAACGCCACTCACCGAAGGCACGGCTGCGCCACCCGTCGATACCCGACATGCAACTGGCGCTGCGCGTGCTCGACGTCAGCGTCGGCGGTTGTGCGCTCTGGCTGCCGCAGAACGTGCCCACGCTCCAGGCTGGCACCCGCCTGGCCGAGGTGACGGTGGAACTGGACGAACTGACACGCTTTTCCGCTGCCATGACCCTGCAGCACGTCACCGCCTTGCAGGTGGGCGACCGTGGCGTGCGACTGGGCTGCGCCTGGCAGCCCTTGAGCGGCGCGGCAGAACGCATCCTGCAGCGCTGGATCGACCAGGCGCAAAAGCGCCGCCGACTGTTGTCACTGAGCTGAAGCGGGTGATGCCAGCCATTTGCCACCATCACCGGCCCCTTGCGTCCCGCTTTGCGCTGGGGCAGCAGCGCGGCTTCACGCTGGTCGAGCTGATGATGGTCTGCGCGCTGGCGGGCATTCTGGTCACCGTGTCGTGGCCCAGCCTGCGCCCGGCACTGGCACGCAGCAGCCGGGCCGACGCCGTGCACGCGCTGACCCAGGTGCAGCAGGCCCAGGCCCGCTACCACGCCCTGCACGGCCTGTATGCGCATGACCTGCGCACGCTGGGCGCTGCATCAGGCACCAGCCCGCAAGGCCTGTACCAGGTGGTGCTGGACAGCGTCAGCGGCGATGGCTACACCGCCAGTGCCAGCGCCCGCCCCGGCAGCACGCAGGCCACCGACACCGCCTGTGCGCGTCTGACGGTGGAAGTGCGGCGCGGCTTCGCCAACCTGGGCCCCAGCACACGCTGCTGGCAGCCCTGAAACGCCTTGCTGTCGATGCCGTCCCTGTTCTTGCAGCCCCCTTTTCCGACGGTGCCCTTGCGCGGGCAGCGGCGTGGGCTGACCTTGCTGGAAGTGCTGGCGGTGTTGGCGGTGCTGGCGGTGCTGGCCAGCATGGCGCTGCCGTCGATGGCCGCCATGGCCCAGCGCCACCAGCTGGCCGCGGCGGCGCAAGCCTTGTCGGCAGACTTCAGCGAAGCGCGGCTGGAAGCGGCGCGCAGCGGGCAGGTGCTGCATGTGCAATCACAGTCACAGTCACAGTCAAAGCCACAGTCGAACCCCGTCGACGCGCATTGGTGCTGGTCCGTCGCCACCCAGGCGGGCTGCGATTGCCAGGCCACCGCCGCCCCCGCCTGCCGGCTGAAGGCCGTGCGCGCCGACGACCATCCCGGTGTGCAGCTGCTGAACCCGGTACAGGCGCAGCTGGACCCGCTGGGCACAGCCCAAAGCGGCACACCGGGGGTCGAATTGCGGTCGCCGCAAGGCGACCGTCTGCGCGTTGAACTGGGCGCGCTGGGCCGCAGCCGCATTTGCGCGCCCGCCACAGTTCCAACGCGTACGGCCCACTGGCGCTACCCCGCCTGCTGAGCCGTCATGAACACCCGCAACAGCCGGCTGCCGACATTCCACCGCCTGGTCTGGTTCGCGGGCGGGCTGCTGGCGTTGATCGGCGTGATGTTGGCCATCGACCGCCTGGCCCTGCAGCACCTGCAGCGTGATGCCGAACGTTCGGCCAACGACTGGGCCGAACACCTGGTGCGCACCGTGCCCGACCTCGACCTGCTGCTTGAAGGCGAGCTGCCCAGCCCCGCAGCCCAGACCGTGCTGGCCGCGATGCGCGGCACAGCCGGCCTGTTTCGCTTCAACCTGTACGACGCACGCGGCCGGGCAGTGGTGCAATCCGAATCTCTGGGCACGCAGGCGGATGTGAACACCCCACCCGCGCCGGCCGTTGCTGTAGCCGGGGGCCGCCAGGTCGGGTTGCACAAGGGCAACGGCCTGACCCTGCCCCGGGTCTACAGCGAAGCCTTCGTGCCCATACGTCAGCAGGAACGCACCGTAGGCGTGATTGGCGTTTATGTCGACCAAAGCGAACGTGCCGAACTCACGACGGCCTGGTTCCAACAGGCCGCACTGCTGGCCAGCGGCGCGCTCATCGCCAGCTTCGGTGTCGGTGCCACGCTGTGGCGGCGGCGCATGCGCGCTGAACGCGTAACCGAAGAGCGCCTGCACTATCTGGCCGAACACGACTCGCTGACCGGGGCCTTGAACCTGGCCACATTCCGCCAGCGCGCGAACCAGGCCTGCGCAAGCCAGGCCGGAAGTTCCGAAGGCGAAGGCGTGGCCCTGCTGATCGTCGACATCGACCACTTCAAGGACATCAACGACCGCCATGGCCAGGCCACAGGTGACCAGCTTCTGGCCCAGACCGCAGACCGCCTGCGCGGTGTTCTTCGGGGTGCCGACGTCTTGGCACGTCTGGGCGGCGACCGTTTCGCCGTACTTCAGATGGCCGTGGCGCAAAACAGCGACGTGAAGGCACTGACCGAACGCGTCCTGAAATCTCTTTCGCAGCCCTTCCTGCTGGGCGGCGTGGCGGTAGAAGTGACAGCCAGCGTCGGCGCGGCCATTCTGGGCGTGGACGACAACGACGCCGAAAGCCTGACACAGCGTGCTGAACAGGCGTTGACGCGCGCCCGTGCCGATGGCCGCGGTGGCTATGGCTTTTACGACCCGGTGCTGGACGCCACCCTGCAGCGACGCCGGCAGCTGGCGAAGGACCTGACGCAGGCGTTGGCCCGCGGCGCCCTGCAGCTGCACTATCAACCGCTGTTTCGCTGCGGCGACGGTCAACTGCTGGGCTACGAAGCGCTGGCGCGCTGGCAGCACCCGGTGCATGGCCCCATCAGCCCAGGCGAATTCATTCCGCTGGCCGAGGAATGCGGCCTCATCCGCGCTCTTGGCTGCTGGGTTCTGGCCACGGCCTGCCGCGAGGCGGCGTCCTGGCCCGGCACGCTGTCGGTGGCAGTCAACCTCTCGGCAGCGCAGTTCCTGCAGGGTGTGGCCCTTGTGGAAGAGGTGAGCCATGCGTTGGCCGAATCAGGCCTGCCAGCGGCGCGGCTGGAGCTTGAAATCACCGAGTCCCTGCTGATGAACAGCACCGAACAGGTGCTGAGCACCCTGCGCATGCTGAAGGGCCTGGGCTTGAAGATCGGCATGGACGACTTCGGCACCGGCTTCTCCAGCCTGGCCTACCTGTGGCGGTTTCCGTTCGACAAACTCAAGATCGACCGCGCCTTCACCCAAGGCCTGGAACGCGACGCCAAGGTCGACCTCATCGTGCAATCCATCGTCTCACTGGCCCATGCCCTGGGCATGCGCGTCAATGCCGAAGGCGTGGAAACCGAAGCCCAGCGCCTGGCCCTGCAACGCCACGGCTGCGATGAACTGCAAGGCTTCCTGCTGGGCCGCCCGCAGCCCGTGGGCAAGCTGGCGCACGAAACGCAACGGGCGCTGGCAGAAGCCTGAGGATTCCGGCGCACCTGCGAGTCAAACCAAGTCCAAGGCGTGGATCCGGCTCCGCCGGTCCGCTGCCTTGGCCGGCGGCGAAGACGCCGTGGGCGCTCATATGCGAAGAACAGTCCGCAGGGACTGTGCTTCGTCCGACTCGCCCCACCTTGGGGGGTTGCGAAGGCGCGCAGCCACAAGCCTGGGTCCAACATTCACACCTGCATGTTCATGATCTCGCTGTAAGCCTGCGCCAGCCGGTTGCGCACCTGCAGCGTGGCCTGAAATCCGATCTGGGCCTTGGTCATCGCCATCATCGTCTGTTCGATGCTGACTGCCGGGTTGCCCAGCATCAGTTCCCTTTGCAACCCACTGGCATCGGTCTGCGCCTTGCTCACCGATTTCAGCGCATCGGCCATCGCGGCCTGGAAGCCGCCCGGCGCTGTGGGCTGCACGGCCGGCTGCCCGTCCAGGCGCAAGCCGGCGCGGGCCAGCGCCTGGTTGAAGTCGAAGGGGGCTAGACGCGGACCGGTGATGTTGTTCATGGGGGGTTCCAGGCTTTGCACTCTAGGCCGGGCGACACCCGACGATGGCGCGAACAACGCAGCCTTCGGCGACCTTCTCGTGCCACCGGTCACGGCAGCCGGACTCAAGAATGGCGCTGTTGCGGCACAGGCCTGGCCTGCCAGTTTGCGCCGCGTCTGCATGCCGCCCACTTCCCACTGTTGCCCCGTTCCCTGCCGCGCCCTCATCCATGGACAACGCCGTCATACAGACCGCCCCCACCCCGCTCGTTCCTGCTGGCAACGGTATGGGCTCTCGCTGGCAGGCGCTGCCCGGTCGCATGCAACTGATGGCCATGGTGGGCGTGGCCGCACTGGTGGCCGTGCTGGTTCTCATGGTCATGGCCAGCCGCGAGAGTGACTACCGCGTGCTCTTTCCGGGGCTGAGCGAAAAAGACGGCGGCCAGGTCATCGACCGTCTGGCGCAGATGAATGTGCCCTACCGCATGGCCGAAGGTGGCACCACCATCCTGGTGCCATCGGGCCGCGTGGCCGAATTGCGCATGAAGCTGGCCGCTGCCGGCCTGCCGAGTGCTGGCTACACCGGCAACGGCGCCAGCGGCGCACCGGGCTACGAACTGCTGGACCAGAACAACTTTGGCCAGACGCAGGGGGCCGAGCGCATGAAGTTCCAGCGCGCCAAGGAAGGCGAACTGGTGCGTTCGATCCAGTCGCTGGAATCGGTCAAGAGCGCACGCGTTCACCTGGCGCTGCCGAACCAGAACGGCTTCTTTCGTGAACAACAGAAACCCACGGCTTCGGTCATCCTGAGCCTGCACCCCGGCCGCACCTTGGAACGGGCGCAGATTGCCGGCATCATCAGCCTGGTCTCATCCAGCGTGCCCGAGATGAACGCCAAATCGGTGAGCGTGATCGACGGCAGCGGTGCCCTGCTTTCCAGCACGGGCGATGGCGACAACGCCGCGGGTCTGGATTCGCAGCAGCTGCAGCACCGCCGCGACATCGAGGCCAGCCATCTGAAGCGCGTGCTGGCCCTGCTGGAACCTGTGGTGGGCGCCAACAATGTGCGCGCCACCGTTACCGCCGAAGTCGACTTCGCACGCGTCGAACAGACCGCCGAGGCTTACCGGCCGAACCAGGGCGCCAGCGCGCCGGTCGCCATCCGAGAACAGCGCAACGAAGAAAACAACGGCGCCGGCAGTGCCACGCCTGCGGGCGTGCCTGGCGCCGCCAGCAACCAACCCCAGGCCGCTGCGAGCGCCCCCATCAACGGCCCGGCCCAGACCCTGCAAGGCGCCAACGGCGGAGGCGCTGGCGGCAGCTCGCGGCGCGAAGCGGCCACACGCTACGAACTCGACCGTACCGTGACGGTGACGCGCAATGCCGTGGGCAACGTCAAACGCTTGAGCGCAGCCGTGGTCGTGAACCACCGCACCAGCACCGATGCCAAGGGCAAGACCAGCACCGTGCCGCTGACGGACAAGGAGATCGAACAACTGACCGCCCTGGTGCAGCAAGGCATTGGCTTCAACGCCGAACGTGGCGACCTGGTGCGCGTCATCAACGCCCCCTTCCGCGTCGAGACACCGCCACCCGAAGAAACCACGCCGCTGTGGCAGCAGCCCTGGCTGGTGGACCTGCTGAAGACCGCTGCCGCGCCGCTGGCCCTGGCCGCTGTTGCCCTGGTGCTGGTGTTCAGCCTGATTCGCCCGGCGGTCAGGCAGATGCTGGCCCCGCCCCCGCCGCCCGAGCCAGGCAGCGGGCTGAACGAAGTTGTAGACGACGGCGCGGTATTGCCGGTGTTGCCAGGTGGCGCCCTGCCCCAGTTGGCCGCCCCGGCCAACAACGACAAGCTGATAGCCGCGCGTAACCTGGCCAAGCAGAACCCGGCGGCCGTGGCGAACATCGTGCGTGGCTGGGTTAGCGGCGAGGCCTGAGCGCGATGGCCGGCAACATGGACGAAAGAGGCCTGGAAAGCGCAGCCATCCTGCTGATGAGCCTGGGCGAGGAAGAGGCTGCCGAAGTCTTCAAACACCTGGCGCCCAAAGAAGTGCAGCGCCTGGGCGAAACCATCGCCCGCATGAAGTCGGTGACGCGCGAGCGTGTGGACGAGGTGCTGGTCGACTTCGAGAAGGTCGCCGCCAGCGAACACATGCTGGTGGCCGACAGCAACGAATACGTCAAGAGCGTGCTGCGCAAGGCCCTGGGTGAAGAAAAAGCCAACCTGCTCATTGACCGCATCCTGCAGGGCAGCGACGTCACCGGTATCGAAAGTCTGAAATGGATGGACCCGACATCGGTGGCCGAACTGCTGCGCAACGAGCACCCGCAGATCGTGGCGGCCATCCTGGTGCATTTGGAATTCGACCAGGCGTCGGACGTGCTGAAAATGTTCACCGAACGCCAGCGCAACGAGGTGATGGTGCGCATCGCCACGCTGGACGGTATCCAGCCCCTGGCGCTGCGCGACCTGAACGAAGTCATGAGCAAGGTGCTGGCCGGCGGCGACCGCAGCCGCAAAGCGAGCCTGGGCGGCGCTAAAACTGCGGCTGAAATCCTGAACATGCTGGGCAGTGCGGTGGAGACCAGCGTGCTGGATTTCGTGCGCGAGACCGATGGCGAACTGGCGCAGAAGATCATGGACAACATGTTCACCTTCGACGACGTCGACAAGATCGACGACAAGGGCATTCAGGCCTTGATGAAGGAAGTGCAGAGCGAGTCGCTCGTCATTGCTTTGAAGGGCGCGACGCCAGCCCTGCGCGAAAAGATCTTCAAGAACATGAGCAGCCGCGCCGCCGAGAC
>JBBQAW010000047.1:0-18045 GCA_038316815.1 Burkholderiales bacterium
GGCGCAGCGATGGGCCAGCAGCCCCTCGCTCATCCCTTCACCCCGCCGGCGGTCAGACCGGAAACGATCCAGCGCTGCGCCACCAGGAAAACCAGGGTGATGGGCAGGCCGCTCAACACCGCTGCGGCCGCGAAGTCGCCCCACAGGTACTTCTGTTCGTACAGATAGAACTTGCTGCCCACGGCCAGCGTCAAGTTCGGCTCTTCGCGCAACAGGATCGAAGCCACCGGGTATTCGATGATCGTGCCGATGAAGGCCAGCACGAACACCACCATCAGGATAGGCACAGCCATCGGCAGCAGCACATGGCGGAAGGCCTGCCAGTGGGTCGCGCCGTCAACCTTGGCGTTTTCTTCGATCTTGACCGGGATGCTTTCGAAGTAGCCTTTGATCGTCCAGATGTGCATGGCCACCCCGCCCAAGTACGCGACGATGAGCCCGGCGTGGGTCTCGATGCCCAGCCACGGGATCTTCTGCCCAAGGCCTTCGAAGATGGCGTAGATGGCCACCAGCGCCACGGCCACCGGGAACATCTGCAGCAGCAGCATGCTGTTCAGGATGAACGTCTTACGCGCGAACTTCATGCGCGCAAAGGCATAGGCCGCGGTGGTGCTGATGGCGACGATGAGGAAGGCCGAGATCGTGGCGATCTTGATGCTGTTCCACAGCCACAGCAGCACCGGGAAGGGCGGCTGCACCACGCTGCCGTCGGGCTGCTTCACGGGGATGCCCAGCGCCAGTTGCCAGTGCTCGAAGCTGATGGTGCTGGGGATGAGGCTGCCCGTGCCGAAGTTGCCCGGCCGCAGGCTGATGCTGACGACCGCCAGCAGCGGGAACAGGGTGACGGCCAGCAGCGCCCACAGCGCGGCATGGGCGGCCAGGACGCGCCAACGTTGTTTCTTGCCGGTGACGATGGCCATGTTGTCAGTCCGTTTGGGCGGCAGCCGCCGGTGGCTGCAAGGCGTGCAGGAAGGCTTGCGGTTCGTCGATGCCCAGGGCGATCTCGCCAACCAGGCGCTGACCCCAGGGCAGTTGCAAGTGCGTGCCGGGTTGCAGCCGCACGCAGACGTTGGCGCGGCCCATGCCTTGCAAACGCAGACGCTGGGGTGCGCGTTGCAGAGGCGCCCGGCTGTCGATAGCCTCAACCCGCAGCACGGCCAGGCGCGGCACCACCACATCGAACACCAACCCGTAGCGCAGGTAGAGGAAGTCGGCGTCAACGCTCACCGGCCGCCAGCCATACAGGCTAAAGGCGGTGACGACCAAGGCCACACTGGCGCCGAAGGCCAGGTGCAGCAAGCCATGCACGATGGGCAGTTCTGCGGCCATCAGGATGACGAAGCCTTGCTGGTTGCTGGCATTGCCATGCTGTTTGTGCACCCCGAAGTGTTGGCTGCCCGCAAACGGCGCCGTCACGGGCCGGCGCGTCAGCGCGTAGACCCACAAGCGAGCTTCCACCTGCATCAGGCGGCCCGCCACCCCGTCGCCGAAGGCCTGCTGCACGGCCTGACCGGCCACCGCCTCGGCGTTGCCCTGGCCGCGGTCTCGCCAGACATGCCTGACGATGCCACTCAGCAGCCACAGCTCGGCAGCGACCAGCAGCGCCACCCCCAGCCAACGCAGGCTGGCCAGCCACGACCACAGCCCATCGTCGGCGGGCGACAACCAACGCCCCAGCAGCAGCCCCGCCCCGGCAATGGCCAGTGCCCCCGGCCAGCGGCTGCGCCAGGCGCGTGGCTTCAGCAGCAGCCAGCCCAGGGGCAGGACCAGCAGCAAATCGATGGCCATCACCCAGGTGGGTGGCGGGCCACCCGGCAGCACCACATGACCCCGCATCAAGGCCGCATAGACCAGGGCCATCAGCAAAGCCAGGCCGCTGACGGCCATGGTGCGGGTATCTGGCTGGAAGCGTGCGGGCATCATGTTCGGCACATCCTGGGTCTTCGTCCTGGTCGCGATCCTGATTGAGATCCGGGGCTAGGTCTTCGCCGCTTCACGCTGCGTCAGCTTCAGCTGCAGCAGCGCCATCGCCGCCACCATGAAAAAGATCAATGTACTGATGGCCGCGGCCAGGCCGAAGTTCTGGCCACTGTCAGTGAAAGCGATGCGGTAGGTGTAGCTGACCAGGATGTCGGTGGTGCCGGCCGGCAGCTTGGTATTCAGGAAGTCGGGCCGGCCGTCGGTAAGCAGGCTGATCAAAACGAAATTGTTGAAGTTGAAAGCAAAGGCGCTGATGAGCAGCGGCGTCAGCGGCTTGGCGATCAAGGGCGCGGTGATCTTGCGGAAGTTGTCCCAGGGCGACGCGCCCGCAATGGCGCTGGCCTCGTACAGGTCGGCAGGAATCGACTTCAGCAGACCCGTGCAGAGAATCATGATGTACGGGTAACCCAGCCAGGTGTTGACGATGACGAGCATCGACTTGGCCAGCAAGGGGTCGGCAAACCAGGCCGGGCGAATGCCGAAGACTGCGTCCAGGATGGCGTTGATCTCGCCGAAGTTCTGGTTGAAGAGCCCCTTCCACACCAGGATGCTGATGAAGCCTGGCACCGCATACGGCAGGAACAGCAAGGTGCGGTAGACCGCGCGGCCCTTCAGCGACTGCCATTCCAGCAGCACCGCCAGCGACATGCCCAGCGCGGTGGACAGCAGCACCGACAGGCCCGCGAACAGCACCGTCCAGACGAAGATGCTGACAAAGGGGCCGCGGAAGTCGGCGTCCAGCAGCATGCGGGCGTAGTTCGCGAAGCCGATGCCCACCGTGAAGCCTGGCTGCACGCGTTCGCCCGTGGGGCTTTCGAAGAAGCCGGTGGTGGGGTTGGGTGTAAAGACCGTGCCGCTGGCCAGTTGCTTGACGGCGCCTTCGGGCAAGGCTTGCCACAACGCGTCGATGCGGCCGAATTCGCGCAGGCCGGCATAGCGCAGAACCGGGCCGCCGGACAGTTGCAGCTGCAGTGGCATGAGGCCAGCGCGCATGGCAATCACGTCGCGCAGCTTCAGGGCATCGCCCAAGGCTGCGCTGCCTTGCGGGGCCAGTGCGGCCGCTTCGCTCTCGCTGCCGTCCAGGCGCAGCGGGGGGCTCAGCAGGGCCTGGCCATCGCTGGTGGCCAGGCGCAGGCGATAGGCAGCGCCTTCGCGGTGCACGGTGTAGGGCAGCGCGCTGTCTTCATCAACCACGGTCTGGTCGAGCAGGTAGGCGCGCGCGCGCTCCTCCGTCAGCAGGTTGTTCGAGGAGTAGTTGGTGAAGCCGATCTGCACCGTGTACAGCAGCGGGAAGACCACGAACAGCAACATGCCGGCGACGCCCGGAAACAGGTACTTCCAGGCCACTGACGTGGCCGTGGCATAGACCACGATGGCTGACGCGCCGAAGATCAGCGCGCCCACCGCCACCAGCGGCTGGCCGGCGACATACAGGCCGAAGACAAACCACAGCAGCGCCAGCGCGGCCAACGCGCCAACCAGCCAAGACAGCCAGGCTACGGGCCGGCGCCGCACCAGCGGCCGCCGAGGGTCCGGCTCCGACGGTCCGCTGGCGGCGCCCGCCTGGGACGGCGTGCCGAAGGCGCTGCGGGGACGGCTCATCGCGTCAACATGCGCGCAGCCGCGCCGTCCAGCGCTTCCTTTGGCGCCTGCCGGCCATTCGTGATGGCTTCCAGCGCGGCGTCCATGGCCGGGAAGAAACGGCCCATTTCTGGGATGTTGGGAATGGCTTCACCGGCGCGCGCGTTGGCCATCGTGGCGACGATGCGCGGGTCGCTGCTCAGTTCCTGGTAGTAGGCCTTGTTGGCGGGCGTGCCCAGCGGCACGTCGGCGCTGATCAGCTTCAGGCTCTCTACCTTGAGCAGGTGGTTTTCGATGAACTCGCGCGCGATGTCCTTGATCTTGCTCGGCGCTGTGACCATGCAGCCCAGCACGCCGACGAAGGGCCGGCCGGGCTGGCCGTCGAAGCCGGGGATGGGCGCGACGCCGAAGTCGATGCCCACCTTGCGGGCGTTGTCCCAGGCCCAGGGGCCACTGATCATCATCGCCACCTGGCCGCGCGCGAAAGAGGCTTCCATTTCCGAATAGCGAACGCCACGCGGCATGCGGCCTTCCTTGATCAGGCGGTCCAGCACAAGGGCGCCGCGCAACGCACCGGCGTTGTTGACGCCAGTGACAGTGGGGTCAAGCTCACCCTGCGCATTGCGGCCAAAGACCTGGGCCCCGGCCCCGGCCAGCAGCGGCCAGCTGAAGAAGGACTGGTTGTAGGGCCAGAGAATGGCGCGCTTGCCCTGGCGCTGCAGCGTGTCGTCGAGCGCGAAGACCGCATCGAAACTGGTCGGCGGCGTCTGCACCAGGGCCTTGTTGTAGATCAGGCCGACGGCTTCGATGGCCAGCGGGTAGCCCCAGATCTGGCCGCGGTAGCTGAAGGCGCGCCAGGCCGATGCTTCGATCTCGTCGCGCACACGCTTGCTGGGCTTCACCGGCACCACCAGGCCGGACTTGGCCCACTCGCCCACGCGGTCGTGCGGCCAGCACATGATGTCCGGGCCCTTGCCGGCAGCGGCAGCGGCCTGGAACTTGTCGGGCGCGCCTTCGGGGTGCTGCACGACGACGTCGACGCCCGACTCGGCCGTGAAGCGGTCGCCCACCTTCTGCAGGCCGTTGTAGCCCTTGTCGCCGTTGATCCAGACCACGAGGCGCAGCGGCTTGGCGCCTTGCGCTGCGGCCACGGCGGGCCAGCCTATTGCGAGTGCGAACGCGATCGCGAGCGCCAGCGTCAGCGTCAAGACCAGCGCCAGCGCCGGTGCACTGCAGCAAAGCCAGCAGCGCCGATTAGCCGACATGGCTTGCGCCCAGGCGCGCGAACGCGCGGCCCTGTTCGTCGAACAGATGGGTCTGGCCCACGGGCACATTCAGCGGCAGCGTGCTGCCCGCTGCGATGCGATGGTCGCCGGGCACGGCGCAGGTCAGCACCTCGTCCAGGGCCGGGTGGCTGCAGTAGGCATAGGTCATGCTGCCCAGCGACTCGACGAAGGTCACGCGCGTGCCGAGCGCGTTGCCGCTGCTGTCGCCCGCCTGGCCGGCCTGCAGGTGTTCGGGGCGTATGCCCAGCTTCACCTTGGCGCCCGGGCGGGCGGCGCTGGCGTCGACCGCGCAGCAAATCTGTTCACCGCTGCCAGCCACCTTCACCAGCGCTTCGGTGCTGCTGGCCTGCAGCAGTTCAGCGTCCAGAAAATTCATCGCCGGGCTGCCGATGAAGCCGGCCACGAACAGGTTGCAGGGGTGTTCGTACAGCGCCATCGGCGCACCCACCTGCTCGATGTGCCCGGCATTCAGCACGACGATGCGGTCGGCCAGGGTCATGGCTTCGACCTGGTCGTGCGTGACATAGACCATCGTGGTCTTGAACTCTTCGTGCAGCTTGGCGAATTCGTAGCGCATCTTCACGCGCAGCGCGGTGTCCAGGTTCGACAGCGGTTCGTCGAACAGAAACACCTCGGGCTGGCGCACGATGGCGCGGCCAATGGCCACGCGCTGGCGCTGGCCGCCAGACAAGTCTTTGGGCTTGCGCTGCAGCAGGTGGTCGATGTGCAAAACCTTGGCCGCGGTGTTCACCGCCTTCTCGATTTCCGCCGTCGGCACCTTGGCCAACTTCAGGCCGAAGGCCATGTTGTCGAACAAGTTCATGTGCGGGTACAGCGCGTAGCTCTGGAACACCATCGCAATGCCGCGTTCGGCCGGCGGCAGGTCGTTGACGACGCGCCCGCCGATGGACAGCGTGCCTTCGGTGATGTCTTCCAGCCCCGCGATGGTGCGCAGCAGGGTGCTCTTGCCGCAGCCGCTGGGGCCGACGAAGACCATGAATTCGCCGTCGCGGATGTGCAGGTCGATGCCGCGCAAGATCTTCACTTCGCCGTAGGCCTTGCCGACCCCGGCCAACTTCACCTCGGCCACGTGCATGTCTCCGTGCCGGGCCCTGGTTTCGGGCCGGCTTTGTAGAGAATATACAGGCGCGGCACGCCCACAATCATCCAGCGCCAGGGCCCGCGATCTGGCGTTTACCCTTGTAAATCAGGCACTTAGCACGAAGCCTGCCACCTGGGGCTGTAGCATTACTACAAACTTCGGGCCACAGATGAACCTCAGTGAACGTCGAGCCGGTGTGGTGCTTCACCTCACCGCCCTGCCCGGCCCAGATGGCAGCGGCGACCTGGGCGAGGCGGCGCATCGCTTCGTGGCCTGGCTGGCAGCCGCAGGCCAACGGCTTTGGCAAGTGCTGCCGATGGGCCCGGCGGGGCCGGGTGATTCACCGTACCAAAGCCCTTCGGCCTTTGCCGGCCACCCGGGCCTGGTGGGGCTGGAGCCCCTGGTGGCGGCAGGCTGGCTGGACGCCGCCACGCTGGCAGCCCCGCCGCACTTCGACCGCAGCCGCATCGACTTCGCCCGCGTGGGCCCCTGGCGCCAGCAGCGCCTGCACGCCGCCGCCGCCGGCTTCGCCGACCGCGCCACAGCGGCCGAACGCCTGGCCTTCGCGGCCTGGCGCGACACCCAGAGCGCCTGGTTGCCCGACTGGGCCTTGTACGCCGCGCTGAAGGACGCCCACCACAGTCGACCCTGGTGGGCCTGGGGCGAGGCCCTGGCCGGGCGCGACCTCGCCGCGCTGCAGGTTGCTCGCCACCAGCATGCCGCAAGGATGGCAGCGCATGAATTCATCCAGTGGTGCTTCGACCAGCAACTGGCCGCGCTGCGCCAGGCCGCGCGCGCGCAGGGCGTGGCCATCATGGGCGACCTGCCCATCTTCGTGGCCCACGACAGCGCAGACGTCTGGGCGCAGCCCCACCTGTTTCTGATCGGCCCCGACCACCAGCCAACGGCCGTGGCCGGCGTGCCGCCCGACGGCTACAGCCTTGAAGGCCAGCGCTGGGGCAACCCGCTGTACCGCTGGGACCGCATGGCTGAAGACGGCTACGCCTGGTGGCTGGCGCGCGTGCAACGGGCGCTGACGCAGGCCGACGTTTTCCGCATCGACCACTTTCGCGGCTTTGCCGGCCACTGGGAGATTCCGGCCGATTGCCCCACGGCTGCCGGCGGGCGCTGGGTCAGCGGGCCGGGCGCGGCGCTGTTCGATGCCATCCAACCCGCCATCCCCACCAGCGGCGGCCGCATGCCCATCGTGGCCGAAGACCTGGGCCAGATCACGCCCGACGTGGTGGCGCTGCGCGAACGCTATGCCTTCCCCGGCATGCGCATCGTCTACGAAGGCCTGATGCAGGGCGACAACCACGCCTTTCTGCCGCACCACCATGTGCCGAACGGTCTGGTCTACAGCAGCACGCACGACAGCGACACGGTGGCCGGCTGGTGGGCCGGCGCACCCGCGGCGCAGCGCGCATTCGCTGCCGCCTATCTGGGCATCGACACCGCCGCCAACCCCGCGCAGGCAGCGCAAGCCGTGCTGCGCGCCACCTTCACTTCGGTTGCGGCGCTGGCGCTGGCGCCGCTGCAAGACTTGCTGGGCCTGGGCAGCGAACACCGCATGAACCGACCGGGTACGGCTGCAGGCAACTGGGGCTGGCGTTTTGATTGGCCGATGCTGGGTGGCGGTCTGGCGCCGGACCTGGGGTCGAACTTGGCGTCGTATTGGGCCCCGAACCTGACGCCAGACTTGGCGCCGAACTTGGCGCCGAACTTGGCCCCGACCTTGGCCTCGTCCTTGGCCCAGCTGGCGCGCGTCAGCGCCCGCGCTTAACTTCCCGCACGCCGCGGCAGCACCACGCGCCAGACACGCAAAGATTGCGGCGGCATCGGGGCGCTCAACTCGCCTTGCATTCCAACGCGCTGCGCATGGTCTTTCAGCGCTGGCCCTGCCAGCATCTGCGCGCCGTTCAGGGCCAGCAGCGGCAGCAGCAGCGCGCCGGGTGGCAAGCCGGGCAGCGCGAAGGTTGCAGCGTCAGCGCCGTAGTTCATCACCACCAGCGTGCGCTCGGCACCTTGCCGTCGCTGCCAGCCGGCCACCAGCCCGCTGGCAAAACTGTGCTCGAAGCTGCCGCGGGCCAGGCTGGGCCGGGTGTTGCGCAGCTGGATCAAGGCACGGTAGAAGTGCCAGATCGACTGGGGGTCGGCCTGCTGCGCCTGCGCGTTGTGGCTGGCGGCATTGGGCGCCATGGGTCTGAACGGCACACCGCTGCTGAAGCCGCGGCTGTCTGCGGTCCAGCTCATGGGGCCGCGCAGCGGCAAGTCGCCAGGCAGCCCAGGCACGCCGGCCTGCCCCACTTCTTCGCCGTAGTAGACGAAGGGCGGGCCCGGCTGCAGCAAGTAGCCCGCTGCGGCCAGACGGTAGGCAGCGTTGTCGCCGCCCACCTGGTCCCACAGGCGGCGGCCAGCGAAGATGTCGTGGTTGCTGACGAAGGTGGCCATCGTCGGCCGCGCGTGCCGGTAGTAAGCCGCTACCTGCTGCACTGAAGCCGGGTCGCCCAGTGCGGCCTTGACGTAGTGGTGCACGTGGCCGAAGGCGAAAGCGCCGCCGCAAACAGCCGGGTCGCCGTAGGCCTGGGGTTCGGCGGTGGCTTCGCAGACCACGTAACGGTGCCGGTAAGTCTTGATCAGGTCTTGCAACTGCTTGGTGAGCCTGCGGCTTTCGGGCTGGTCGTTCCAGTTCAGGGCATCGCCTTCCAGCAGGTGCGGCACAGCGTCCAGCCGAAACCCGTCCAGCCCGCGGTTCAACCAGAAGCGCAGGCTGTCCAGGTGGTACTGCAGCACCGGTGGGTGGCGGAAGTTGAAGTCGGGCATATGCGGCCCGAAGGTGCCGAAATAGAAGCCGCGTGAACCGGGCGGCGCCGGCGGCAGGTCTTTCGGTTCGCCGGGAAAGTTCCAGGGCTCGCTGGCCGTCAGGTACCAGGGGTTCTTGCCCCAGATGTCCCAGCCTTGCGGGGCTTCTTCGGCCCAGACGTACCAGTCGCGGAAGGCGCTGGCCGGGTTGCTGCGCGCGTCGACGAACATCGCGTGCTGCGCTGCGCTGTGGTTGATGACGTAGTCCATGATCACGCCCATGCCGTGCTTGTGTGCCGCCTGGATGAAGGCGTCGAAGTCGGCCAGCGTGCCGTATTCGGGCGCGATGTTGCGGAAGTCGGTGGTGGCGTAACCGTGGTCGCCGTCGGCATTGGCGGTGATCGGCATCAGCCACAGGCCGCGGACGCCCAGCTTGTGCAGGTAAGGCAGGCTTTGCGTCAGGCCACGCAGGTCGCCAATGCCGTCGCCGTTGCTGTCGCGCCAGGCGCGCACGAAGATTTCCATGAACACGCCGTGATGCCAGCCTGCGGGCAGCGCGCTCTTCAACGACGCGGCGGGCACAGGCCGCGTGTCGATGGCTTGGGCGGCCGCCGACCACAGGGGCATTAGAGTGATCAGCAGGGCCAGCAGGCCCACGGATAGGCGAACGGAAATACGGGTCTCCAACGGTCTGATACCGGCCAGGAACAGCCGGCGATGTAGTAAGGCTACATTCATTTAGGGCGTTGTTGTAGTTTTGCTCCGTTACGATGGCACTTCACTCTCCGCTTTACCCTGCTGCCCCCTCTGCTGCCCATGCGTTGTTTGCTGCCGTTCTGCCTGGCCCTGCTGGCCTGTACCGCCAGCGCCTTGCCCGCCGCTGTGCCGGCCCCTGTTCTGGCAGATTGCCAGGTCGGCCCGGCGCAGACCCTGGCCGCCCAGCCCGCTGACGCCCCGGCGCTGGACGCCAGCGCCTTCTGGCTCGACGCCACGCGGTTGCGCTGGCCCGGTGCCGAAGCGACGGCGCGCACGCGGCTGCTTTATTCAGCCACCGGCCAGGTGCTGGCGCGCCCGGGGCAAGTAGCCACGGGTGCAGACGGCGCCATCACACTGCCACCTCACACGCTGGCATTGCCCGTGACAGTGCAGCGGCGCTTCGCCTGGGTGGGCCCCGGGCCGCAGTGGCGCGTGCCGCCCGCCTTTCAGCACCAGCTGCGCAGACTGCACCGCGAACAGCTGGTGCTGGTGCAGGAAGACGAGAACGGCCGTGTGCTGCGCGCCACCACGGCCCAGCACGCCGCCGCGCTGGACGACCTGTACGCCAGGGCCGAAGAGGTGCCCGACCTGGGCGCCACCGTCGCCCCGGCCCGCCGTTCGCTGCGCACGCAGTTCAAGCTGTGGGCGCCCACGGCGCAAAACGTCGCGCTGTGTCTGCATGCCGACGGCCAGCCCGCCACCGGCGCCAACCAACTTTTGCCGCTGCAACGCGACGCGGCCACCGGCGTCTGGCAGGCGCAGGCCGGCGCCGACTTGAGCGGGCAGACCTACACCTACCTGGTCGACGTCCACGTGCGCGGCACAGGCCTGGTGCGACAGCGCGTGACCGATCCCTATGCCCTGAGCTTGAACGCCGATTCCCAGCGCACCTGGATCGGCCGGCTCGACGCCCCCGCCACGCAGCCGCCAGGCTGGCGCGAAACGCCCAGGCCCGCGCGCCTGCGCGCGGCCACCGACATGGCCATCTACGAACTGCATGTGCGCGACTTTTCCGCCATCGACAGCAGCGTGCGCCCGGCCTGGCGCGGCAAGTACCTGGCTTTCACCGAAGTCGAAAGCGCGGGCACTCGCTATCTGCGGGCGCTGACCGCCGCCGGCATCACCGACATCCACCTGCTGCCCATCTTCGACCTGGCCACCGTGCCTGAAGTGAACTGCGCCAGCCCCGACACCGATACCTTGAACGCAGCGCTGCTGGCCGACGGCGGCGCGTCGGAAGCGCCCCAGGCCTGGCTGACCGAAAACGCCGCGCGCGACTGCTTTAACTGGGGCTACGACCCCTGGCACTTCACCGCCCCCGAAGGCAGCTTCGCCACCGATGCGCACGACGGCGCGGTGCGCATCCGCGAATTGCGCGCGATGGTGCAGGCCCTGCACCGCGCCGGCCTGCGCGTGGGCATGGACGTGGTCTACAACCACACCACGGCCTCCGGCCAAAGCCCGCAGTCGGTGCTGGACCGCATCGTGCCCGGCTACTACCAGCGCTTGAACATCAAAGGCGAGGTCGAACGCAGCACCTGCTGCGACAACACGGCCACCGAACACCGCATGATGGCCAAGCTGATGATCGACAGCGCTGTGGTCTGGGCGCGCGACCACCGCATCGACAGTTTCCGCTTCGACCTGATGGGCCACCAGCCGCGCGCAGCGATGAAACGGCTGCAACGCGCCGTCGACCGCGCCGCCGGCCGGCCGGTGCAGCTGATCGGCGAAGGCTGGAATTTCGGCGAAGTGGCCGACGGCAAGCGCTTCGTTCAGGCCAGCCAGTTGAGCCTTCCCGGCAGCGGCATCGCCACCTTCAGCGACCGCGCGCGCGACGCCGTGCGCGGCGGCGGCGCCAGCGACAGCGGCATGGCGCTGTTCGAACGCCAAGGCTGGGTCAACGGCCTGCATGTAGCGCCGAACGGCGCCGTACCGGTAGAACAAGACAGCACAACCAGCCGCCTGGCCCTGCTGCGCGCCGCCGACCTGGTACGCACCGGCCTGGCCGGCACGCTGCGCGACTACCTGCTCATCACCCACGACGGCCGCCGCGTGCCGCTGGCCCAGGTCGACTACGCCGGCCAGCCTGCGGGCTATGCCAGCCAGCCTGGCGAAGTCGTCAACTACGTCGAAAACCACGACAACCAAACGCTTTTCGACAACAACGTCTTCAAGCTGCCACTTGGCACCAGCACCGAAGACCGCGCCCGCGTGCAGGTGCTGGCGCTCGCCACCACGGCCTTCAGCCAAGGCATTGCCTACTTCCACGCCGGCAGCGAGACCCTGCGCAGCAAAAGTCTGGACCGCAACAGCTACGACAGCGGCGACTGGTTCAACCGCATGGACTGGACGCTACAGGACAACTTTTACGCCACCGGCCTGCCGCCCAAATCCGACAACGGCGCGATGTGGCCGCTGATGGCCCCGCTGCTGACTGATGCATCGATCAAGCCCACGCCTGCCGACATCCGCTTCACGCGCGACGCCTTCCTGGACCTGATGAAGATTCGCAGCAGCAGCACGCTCTGGCGCCTGGACAGCAGCGCCCAGGTTCAACGCCGCCTGCGCTTCCTGGACACCGGGCCGGGCCAGCTGGGCAGCGTGGTCGTGGGCCAACTCAACGGCCGCGGCCTGCGCGGCGCGGCCTTTGCCGACATGGTCTACGCCATCAACGTGGCGCCGACGGCAGCAATGGTGCACTTGCCCACGCTGGCCGGCCGCAGCCTGCGCCTGCACCCGGTGCACCTGGCGCCCGGGGCAGCAGATCCCCGCCCAGCTGCCGCCGCGCGTTGGGACGCCACCAGCGGCAACCTGCTGGTACCGGCGCGCACGGCCCTGGTTTACGTCGGCGACTGAGTCGGCAACTGAGTTGGCAACCGAGTTGGCAACCGAGTTGGCAACTACGTCGGCAACTGCGCAAGCGTCGGCATGCCGCCATCGCGCGGCAGGCAAACGCGAAAGCTTGAACCTTCGCCCAGCCGGCTGTCCGCCAACACCAGGCCTTGCATCAGTTCCACCAGGGCACGGGTGACGCTCAGGCCGATGCCCGTACCTTCCACGGCGCCATGGGCCTGCTGCCCGCGGTTGAAGGGCTCGAAGACAAAAGGCAGATCGGCCTCAGCAATGCCGTGCCCGGTGTCGCTGACGATGATGTGGACCTCTGCCTGCTCTGGCGTGCCATCGGCCTGCACCGGCACCTGAACCTGCACGCTGACACTGCCGCCAGCACGGTTGTATTTGATGGCGTTGGACAGCAGGTTCAGCAGCACCTGGCGCAGCCGCGTGCGGTCAGCGCGCACCCGCAGCGTTTCGCCCCCGGGCAACAGCCGCAATTGCACCTGGGCGGCATCGGCGGCAGAACGCATCATCTCCAGCGTCTGCGCGGCCACTTCGAACATCGGCACGGGTTCCAGCTTCAAACTCAGGCCACCGCTTTCGATGCGTGTCAGGTCGAGCAGGTCGCCAATCATGCGTAGCAAGTGCTCGCCCGCTTCACGCACCAGGGACAGTCGGCGCAGCTGGCCGGCGCTGGGGGGGTCGGCGTGATCGATCTCCATCAACTGGGTGAATCCCAGCACGGCGTTCAACGGCGTGCGCAGTTCATGGCTTATGCGCGAAAGAAATTCGGTCTTGGCGCGGTTGGCGGCGCTGGCCAGGGCGGCGTCGCGCCGCGCCTGTTCCAGCTGCACGCGCTCGGTCACGTCCTCGACGTAGCCATACCAGCGCGTCAGGTCGTCCGCCAGGCGTTCGGGCGTGGCGTTGGCGGCCATGAAACGCAAGTCGCCGTCGGGGCGGCGCACGCGGAAATCGCAGCGCCATTCGCACAGCGTACGGGCACTCTCACTTAGGGCCTGCTGCATGCGTTGGCGGTCTTCATCGGGAATGAGGGCCCAGACAGCGCCCATGTCGCGCAATGCGTCGTCCGTCTTCAGCCCGAACAACTGCGCGCCGCGTTCGGTGGCGTAGCGCAGCTGGCCGATCTGGCCGCGCTGCTGTTCGTACATGTAAAGCATGCCCGGCACCTGGCGCGCAATCTGCTCCAGGCGCTGCACGGCTTCTGAGGCCTGGCGTTCGGCCGCGCGGCGTTCGGTGATGTCGACCTGCGTGCCGACCATGCGGCGCGCCCGGCCGTCGGGGTGGCGTTCGACGATGCGGCCGCGCTCCAGCATCCAGCGCCACTGGCCGTTCTTGTGGCGCGCGCGGTAGGCGTGTTCGTAGAGTTCGGTTTCGCCGGCGGCATGGCGCTGGTAGGCGATGTCGTTGGCGGCCAGATCGTCGGGGTGGATCAGGCGGTTCCAGTCTTCCTGGGTGTGCCCGACCTCGTGGCGCTGCCAGCCCAGCAGACGCAGGCCTTCGTCGATGTCGCCGAGCCAGTCGCTGTCAAGGTTCCATTCCCAGGCGAAGGTGTCGGTACCGGCCAGTGCGGCGCGCAACAGCGACGTCGGTGTGTCGACACGCTGCACGGCTGCACCGCCCGCCTGGGCGTCGTGGTTCAGCAAGGAAGCCAGGGTCGGCAACAGCGGCGCCAGTTCATCGGCCGCCATGGGCAGCGGCAGCCAGAGCCGCCCGCGTTCGCACCCCAGTTCGGCTACCGGCAACGGGTGGCCAGTCGCCAGACCTTCCTGCCAGCGCGTCTGGCCGTCTGGCGCCAGCGCCTGCAAGCCGCAAGTGGCGCCCTGGTGCAGCGACAAGGCGCCCAAGGCCAGTGCCAGCGCCTGCCGGGCGTCGCCGCGGTCCAGGTAGTGCAGCAGTGCGTCGCGTGCAATCTCGGTCAGCAAGGGGTGCCCTGTCTCGGATGCGCCGCCGCTGTTGGCGGTCACGCCATGGAAGCTGTCAATGGGCGCCGTGGGCTTTCTCGCCCGCCTTCAGCCGGTAGACGGTGCCGCAGTACGGGCAGCGCCCTTCGCCCTGCGTGGCCACGTCGATGAAGACCTTGGGATGGGCGCTCCACAGCGGCATGCGCGGGTTCGGGCAGAACACGACGCCCGGGCCGATCAGGTCGCTGGCGGCCAATTCCACCACGGCCTTGGGGGTGCTTGCGCTGTCTGTGGTCATGGCGGGGGGTGGGCGATCAAAGCGACGATCAAAGCGATGGTCAAAGCGATGGTCAAAGCGACGGTCAGAGCGAAGGTCAGAGCGACCGTCAAACAGCCGTCAGCCATTCGGCGTACTTCGGGTTGCGGCCGTTCACGATGTCGAAGAACGCCGCCTGAATCTTTGCTGTGATCGGGCCACGTGTGCCGGCAAATTCACCCGTGCCGAGTTCGATGCGGTCGAGTTCGCGGATGGGTGTGACTTCAGCGGCGGTGCCGGTGAAGAAGGCCTCGTCGCAGATGTAGACCTCGTCGCGGGTGATGCGCTTCTCGACCAGCTTGAGGCCATGGTCCTGGCAGATGTTGAAGATGGTGTCGCGCGTGATGCCGCTCAGCGCCCCGGCCGACAGGTCCGGCGTGTAGACCACGCCCTTTTTGATGATGAAGATGTTTTCCCCCGCGCCTTCACTGACGAAGCCCGAAGGGTCGAGCAACAGCGCTTCGTCGTAGCCTTCGTCCGTCGCTTCCATGTTGGCCAGGATGCTGTTGGTGTAGTTGCTCACCGCCTTGGCCTGCGTCATGGTGATGTTGACGTGGTGGCGTGTGTAGCTGCTGGTCTTGACGCGAATGCCGCGCTTCAGGCCTTCTTCGCCCAGGTAGGCGCCCCAGGGCCAGGCGGCCACCATGATGTGGATGTCGTTGCCCTTGGGGCTGACGCCCAGCTTCTTGTCGCCGATCCAGATCAGCGGGCGCAGGTAGCAGCTTTCCAGCTTGTTTTCGCGCACCACCAGGCGCTGCGCCTCGGCCACTTCGGTGGGGGTGAACGGAATCTTCATGCGCAGGATCTTGGCGCTGTTGAACAGGCGTTCAGTGTGTTCCTGCAGGCGGAAGATGGCGGTCGGGCCGGCGTCTGTCTTGTACGCGCGCACGCCCTCGAAGGCGCCGCAGCCGTAGTGCAGCGTGTGGGTCAGGACGTGAATCTTCGCTTCGCGCCATTCGACCAGTTGGCCGTCCATCCAGATCTTGCCATCGCGGTCGGACATCGACATGGGAAAACTCCTGTGTTGGGTGTTGCTGATTTTAGGCGTCAGGGGCGACGGTGCCGTCCGTTTGGCCGTCCGTTTGGCCGTCCAGCCTGTCGTCCGCTGCTCGGTCGGCCCGCAGCAGCTGCCAGGCCGTGACGCGGCCCTGGTGCAGTTCCACTTCCACGCGGTCGCCCGCAGCGTCGACCCAGGCAAAGCGTTCGTCCACTTCATGCAGCCCGGTGTGCAGCGCCGTGCCCAGGCTGCGCGTGAGCTTGAGCACCTCCACCAGCCGCAAGCCGGGGCGCAGCCGCGCATGCAGCATCACGGCGTTGTCGACCTGCCCCACAGGCCGCCCGCTGGCCTGGCGCATGGCGCGCAAGGCGCGACTGAACTGCAGCAGCATCCAGAAGACGATGACGGTGATGGCCAGCACCAGCCCGGGCCAGCCGTAGCCGACAAAGCCCACCACCATCGCGGCCAGCACCAGCGCCCAGCCGATGGCGGCGCTCAATGACAATCCGGCAAATGCACGCGTTGGAAGCTTTGTCGACATGGGTGATCAATCTGGACCGGGCGCCCGACCGGCTGGCCCGCATCAGCAACCAACTGGCGGCGCTGGGGCTGCCGCACACGCGCCTGGCAGCGTTCGATGCCCGCCACCTGCAGCCGGCGCAACTTGCGCAACTCGATGAAGCCGCCTACCGCCAACGCCACGGCATGAGCCCGGTGCTGGGCGAGCTGGGATGTTACTTGTCGCATGTGGCGGTGATGCAGGCCTTCCTGGCCAGCCCGGCGCAAGCCGCCCTGGTACTGGAAGACGACGTGCTGCTGCACCCCAGCCTGCCGGCAGTGCTGCAAGGCCTGCTGCGCCAGCCCGGGCGCTGGGACATGGTGAAGTTGTCGGCCGTGCATTCGGGCACGCCCATGGCGGTGGCCGAAGTCAGCAGCGGCCACCAGCTGAATGTGATGCTCAGCCGCTGCACGGGCGCCAGCGCCTACCTCATCAACCGCCGTGCAGCCCAGGCCTACCTGCGCCAGCCCGGCGGCCTGCTGCCCATGGCCCTGCCTTACGACCATGTCTACGACCAGGGCTGGCGCTTCGGGCTGAAAGTGCGCCTGGTCACGCCCACGCCTTGCGGGCACGACGACCAGATCGCCAGCACCATCGGCGCGACGTCGGCCACCAACGTCGCTCGCAAGTTCCACTGGACCCGCCGCCTGCCGGCCTTCGGCTACCGGCTGCGCAACGAAGCACAGCGCCTGGCCTACGGCCTGCGCCAGCTGCTGCGCGAACGCGCACGCGGCTGAAAACGGTCAATTGAGGTTGGCGCCAATCTCGGCGCGCAACGCGGCAGGCAGCTTCTTCAACATGAAGCGAATGGCCAGCGGCACCAGCACGATGTCGTCGACCACGCCCAGGAACGGCACGATGTCGGGAATCAGGTCCACCGGCGACAGCAGGTACAGCAGCACACCGGCGGTGCCCCACTTCAGCCAGCCCGGGGCCATCGGGTGGCGCAGCGCGCGCCACAGGGCCTGCGCGTCGCCGCGCACCACGGTCCACAGAATTGCCAGACGTTTGAACATGGTTTGCAGTCCTCCGAAGCCCTGAATCTGGGGCCCGATCGGCACTTTACAAGCCGCGCACGACGTCGATGGCCTGCTCGATGCGTTCGACCGCATGCACCGTCAGGCCTTCGATCGCTTTCTTCGGCGCATTCGCCTTCGGCACCAGGGCGACGCTGAAACCCAGCTTGGCAGCCTCCTTCAACCTTTCCTGCCCGCGCGGGGCCGGGCGAACTTCGCCCGCCAGGCCCACTTCGCCAAAGGCGATGAAGCCGCGCGGCAGCGGCTTGCCGCGCAAGCTGCTCTGGATGGCCAGCAGCACGGCCAGGTCGGCCGCGGGTTCACCGATGCGCACGCCGCCAACGGCGTTGACGAACACGTCCTGGTCCATGCAGGCCACGCCAGCATGGCGGTGCAGCACGGCCAGCAGCATGGCCAGGCGGTCGCGGTCCAGGCCCACGCTCAGCCGCCGCGGGTTGGGCCCGCCGCTGTCGACCAGGGCCTGCAGTTCCACCAGCAGCGGGCGCGTGCCTTCCAGCGTCACCATGACGCAGCTGCCAGGCACGGGTTCGCCGTGCGTGGACAGGAAGATGGCGCTGGGGTTGCTGACACCCTTCAGCCCGCGCTCGGTCATCGCGAAAACGCCGATTTCGTTCACGGTGCCAAAGCGGTTCTTGATCGCGCGCACCAGGCGAAAGCTGCTGTGCGTGTCGCCTTCGAAGTACAGCACCGTGTCGACGATGTGCTCCAGCACCCGCGGCCCGGCCAGGGCGCCTTCCTTGGTGACATGGCCCACCAGCACGATGGCGCAGCCGCTGGACTTGGCGGTGCGCGTCAGTTGCGCCGCGCACTCACGCACCTGCGCCACCGAGCCGGGCGCGCTGGTGAGCTGATCGGAGTACACGGTCTGG
>JBBQAW010000048.1:0-17979 GCA_038316815.1 Burkholderiales bacterium
CGCAGGGCCCGCGGCCTCGCGCGCAGCGCGAGTTGTGAACTGACTCATCGCGGGTGTTTGAGCGTAGAGAGCGAAGCGAACGAAGCGAGTTCCGCGATGGGGCCGCGGGACCGAGCATCGCAGGGAAGTCGGCGCGCAGCGCCGACCGCCGAACATAAGCGCCGCAGCCCAGCCACGCACGCCTTTGCTTGGGGACCAAGCAAGCAAACGGAAAACATCGAACGGACAGACGAGCAAACGTCAGCAGCGGGCCAATCGTTGAAGCTCATCCACCGGCAAATCTGTGGCATTCAGTTTCTCTTCAAGGTCGCCTCGACGGACGGAAAAATGAACGACCGCAATGGGCCGAATGCAGCCACTGAACCAATCGCCCATGCAGCTAATTGACATGCACGCCGAACCGCTCGAATCCATCGCCGGCTTTGCTGCCCTTCTGCGTGAGCATGGCTTGCAAGTGGGTATCACTGAGCAGCAGGCCTTCGTGCAGGCAGCGCTGGCCGTGCCAGTGCAGCGCGCTGCCCGACTCAACGCCGCCTGGCGTGCCATCGCCTGCCACGACGTGCGCGACTGGCGGCGCTGGCCTGATCTGTTCGAACGCTATTGGCATCCGCAGCGGCTCAAGGGCAGCGTACGCGTCAGCGGTCAGACACGCCCGCAGCGCGACCTGCGGCAGGTGGTGCAGACGCTGCACGAAAGCTTGGGCGACGCCGCGCCACGCGCCGAACCGGGTGCGAGTTCGACTGCGCTCGACACCGCCATCGACACGGCCGGTGACGGGCTGGCTGAATCCGGCACCCCCCGCGCCCAGGGTGGCGCCAGCCGCGCCGACGCGCTGCACGACCGCAGCCTGGCTGAATGGCTACCGCAAGACCTGAATCGTCTCGACCAGCTGGCTGAACGCATCGCACGCCGCCTGCGCCTGCGCCTGACCCGGCGCTGGCACGACCACCCGCGCGGCACGCGCCTGGATGTGCGGCGCACGCTGCGCGCCAGCCTGAAGACCGGCGGTGTGCCGGTCGCGCCGGCCTGGCGCCAGCCGCGGCGTGAGAAGCCGCGCGTCTTCATCCTGGTCGACGTCAGCCGGTCGATGGAAACCCACGCGCAACTCTTTCTGCGCATCGCGCGCGCCTTCGTGCTGGCCGTTGATGCGCGTGTCTTTGTATTCCACACCCGGCTGGCCGAAGTCACGCCGCTGTTGCAGCGCGATTCGGCCAACGTGCAGGAAAAAGTCAACGCGGTGACCGCTGGTTTTGGCGGTGGCACCCGCATCGCCACCAGCCTGGCCGACTTTCACGGCGTGCATGCCCGGGCGCAACTGAACCGCAACGCGCGCGTCTGGGTGTTGTCCGATGGCTTCGACGCCGACGAGCCGCAGCGCCTGGCCGAAGAACTGGCCGCAGTGCGCCGCCGCGGTGCGCGCATCACCTGGTTGCACCCAGGCGAGAACCGCCCGGCCTCGGGCGCGATCGAACATGCATTACTGATGATCGACCGCTTCGTGCGCCTGAACAGCCTGCGCGACCTGGCCGCCGCTGCCGACCTGCTGGCCTGACCCCGCCTTTTCCAAAGGACCCACCATGACTTCATCCGACGTTCTTGCCGCCGCCCAGCGGCTGCAGCAACAAGACCAGCCTTACGCACTGGTGACCGTGCTGCGGGTGCTGGCGCCGGCTTCGGCGCGGCCCGGCGACAAGGCCTTGGTCACGGCCGACGGCATCCAGCACGGCTGGATTGGCGGTGGCTGTGCGCAGCCCGCGGTCTTGCGCACCGTGCGCCTGGCGCTGGCCGACGGCAGGGCCCGCATGATCCGCATTGCGCCAGCAGAAGAGGGCCACATGCGCGAGCTCGACGACGTGCTTGAATTCGGCATGGCCTGCCATTCGGGCGGCACGCTCGAACTCTTCATCGACCCGATGCTGCCGCGCGCGCGGCTCACGGTGATTGGCGATTCACCACTGGCCGCCGCACTGGCCGGTCTGGCGCCACGCGTCGGCCTGCCGGTCACGGTGCTGGCGCACGGCGCCGATGCCTCGCGCTTCCCGGATGCCGAACGGGTTCTCACTGGCGACGAGGGCATCCACGACATCGCGCCTGGCAGCTTCGTCGTCATCGCCACCCAGGGTCGGCGCGACTTGCAGGGCCTGCGCGCTGCGCTGGCCCTGCAGGCGCGCCAGGTCTTCTTCGTCGCCAGCGCGCGCAAGGCACAGGTGCTGAAGGCGGCACTGGTGGAATCAGGCCACGACGCCGCTGCCGTGGCGGCCATCGTTGCACCGGCCGGCCAGCCGATCGGCGCGCAGACACCCGAAGAGATCGCGCTGTCGGTGTTGGCCGCGGTGGTGGCCGCGCGGCGCGGGCGCAGCCAGCCGGGCGCGGTGGATGAAGTGTCTGCAGCGCCCGCGGCCAGCGGGGTGCCGGTCGACCCCGCCGTCGTGATGGCTGTCGAGCCGGCCCCCGCGCTGGCTGCCGTCGCACCCGCGGCCGGTCCCGCGGCCGGGCTGCCACCCTCCAAACCCAAGAGCTGCTGCGGCGGCTGACCAGGAGCCTGGCCATGGGATGCATCCTCAAAGGCGGCGGCGGCCTGTACAGCCGGGTCGCAGTGGGCGCCGTGCTGCTGGCCGCTGGCGCCGGCTCGCGCCTGGGGCACAAGCCCAAGTGCCTGCTCGAACTGGGCGGCGTGCCGCTGATCCGCCGCCAGCTGATTGCGCTGTCGGGCGCCGGGGTCGACGAAGTGGTGGTCGTACTCGGCCACCATGCCGACTTGATCGAACCGGTGGTGCAGGACTTCCCGGTCACCGTCGTGCGCAACCTGAGCCCCGATGACGGCCAGGTCTCGTCGCAGCGCCTGGGCCTGGCCGCCCTGACGGGCAAGCTCGACGCGGTGATGGTGGCCCTGGCCGACCAGCCATTGATCAACGCGCAAGACATCACCGCGCTGATCGGTGCATTCAAGGCGCGGCCCGAGGGCGCGTCGGTGGTCTTCCCGCGCGTGGGAGGGGAGCGTGGCAACCCGGTCGTCTTCAGCGCTGATGTGATGGCCCAGATCCTGGCTGGTGACGCCAACGTCGGCTGCCGGCAATGGCAGGCGGCGCACCCCGAGGCGCTGGCGCCGTTGGACACCGACAACCGGCGTTACCGGGTCGACATCGACACGCCCGAAGACCTGGAACGGTTTGCCCGCGACACCGGCCACACGCTGCGCTGGCCGGTGGCAGCTGCCGAGCACTCATGATCGCCCCCAGACCTGCGGCTTCGCGTCAGGCTCCCCGAGGGGGATGGGGAAACTGGGGGCGGCCCGGCGTTTCCTCATGAGCCTGCAACCCGGCTTCCAGACGCTCTGGCCCACGCCGCTGGGCGTGCACCGGTATGCCGACGCCGAAGCGCTGAACCCGCTGCTGGTGCGGGTGTTCGGCGCGTTGCGTGCCACGCAGGAACATGCCCGCGGCGCCCAGCCCGGTGCGTTCTTCGCCAGTGACGATGACCTGCTGCGCCGCGTCCAGCTGCCCGAGTGGCAAGCCTTCGTACGCTTTCTGGTCGACAGCCTGCGCGACACGGCCAAGCAGGCCAACGCCGGCGCCTGGCCGGCCGCGGGGCTGGACCTGCAAATCGCCATCGAAGGCCTGTGGTTCCAGGTGGGCAACCGTGGCGCCTTCCACGACGTGCACACGCATGGCAACTGCTCGTGGTCGGGGGTCTACTGCGTGCAGGTCGACGCCGCTGAATTGCGTCTGGCGCACCCGGTCTATGGCGCGGCCAACGGCGTCACGCGGCTGTACGGCCCGCCCTTCGCGCACCTGGCCGGCGCCCATGTCGACCTGGGCAACGCGTACCTGCAGCCGCCCAGCGTCGACCTGCCACCCGTTCCCGGCCAATTGCTGCTGTTCCCGTCGTGGCTGGCGCACCAGGCACTGCCCTACGAAGGCCAGCTTGACCGCGTCGTCGTCTCATTCAACGCCAGCCTGCACGCCGCACGCGGCAGCGACAGGCTGCATGGCTACAGCGCGGCGTGACGGACGTGACGGGCGTGACGGCCTTGTCGTCGGCGCTGGCGCACCTGCTGCACAAGGGCGCTTCACTCAAGGGCGCTGCACTGAAGGGGGCTTTGCTGAACGGCGCTCTAATAAAAGGCGTTTTCATGAACCGCTAAGCTTCAGCCCGGCGCAACCTGCGGATAATCACCGTCATCGTCGCAGGCCTGGCGCGCATCACCGGTTTCGACGAACCGACCGCACCAACACGCGGCCAAGCAAAAGAACATGAGGAGACCTGTGGACGCTACCAATCACTTCGACCTGCGCCCCTGGATGGGCCAGTACGGCAAGCACATCGCACCCCAGTTGCCCGTGCCCGCACACGCCAACCTGGCAGTGATGGCACGCGCAGCGGCGCGGCGCTTCGCCACCCAGACCGCCTTCACCACCGTCATGCCCAACGGCATGTACGGCTCGCTCAGCTACCAGATGGTGGACGAGAAGAGTGACGACTTCGCGCGCTATCTGCGCAGCGTGCTCAAGCTCAGTGCCGGCGACCGGGTGGCAATTCAAATGCCCAACTGCCTGAGCTACCCTGTGGTGCTGCTGGGCGTGCTGAAGGCCGGCTGTGTGGCCGTCAACACCAACCCGCTGTACACCAGCAGCGAGATGGCGCACCAGTTCAAGGACAGCGGCGCCAAAGTCGTGGTGGTGGTCGACATGTTCGCTGACAAGCTGCAGCAAGCCTTGCCGCAGACCGACGTCAAGCATGTCGTCATCACCAAGGTGCCGGAATTCTTCCCGGCCGTGGTGGGCCCGATCGTGCACGCGGTGATGAAGTACTGGAACGGCCTCGTCCCTACGTCGAACGTGCAAGCCACCGCCCTGCCGCAGGCGCTGCAGAAAGGCCGAGACGCAGGCGGCGACACGCAGGCTTGGTCTGCGGGTTTGACGCACGACAGCCTGGCCCTGCTCCAATACACCGGCGGCACCACTGGCGTGGCCAAGGGCGCGATGCTGACCCATGGCAACCTGTTGTGGAACATGTCGCAGATGCGCGCCATGTGTGCCAGCCATATCACCGACGGCCAAGAGGTGGTGCTGACGGCGTTGCCGCTTTATCACATCTTCGCCTTCACCGTGAACTTCCTGTGCATGTTCGAAGCAGGCGCGCGCAACATTCTGGTGCCCAGCCCCAGGCCGATACAGAACCTTCAGCGTGCCTTCGAGAACTACCCCATCACCTGGATGACAGGCGTCAACACGCTGTACAACGCGCTGCTTTCTGAAGAATGGTTCACGGCTTACCCGCCCAAGCACCTGCGGGCAGCAGGCGGTGGCGGCGCAGCGATGCATCACGCCGTGGTCGAGCGCTTCGAGCAAGTCACGGGTGCGCCGCTGGTCGAGGGCTACGGCCTGACCGAGAGCTCGCCGGTGGTGTGTTTTCAACCACTGAACATCCCGCGCGTCAAGGACAGCATCGGCATTCCTGCGCCCATGACCGAAGTGCGGCTGGTGGACGACGCCGGCAAGCCTGTCGCGCCGGGCCAGCAGGGTGAAGTGATCGTGCGCGGGCCGCAGGTCATGCAGGGCTACTGGCAGCGGCCCGAGGCGACGGCTGAAGTCATGAAGGACGGGTGGCTCTACACCGGCGACGTGGCGGTGATGGATGAGCAAGGCACATTCCGCATCGTCGACCGCAAGAAGGACATGATCCTGGTCAGCGGCTTCAACGTCTACCCGAACGAGATCGAAGACGTGCTGACGCGCCACGAAGGCGTGCTGGAAGCTGCCGTCGTCGGCGTGCCGGACGCTCGCAGCGGTGAAGCCGTGCGCGCCTTCGTCGTGCGCCGCGACGAAGCGCTGACCACTGAAGCGCTGGTCGCGCACTGCAAGGTCTTGCTGACGGCCTACAAGCTGCCCACACGCATCGAATTCCGCGACGAGCTGCCCAAGACAGCGGTAGGCAAGATCTTGCGTCGCGAGTTGCGCGACCAAGTCACCACCCCCGCCACCCGAACAACCCTCCAAGGCAAGGCCTGAAGACCATGCTTTCCGAAACCGAAACAAAGCTGCTGGGCGTGATGATGATGGTCATCATGCTGGGCATGGGCGCCAGCCTGACCTTCAAGGACTTTGCCATCGCACTGCGCAAGCCGGTGGGCATCGTCATCGGCGTGCTGTGCCAATACGGCATCATGCCCTTGCTGGCCTTCGGGCTGGCCAAGGCGCTGGCGCTGCCGCCGGCCTACGCCGTCGGCCTGATCCTGATGGGCTGCATGCCCGGGGGCACGACGAGCAACATCTTCACCTACTTCAGCAAAGGCACGCTGAGCCTGTCGATCCTGATGACGATGAGCTCGACACTCATCGCCATCCTGATGGTGCCGTTGACGCTGGCCTTCTACAGCAGCGGCATCGAAGGCCAGTGGCAGATTCCGCGCGAAAACGTCATTCAGGTGCTGGTGGTGCTGCTGGTGCCCACGGTGCTGGGCATTGCGTTGCGCAAATGGAACGCTAACGCCGGTGCGGTGGTCGAAATGATCGGCGGCCTGCTGGGCGTGCTGGTGATCCTGTTCCTGATCGTCTCGTGGGTGCCGCGAAACTGGCAACTCTTGCTGGCCACCGGGTTCCCGGTCTACATCGGTTCGGTCGGTCTGGGCCTGGCTGGCTTTGTGCTGGGATACGGGCTGTCTCGTGCTGCAAAGCAAGACACCCGGCGATCCCGCACCATCGCCCTGGAAACCGGCATCCAGAACGGCCCGCTGGCCGTGCTGATCGTGCTGCTCAGCTTCACGGGCGCGCAGCAGCAAGAGGTTTTGCTGATTCCGGTGCTCTACTCACTCTTCATCGTCATCAGCGCCAGCGCCGTCGCGGTCTGGTTCCGGCGCATCACGGTGCGCGAAGAACTGGCACGCGACCAGGCCAAGATCGGGGCACTGGCGCGGGGGGCTGCATAGTCGCAGCATGCCCGGACGCACCGAAGCAGACCGCAGCTTCACAACGAGCCGTGTCATGAAGCGAACCCTCTGCTCCACGCTGCTGGCCTGTGCCGCGTTGCTGCCGCCAGGCACGCAGGCCGCACCCTTGGACGACGCCAGCAGCGAACTGCAACTCAGCTGGGAAGTGGTGCGTTGACAGACCCCGGCCGGTGAACGCGAGAAGCGCTTCGAAGCCCTGGCTGGCAAGGCCCACCAGACGACCGAGGCTTTCCCGGGCCGCAGCGAACCGCTGATCTGGGAAGGCATCGTCGTCAGTTCGCTGGCTGGCGAAAAGGGCGGCTTCAGAGGCTGAAAGTTTTTCGAGCGTGACCGAGCAGCGCGTCAAAAGGCGTCCGGTCCAGGCGCAAAGCACAGCCAAAGCTCCGGCTATGGCACGCATTTGCAACGACGAGCGGGCGTCTGTTGGCGTGATGAGTGGGCATGATCGAAAGACTCTCAGCCTCTCAGCGCTGTGGGTTTGGTCAAGCAGGCCAAGTCACTGGTCGAACAGGCTTTGCAGATCGACGCCGACGCCCTGGACGGTTCAGCCTCCAACTGCCTGGGCATGCTGTACGACAAGGTGCCCGGATGGCCGCTGAGCTTCGGCGACAAGGCCAAGGCCCGGGACCTGCTGCTTACGGCCCTGGCTGTGAACCCCAGGGGCGCTGACAGCAATGACTTCTACGGCGAATTCCTGTTCGAGACCGGCCAGCCAGAAGAAGCCCTGACCTACCTCGAACAAGCGTCGCAAGCCCCGACGCGGCCTGGACCTCAGATTGCCGACACCGGCCGGCGCGAAGAGGCGCGCCAGCTGCTGGCCAAGATCAGGGCGCGCTGAGCTCGGCCAGCACGCCCTGTCCGCCGGGCCGGTTGCGGTGCTGCAGTTGCAAGCCATGCAAACTGGCAATGCGCTGGGCAATCGACACCCCCAGGCCGCTGCCGCTTTCCATCTGCCCGTCCTGGCGACGGAAGCGCTCGCCCAGGCGTGACAGCACCTGTGGCGGCAAGGGTGGGCCGTCGTTTTCGACCGTCAGCGCGCCTGCGCCAAAGTGCAACTGCACCGGGCTGCCTTCAGGCGCGTAGCGCACCGCGTTGTCCAGCAAGTTGCGCAGCAGCACGGCCAGCAGGCCGGCGTCGCCGCGCAAGGGGAACGGTGCCACGTCTGCAGGCGGCCAGTCGCACCCCAGTTCGATGCGCCGGCGTTCGGCCAAGGGCAGCACGTCGTTGATGGCTTGCTCGACCAGGGCGGGCCAATCCACCGGCGTGGTGTTCTGCAGGCCGGTACTGGCGTCGACGCGCGCAAGGGCCAGCATCTGCGACACCAATCGGTCCAGCCGGTCGATGCTGGCGCCCAGCCCGGTTTCAGCCTGCGCGCGTTCGGCTGGTGTGTCGGCCAGGCGCTGCCGGTCCCATTGCGCGCGCAACACGGCCAGCGGTGTGCGCAGTTCGTGTGCAGCATCAGCCGTGAAGCGGCGCTCTCTGGCCAAAGTTTCTTCGATGCGCTGGAACAGGCCGTTCATCGCACCCACCAGGGGCCGCAGTTCGGAAGGCGCTTCGTCTACGGCCAATGGCTGCAGTTCGTTCGCGCCGCGCTGGCCCAGTTCGCCTGTCAGGGCGCGCACCGGGGCCAGGGCCTGGCGCGTGGCCCAGGCCATCAAGCCCAACAAGACCGGCAGCACCAGCAGCCAGGGCAAAAGCTGGCTGCCGATCAGGCCCCAGACCACTTCATCGCGTTCGTGTTCACGCTGTCCCGCGGCCACCAGCCACTGCCCAGTGGGCGACTGCAGGTAGTACACGCGCCAGGGTTCGCCTTGCAGTTGCAGTTCGACGAAGCCCGAGGCGTCAACCCGGCGCGGCAGTTGCACGCCCTCGCGGTCGACCAGCAGCAGGCTGCCGTCAGCAGCCCAGACGGCAATGGCCAGGTCGCTCAGGTCGGCATCACCGTCAGGGCCGGCCGGCGGGCGCTGGCCGTTGGTGTTGACGCCCACCAGGGTGGCCTGAACCTGGCGGGCGAGGCGAATGATGCCGGCGTCGAAGAGTTCATTGACCTCGGTGCGCGCACGGCCGGCCGAGATCAGCAGCGCCAGCGCCCAGACCAGGGGTGCAAACAGCAGCACATAGACCAGCAGCCGGCGTTGCAGGCTCACACTGCGCCTTCGGCCGCACCCAAGGCATAGCCCACGCCGCGCACGGTGCGCACGATGGCGGGGTGAATCTTGCGGCGCAGGTGGTGCACATGCACTTCCAACGCATTGCTTTCGGGTTCAGCGCCGCTCCAGTCGTAAAGCTTTTCCTGCAGCTGCGTGCGCGATAGCACCCTCTGTGGATGCTTCAGAAGCGCTTCCAGCAAAGCCAGTTCGCGGCGAGTCAGTTCGACCGGCTGGTCTTGCCAATGCACCTGCTGGGTGGCAGGGTCGAAGCGCAACGCGCCGTGGGTCCATTCGGCCTGTGCCCGGCCCGAAGAACGGCGCAACATCGCGCGCAGCCGGGCGGCCAGTTCGGCCGTGGCAACGGGTTTGATCAGGTAGTCGTCTGCCCCGCTGTCCAGCCCGGTGATGCGCTGGTCCAGCGCATCACGCGCCGTCAGCACCAGCACGGGCAGCGTCAGCCCGCGGCCGCGCCAGCGTTGCAGCCAGACCAGCCCGTCAACGCCCGGCAGCCCCAGGTCCAGCACCATGGCGTCGAAGCTGGTGCTGGCAAGGGCGGCGTCGGCCTGATTGCCGTCACGAAACCAGTCGACGACATGGCCCAGCAGGCGCAGGCCGGCTGACAGGGCTTCACCCAACGGGGGGTCATCTTCGACAATGAGAAGGCGCATGCGCCGATGCTATGCCAGCGCTGCACAAGTCTTTCGCAGATGCGCCATTGCAGCCGCAGGTGCCAAAAGAGACTCGCACAGCATTGCCTCACCCTCACATCAACTGGCGCCCCACTACAGCGCCAGATAGGCCACCGACACGCGACTGCGTGGCAGGGCCAACTGCGACTCCAAGGCTTGCAAGGCGGCTTCAATGACAAGGTCTCGCGCCTGCGCACTGGCTGCGGCGGTTGAAGACCGGGCCTTGATGCGCAGGGTGGTGCCAACCAGTTCGGCTTCGTAGGCCACTTCGCGCCCTGAAGCGTCGGCCAGCGCAAAGAGAACCTTGCCTTCCGGTTCGCCCATGTTGGGCAGATCGCCAATTGACACGCCAACGGGTCGTACCGCACCAGCGCCAGTTCCAGTTCCAGCACCACGACCAGCACCCATCACTGCGTCGACTGCATCTGCAGACGCTGCGGCTGAAACCGTTGCACCGCCACTGCCGTCGGTGCCTCGTGTCAAGACCTGTGTCGCCGCGTTCGCAGCTGCGCTCTCGCCGGCAGAAGTGGCGCCCAGCACCGCCACGCCGCCGCCCGCCGACAGTTGCACCAACCCGCCGAACCGGTTGTCCGAACGGCCCAGGCTGATGCGGCCAGCGCCGGCAGCGATGTTCGTGCCGCCGCTGATCAGTAGCGCACCCGTCTGCGTCACGTCGCCGCCCTGGCTGCGCGCGCCCAATCGACCGCCCACGCTGCCCTGGCCCAAGTCCAGTGCACCTGTACTGGTCAGGCTCAGGTCGCCCGTCACATTGAGCATGCCCAGCGCCAGGCCGTTGCGGTCAGTCAGCTCGGCATTTCGCGCATCGATATCGACGCGCGCCATGAAGTCGTTCGTCGCCTCGGCCAACATCACGTCTGCGGGTTCGCCGTCGGCGTTGCGAGCGCTGAACGAAGCCGTACCTCGCGCCACCAGGGTGCTGCCCGCCGTCTGGCGAACGTCGCCGTCCCGCGAGCGCACCACCAGCGGCCCGCCGCTGCTCAGGTTGCCCAGCGTGGCACCGCCGCGAGTGTCGGTGATGTTGACGCTGCCGCGCACGTCGATGCTGCCGTTGCGACCTTGCTCGAAGTCTTCAGTCACGGTCAGCCCACCTTCCAACGTGACCGAGCCGCCGCTTTGGGCAAGGCTGCCCAGGCGCATGTCGCCCCCGCTGCTGAAAACGCCACCGCTTTGCGACAGGCGCGCCAGTTCCACGCCGCCGGTGCCCACGTTCAGCGTTCCGGCTGCCATGTCCAGACTGCCCAGCAAGCCCAAGCGGTCGATCTGCACCGCACCGCGTTCGGCGGGCGCCACTGCCGTGTCGCCGAAGGTCACGGTCACCCCCGCGGGAATGAGCACCTGCAACACGTTGGCCAGGTCGGGCACGGCGCCCCCGGCCCAGTTGGCGGGGTCGAACCAGTTGCCGCTGTTGCCACCGGTCCAGACAACCTGCCCCAGGCGCGTGATGCTGCCCGTAGTGCTAGCCTGGCTGACGATGCGGTAGTTGCCAACATCGTCGCCGCCGTAGGTGCTGATCAGCATCACGGCCTTTCCAGCGCCGGCATTCTTGTCTGCGAATTGGCCACGGGCGCTGACGCTCAGCATGTCGCCAGCCACCAGGCCGGCAAGCAACGCGTTCGATGCGTTCACGCTGGCTGCCGTGTTGCCGTCGTAAACCTTGTCGTTCGCGGTAATGCCCGAAACGATCAGGTCCTTCGGCGTGATGCTGCCGCTGCCAGGCGTCCAGGCCAGGCTGTAGTTCGAGCTGGCATCGCCGGTCAGCGCAACCGTGCCTTGCAGCACGATGCGCGCCCCTGCATTGGCGCTGTCGAACACCGGTGCGCCCGTGAGACCGACCACTTCGCCGCCCAGCAGGCCTGCCAAAGCGCCATGGGCCAGGCTGCCTGAAGGCAGCGCAACTTGACCGTCGTAGATCTTGACCAGGCCAGCACTGCCGGCCAGGGTGACCTGCTTGAACGTGATGCTGGCCGCAGCTGTTTGGCCGGTGACCAAGCTGTAGTTGCTGGCCAGTCCGCCATTGCTGCCGTTGGCCAGCGATGTGCTGGCAATGGTCACGGTGTTGGCCGTCAGCACGTTCTTGCTGTTGAAGCTGCCGGTGCTGGTGATGACCAGGGTTTCGTTGCCGACCAGGCCGTCGGTGATGACCAACACAGGCGCAGCATCCGTGTTGCCGTCGTAGACCTTGTTCGGCGCCGTGGCGGTGGCCGTCAGCGCTGCCTTGGCAATCACCAGGTTGCCGTTCACGAACGTCAGGTTGTAGTTGCTGTCGCTGCCGCTGGCTGTGCTGGCATAGGTGCCGGCGTCCGCAGCGCTGGCGCCAGCGGTGACGCCGCTCAGCACGGCAACCGTCTCGCCGTTGACCAAGCCCGTCGCCGTGAAGCCGCTGACTGACTGCACCGCGCCGTTGTAGATCTTGCTGCTGTCGCTGTTGGCGATGACGGTGGCGTCGGCCTTGTCGATGGTCAGCGTGCCGTCGACGGTGGCGACCGTGTAGTTGGCCTCGTTCCCGGCGGCGACGATGTTGGTTGCCGTGCCGGCATTCGTGCCCGTCGCGCCGCTGCCCACAATGGTGGTCAACGATGCCGCGGTGTCGCTGCCCTGCAGTCCCGACAAGGTGAAGCCGTTCACCGTCTGCGCCAGCCCGGTGTAGACGCCGGTGGCGCTGTTGCCCGTAGCCGTCAGCGCTGACTTGGCAATCACGAGATTGCCGTTCACGAACGTCAGGTTGTAGTTGCTGTCGCTGCCGCTGGCAATGCTGGCATAACTGCCGGCATTGCTGGCGATGCCGCCCGCGGTCACGCCAGTCAGCACCAAAGTCGTTTCGCCATTGACCAGCCCCGTGGCCGTGAAGCCGCTGACCGACTGCACCGCGCCGTTGTAGACAAGGCTGGTGGCGCTATTGGCAGTGACGGTGGCGTTCGCCTTGTCGATGGTCAGCGTGCCGTTGACGGTGGAAATTGTGTAGTTCGTCTCCATGCCGGCGGTGACGCTGTTGGTCACCGTGCCGGCATTCGTGCCCGTGGCGCCGCTGGCCAACAATGTGATCAACGAAGCCACCGTGTCGCTGCCCTGCAGACCCGACACAGTGAAGCCGCTCACCGACTGTGCCAGCCCGGTGTAGATGCCGGTGGCGCTGTTGCCAGTGACGGTCAGCGCCGCAGGGTCGATGCGGCCGTTGCTGCCGCTGACGCTGGAAGCGCCGCCATTGATCACGTAGTTGCCCGCAGCGGTGCCTGTCAATTGCAGGTTGGACAGTGTGTAACCCTTATCGGACAGCACATTGCCGCTGCCGTCGCGGCTGACGTTGGCTGAGCTGAAGCTGCCCAGGCCCGACACCGACAGTGCAGCCGCGTTGTTGTCGGCACCGATCACACCGGATTCAGCCACACCGCCCACTGCACCCAAACCGATCGACACGTTGTTCATGCCCACCGTGCCGTCGTAAGTCTTGCTGACACCGCCCGCTGCCGACACCATCACTGGCCGGCGCCTGATGCTGGCGGTCGCGTTGACCTGGTCCGTGATGCTGTAGTTGCCGCTGTCACCGCCATAGCTGCTGGTGATGGTGACAGCCTGGCCGCTGATGGCATTGGCGCTGGCGAACACACCCGTGGCACTGACTGTCACGTTGTCGCCACTGATCAGGCCGCTGCGCTGCAGGTGCGTGCTGGCATCCAACGTGGCGGCGGTCAGGCCGTTGTAGGTTTTGTCCAAGGCGGTGATGCCCGAGATCACCAGCGCTTTGCGGGTGATGTTGGCGCTGGCCGTGCCAGTGGCGGCAACGGTGTAGTTCGCGGCATCGGCGCCTGTCAAGGACACGGCGCTCACGTCGATGGTCTTGGCGTTGCCCACGTTCCTGGCGGTGTCGGCCACGCCACCCACATCAGCGAAGCTGGCGCTGCGGGATATGACCAAGCTGTCGCCAGCAAAGCGGTTGTCGCTGGTCGTCACCGTGGCGTCAGCCAAACGGTCGTAGACCTTGTCGACGCCGGTGAAATTGACGTTCAGCGCGGCCCGGTTGATCGTGCCAATGCCTGTCAAGCTGGTGACCGGCTGGCTGCCGTCCCACAGAAAGTAGTTGCCGGCGTCGTCGCCCGACAGCGTGATGTTGCTGACGGTGAAAGCCTTAGTGGTGTTGGCATTCTTGTCGGCGAAGACGCCAGTGCCGTTGGCTGACACCTGATCGTTGGTTTCAGGCGTGGTCAGCCCCAGCACCAGGCCGCTCATCGCGGCTGTGCCGTCATAGGTCTTGGTGGTGCCGGTGGCATTGGCGATCAGGCCTGCCTGGTTGATTCGCACCGCACCGGTAGCCACTAGCGTGTTGTTGAAATTGCTGCTGCTGCCACTGCTTACCGTGCCAACCAGCTGGTAGTTGCCCACCACCGTCTTGCCTGCCCCACTGCTGCTGGCACCCGCAGCCGCCACAGTAAACGTCGTGCCATCTACGCTGAAGCTATTGGCGCCGTTAGCCGTGACAGTCGGCGTGCTGATGGTCGACAGATCGATGGCCAAGTACTTCGCGCCGTTCACCGTGTAAGTGGGCGCCGCGCCATAGGTCAAGTTTTGGCTGGCCACGTCTACCAACAACTGGTTTGCTCCAACGATCGTGTAATCGCCTTTGGCAAACGTGATGTTGTAGTTGCTGGAAGTCAGACCTGAGGGAGTGAGCACGTTTGCATAAGCGGCCGCGCCATTGGCGCCAAAGTTGTCACGCGCCACCACCAAGGTACCGCCCAGCGCAGCGCTGGTTTCTCCGTTGACCAAACCTGTGTAGCCGACACCTCGGTAGTTGCTAACAGCTCGGGTGTCATGCTGGGTAAACAAATCCGCGTCGTCATTGGCGCGTATGGTCAGCGCGGCCGGGTTGATGATGCCGATGCCGTTGATCCAGCTCAGGCTGTAGTTGCCGGCGTCACCGCCTAACAGTCCCAGCGTGCCCTGCACGACGAACTGGGCCGTCACGATGCCCGAACCGTCGCGCGCCACGTCTTTGCTGTTGAACGCGGCCACGCCCGACAGCGACACGCTGTCGCTACCTAACACGCCCATCAAGCTGCCGTAGCCGCTGGCACCGGTGGGCACCAGCGAGGCATTGCCGTCATAGGTCTTGCTCACGCCCGAGGTGGACCCGAGCAGCGTCAACGTGGCCGGCGTGATGTTGGCTGATGCGCTGACCTGGTTGGTGACGATGTAGTTACCCTGGGCCGAGCCGCCCACAGTAGTGCTCAGCGTCACGGTTTTGCCGTTGCCCACGTTCTTGGTGTCGAAGCTGCCGCTGGCGGCGGTGATGGTCACATCGGCACTGTCGCCGGCCACCAGGCCACCGAACACGGCGCTGCCAATGTTCACTGTGGCGGTGGTGCTGGCGTCATACACCTTGTTGCTGGCGGTGATGCCCGAGATCGTCAGCGCCCGGGGCAGGATGCTGGCCGTGCCGGTCTGGTTGGCGATGCTGTAGTTGCCTGCGGCTGCGCCAGACAGCGTCAGGCCGCTGATTGTCACCAGCCAGTTGCCAACGTTCCAGTCGGCAAAGGCCGCTGCGGCGCTGCTGCTGTTCAACGACACCACGTCGCTGCCCACGGTGCCCGACAGGCTGCCGAAGCTGTTCACGCTGCCGGTGGTGCTGCGGTCGTAGGTCTTGTTGGCAACCACCAGGCCGGTCAGGTTCAACGCCTTGGGGCTGATGGTCAGGCCGGTCTTGGTTTCGTTGGCCAGGCTGTAGTTCGCCGCCAGCCCGCCGTTGCTGCCGTTGGTTAGCGTGTAGACCACAGTGGCCGATTTGTTGCCGCTGCCCGCTGCTGCCGTCGTGAAGTTGGCCGATGGCGTGACGCCCAGCGTTTCGGTGCCTATGAAGCCTGAAACGGCGCCCGTGGCAATGACCGAGGCCAAGGTAATGCCGTCATAAACCTTGTTGGCCACGACGGTGCCGTTGTCGATGACCAAGGCCTTGGGCGTGATGCTGGCCGTGGTGCTGCCGGTGGTGAAAGCGATGCTGTAGTTGGCTGCGTCGGTGCCCGACAGGCTGGCGCCGGTGACGGCCACCGCCATGCCGCTGGCCGCGTTCTGGCTGGCGAAGTTGGCGCTGCGGTTGATGGTCAACAGGTCGTTGCCCACGCGGTCGTCGCTGGTACCCACGGTGGCGGTGGCGTTGCCGTCATAGACCTTGTTGACCCCTGCATAGGTCACAGTCAGCAAGCGCGGCGTCACTGTCAGCGTGCCAGGGGTGTAGCCGCCGCCGTAGCCATAGCCCAGCTGGCTGGACCCGCTGCCGCCAGCGGCTGTCAGCGCATGGCTGCCCACCACGGTTCTACCGCTGGTGGACACGCCGCCGCCCACCGTCACTGTCGGCAGCGTGCCGAAGGCCTGGCCCACGGTGTCGCCGTTCTGGCCATTGCCCAGCGTGAAGACCCAGGTTGGCGTGCTGCCGTAGATGGCGGTCTGGTTGTCGACCGCCACGGTCACCGTCGGCCGTTCGCGGTAGATGGCGTTCAGGCCGGCGCTCAGGGCCAGCGTGTAGTTGGTCGTGCTCTCGTCGCTGAAGTAGCGGAAGCGGCCGCTGCCGCTGCCCATCAGCGCGGTCAGCCCGGTGCTGCCCGCTGTTCCGCCGCTGTACAGCGTGGCGCGGCCACCGCTGCCCACGGTGAGCGTGCGGCTGCCGCTGATGAGGATGTTGCCGCCCGTGGTTGTGCCTGCTGCGCTGCTGATGCCCGCATTCAGTACCAGCGCGGAGGCTGTGGTGTTGGTGGTGCTGAGGTTCTGCGCCACGGTCAAGTCGCCCGTGGTGGTGCCAATGTTCACCACGCCCGTGGCGGCCACGCCGTTCGTGGCACCCACCGAGCCCAGCGTCAGCGCGTTGCTGTCGACATAGCTCAGGCTGCCGACGCCGTTCGCAGCCAACGTGCCGACGTTGTTGCTGGCAGCGTCGAGCGTGACGTTGCCGCCCAGCAGCAGCAAGTTGTTGGCAACGATGAAGCCGCTGGCGCCATCGGTCACCGTGCCGCTGCCTTGCAGCGTGATGGTGTTGCTGCCGGTTGCGGTCAGCCCGGCATTGACGGCGATGTCGCCGCCGTGGATGCTGATCGGCCCGGCCACCGTCGCCGCCGCTGACACCGTGGCGCTGGCAGTACCGGTTTGAATCGTCAGGCCCGTCAGGGCGCTGCTGCCACCCACGATGCCACTCAATGTGAAAGCGGCGTCTGACACAGTGCCGTCGGTATCAACGGTCAGCACGTAAGGGCCATTGACCGCGCTGGACAGGGTGAGCGCACCACCAGCCTCGCTGTTGATCGACGCATCCGCTGCCAGCGTGACTGCGCCGGAGACGGTGACGGCGGTAGCGGCGCTGTTGAACAACGCACCCGCACCGCTGGCGCCCGTGCCAGACAAGCTCACCGGGGTGGTGAGATTGCGGCCCGCCAGGTCGAGCGACCCACCGGCGTTGACCACCGTCGGGCCCAGTCCCAATGGGCTGCTCGTCACATTGCCCACGATGGCAGCGCCCATCTGCAGCACGCCACCGTTGACGGTGGTGCCGTTGCTGCCGTTGCCAAAGGTGTTGGCGCCCGACAGCGTCAGCGTGCCAGCGCCGGCTTTACTCAGCGAAGCAGTGGCACCGGATATGACCCCGCTGATCAGGCTGGTGCCGGTGTTGCTGATCTGGATCGCGCCGATGGCCTGGATGGCACTGGCATTAATGACGCCGCTCGACACAGTCAGTGAAGCCAGCGCTTTGCTGCCGCCCACGGCGCCGCTGAACACAACGTTTGCGCTACCTGCATTCACGCTCAAGGCCGACGGGGCAAGGTTGGTTTCTCTGATGTAGCCAGAAGGGGTCGCACTGGTCCAGCCCAGGTCGTTCCACTGGCCCTTGGTCCCGGTAATCTGCAGCGTCATTTCACCCGAGCCGGTGCCCTGCGTGTAGTTCGTGCCCAAGCCTGCATTGTTCGGTTCGGTGGCGTCCCAATTGATGTAGGCGCCGTTGAAAGCAGTGCCAGTGCCATTGCCGGTCTGATTGAAAAACACCGTGCCGCGGCCGGCATTGGCCAGACCCTCTGGACCTGTCGCCCAGTACCAGTCGGCGCTGGTGCCTATGAAGCCATTGCCGCCCCGCAGCCCACCGAGCCACGCCGTGGTGTAGCCCGCCGCGCGGCTGGCGATTGCGTTCTCCAGGCGC
>JBBQAW010000049.1:0-17920 GCA_038316815.1 Burkholderiales bacterium
GCCATCGACACCCGTATCCATGGCGACCTGTACGTGCAGCTGGGTGAACCGCTGCCGGGTGACAAATGGCTGGTGCGGATCTGGGTCAAGCCCTTCGTGGCCTGGATCTGGTTCGGCTGCATGTTCATGGGCTTGGGCGGCATGTGGGCCGTCACCGACCGCCGCTACCGTAGCCGCGCCACGCAAGGTGCCACTGAAGCCACCGGCACAGCCGCTGCCGCGGCACGATGAAATTCCTGCGGTACCTCATTCCGATGGGTGTGCTTGGCGCGGTGGTGGCCTTGATGGTCGCGGGTCTGGGCCTGAACCCGAGCGAAGTGCCCTCACCGCTGATTGGAAAGCCGGCTCCGGCTTTCCAGTTGCAGCGGCTCGACAACACAGCGGTGACGGTGAGCCGCGACGATTTGCTGGGCAAGGTCTGGATGCTCAACGTCTGGGCCAGCTGGTGCGCGCCCTGCCGCGAAGAACATCCACTGGTCATCGACATCTCGCGGCGCAAGCTGCTGCCGGTCTACGGCCTGAACTACAAAGACCAGGGCCCGGCAGCACGCAACTGGCTGGCCAACCTGGGCGACCCCTACACGGCAAATCTTGTAGACATCGACGGGCGCGTAGGCATCGACTATGGCGTCTACGGTGTGCCCGAGACCTTCATCATCGACCGCCAGGGCGTGATCCGGTTCAAGCACACCGGCGCGCTGACGCCAGATGTGGTGCGCAACCGCATTGAACCCCTGGTCAAGGAGCTTCAAAGTGCGGGTTGAATCCTGTCTGTCCGGTTTGCTAAAGGGCTTGTTGCTGCCTTTGCTGACGCCTTTGCTGATGTCATTGCTGCTGGTTGCCGGCGTGCACGCCCGTGAGGCCGCCCCAGCCACGGCAGACCCCGTGCTCGAAGCGCGCGTGATGAAGGTGTCTTCTGAACTGCGCTGCCTGGTGTGCCAGAACGAGACCATTGCCGCGTCGAGCGCCGACCTGGCAGTCGACTTGCGAAACCAGGTGCGCGACATGCTGAGGACGGGCAAGACCGAGGCCGAAGTCTTCGACTACATGACGGCGCGTTACGGCGACTTCGTGCTCTACCGCCCGCCGCTGAACAGCAGCACCATGCTGTTGTGGTACGGCCCGCCCATCCTGCTGGTCGCCAGCCTGGTAGGCCTGTGGTGGATGTTGCGCCGTCGCAGCCGTTTGCCGCCCGAAGAGTTTGAACCCGACGAACCCGAACAGGGCCGCTGACCCCCGTCAGCAGCCGCCAAGCCGTGAAGAACAACGATATCTCCGCCCTGCGCCGGCAACTGCAGCAATTGCAGGCCCTGCATACCACCGGCACGCTTGACGCCGCCGCCTACGACGCTGCTAAAGCGCCACTGGAACGTCGGCTGCTCGACAGCGTGCTGACCACGCCCGAAGGCCCGCCCAGGCCTGGCGGCAAGATGGTGGCCCTGCTGTGCGCCGGCGTCCTGGCGCTGGCGGCCGCCGGCTATTCATACACCGGCGCCCCAGGCGCCACGGTGCTGGCCGGCAGCGGCCAGGAAACCGCACCGGGAGTGGACAGCACGGCCAGCGACGAAGTGCAGTTCGCGGCCGCCGTCGAACAACTGGCCCAGCGCCTGCAATCAGAACCCGAGAACACCGAAGGCTGGGCCATGCTGGCGCGGTCTTATGCGCGCCTGGATCAGCACGAAAAAGCCCTGCCCGCCTTCAAGAAGACTGGCGCCCTGCTGGAGACCGACGCGCGGCTGATCGCCGACTACGCCGACACGCTGGCCGTGCTGAACAACCGCCAACTGGCCGGCGAGCCGATGCGGTGGATCGAGAAGGCGCTGAAGCTTGAGCCCGACAACGCCAAGGCACTGGCCCTGGCTGGCACCGGCGCCTTCGAAATGAAGGACTACAAGACAGCCGTACTCCACTGGGAACGCCTGCTCAGGGTCACGCCCGCGGGGGCTGAATTCCTGCCGCAACTGCAGGCCAGCGTGAACGAGGCCAGGCAACTGGGCGGCATGCCGCCGGCCGCGCCTTTGGCAAGCCCACTGACATCTGCCCCGGCCAACGGTGCCATGGCGCCGTTGGCTGCTGGCAACGCCACGGCCGCGACGGCCGCCACCGCCGGCCTGGCCGCGGCCAGCGTACAGGGCACGGTGCGCCTGGCCCCGGCACTGGCCAACGCCGTGCAGCCCACGGACACCGTCTTCATCTTCGCGCGTGCGGCTGAAGGGCCGCGCATGCCGCTGGCCATCGTGCGCTTTCAGGTGAAAGACCTGCCGCTGAATTTCACGCTCGACGACAGTTCGGCCATGGCGCCGACGATGCGGCTGTCGCTGCACCAGAAAGTGGTGGTCAGCGCGCGCGTCAGCAAAAGCGGGCAGGCCACGCCTACTGCGGGCGACCTGATGGGTCAGTCGGGCCCGGTAGACAACACCAGCCGCGGCCTGACGATCGAGATCAGCGAGATCGTCAAGAACTGACCCCGGTCGCGTGGGCTGCACGCGCCGCGTTCTCGGCCAGGGTGGCAGCAAAGCGCGGCAGCAAGACATCGGGCAGGTCGTGGCCCATGCCAGGCACGAAATCGGCCGAGGCGCCTGGAATGCGACGCGCCAGATCGTGCCCTGCGGCCGGTGGAACCAGCGGGTCGGCCTCGCCGTGAATGACGGCGCACGGGATGCCCAGGTTTGTCACGAGCGCAGTGCGGTCGCCATCCGCGGCCACGGCCAGCAGTTGGCGCGCGGTACCCGCCGGCCGCCAGGCACGCGCGACCATGGCTTGCAAACGCTGGCGCTGCGTGGCCGGGTCGGGCGGGAAACCCGGGCTGCCGATGACGGCCAGCAACCGCTGCAGGTGCGCCACCACCGCTTCGGGCTGGCTGCCGTCAGGCCGCGACAGCAGGGCTGCGCGCACACGCAACCCGGGCTGCGGCAGGTGGCGTGCGCCGGTGGTCGTCATCATCAGCGTCAGGCTTTTCACGCGCTGCGGGTGGGCAGCAGCCAGGTGCTGCGCAATCATGCCGCCCATCGACGCACCACAGACATGGGCGCGCGCCAGGCCCAGGGCGTCCAGCACGCCCACCCCATCAGCGGCCATCTCAGTCAGGCTGTAAACCGACCGCAGCGGCAAATGCAGGCCGTACTTCAGGCCGGCCCAGGCCAGGTTGGGTGTGCCGGCGTCGTCGAAGCCCTGGCTGAGCCCGGCGTCGCGGTTGTCCATGCGTATAACGCGAAAACCGCGCGCCACCAGCAGGTCCACCAAGGCCTGTGGCCAGGCCGTGAGCTGCATGCCCAGGCCCATGATCAGCAACAGCGGGTCGCCGCCCACGGGACCCTGGTCGTCCACCTCGATGCGCAGGCCGTTGGCAACCAGCTGCATGCGTGCCCTCAGCGCGCCGTGGGCTTGAAGAACCAGCGCTTGGCGCCACTGGCATCGAACCGTTGCCAGGTCTTCGGGTCCTGCGCCAGGCGGTCGGCCACGGCGTACAACGCCAGCGGGTTCAGGCCCATGCCGAAGTGGCTGGCCTGCACCTCGATGTTCTCGGTGTGCGGCGCTTCGTCGTTGATGCTGCATTGCCAGGCCACCACGCCGTCGCTCTTGCTGTAGATGGACGTCGTGGGGCAGCGCGGTGCGACCCGCAGCTTGCGCATCATGGCTTCGTCGTCTGCGGTTTGCCCGCTGACCAGTTCGAAGAAGCGCCAGGCGTTCGTCGCCCGCGGGTGGCCCGCGAAAGGCGTGCCCAGGGTGACCACGCAGCGCACCTTGGCGGGCACTTCCTTGGCCAGTTCGCGGGCATAGATGCCGCCCAGGCTCCAGCCGACCAGGCTGACCTTTTCATGGTGGCGCCGTGCCAATGTTTGCAGCAGTTCACGGCAGCCGTCGAGCACGCCATCGCGCGGGCCCAGGTTGCAGCCCTGCTCCCAGGGGTAGGTGGTGTAGCCGCGATTGCGCAGGAAGTTGCGCAACGCCAGGGTGCTGATGTCGCTGGCGCCCAGGCCTGGAAAGACCAGCACCGGGTGCCCATCGCCCGCCGGCATGCGCGCCAGCCAAGGCATGGCCGCCAGCATGGCGGCGTATTCCCAAGGGGCCCGGGCTTCCAGCAGCATCTGCCAGGGGCCGGGGGCGGCCGGCAGGCCTGGCGAGCTATCACTCTCAGTCATCGGGCGATTGTCAACGCGCCGTGCGTTTGCGCGCTGGGGTGGCGGCCCTAGGCGAAGTCGTCGCAGATGCAGTTTTTGGCAGCTCCTCCGCGGCAGGCGGCCGCGGCGCTGGCCGCACCGCCCGCGCCACGGCGCCCGACAAGGCTGCGCTTGCCACATCTCCAGCCAGTTTGCCAACCGCGCCCATGACCGCACCCGTCATGGTGCCCGTGACAGCGCCTGTCACAGCACCACCCACCTGCAGGCCCGCCTGCAGACCCGCCTGCGCCGCACGGCGCGCCAGGCTCTGGGGCACAGGCGTGTCAGGGTGACCCGGCTCGCCCGGCCGCGGCAGCACGCACAGGTCATCAAAAGCAATGCTGATGGCGTCGGCCAATTCGCGCACCTGGGGCATGGCTGCGGCGTCGGCCATGAGGCCGAAGTCCAGACTCTGGTCGTAGCTCTGCACGGTGATGTTCAGTGCCAGGCCGTGCACGATGATCGACGCCGGGTAGTTGGTCATCATCTTCGCGCCGGCCATGAACAGCGGCACCGGCGGCCCGGGCACGTTGCTGATGACGACATTGGCCAGCTGCGGAATGCGGTCGGCCACACGCGCCTTGCCGTACAGGGCCGTGGCGGCTTCGATCAGCCAGGGCACGCCCAGGCTGGGGAAATCCGTCGGCAGCACGCTTTTGAGGCCGCCCATCGTGGCCTTCATGGCCTTGTTGGCGGCCTGCACGTGGTGCAGGCGCTGCAGCGTGTCAGCGATGTTCGTGCCCAGGCTGACCAGGCTCATCGATGCCTGGTTGCCTTGCCCCGGTTCCCCAGGCGTGGCAGCAGCGCCGGTGCGCAGCGATATCGGCACGGCGGCCACCAGACTTTTCTTGGGCAGGGCGCGGCGCTTCATGAAGTAGCGGCGCAGCCCAGTGCTGCACAGCATCAGCACGATCTCGTTCAGCGTGGCGCCGTGGGCGCGCGCCAGCGTCTTCACTTCAAGCAGCGGCAGCGTGACACCGGCAAAAGCACGGCCTGCGGTAACCGACACATTCAGCGCAGTGCGCGGCGCCAGACTGACGTTGCCGCTGCCCTTCTTGCCATCGCCACCCGGCAGGCCCAGGCGGCTGACGGCATGGTTCAGCGCACCCGTAGCCGCCTTGGACGCCGCTGTCTTCAAGGTACCGACTGTGCCTGGCAATTCGCGGATGATGCCGGCCACCTTCTGCATCTGGCTGCCCAGCACGCCGCGCAGCATCTCGGTCATGCCGAGCTCGAAGGTCTGGTGCCGGCGCGATGGCCGCACGTCCAGCGCCCGGCCTTCGGGGCTGAGGTCGAGGATGGCATTGGCCAGCGCCACGGCGGCCTGGCCGTCCACCGCCGCGTGGTGCAGCTGGGTGTACAGCGCCACGCGCTTTCGCCCATCGGCCGACGGCGACAGGCCTTCGAGCACATGGAACTTCCACAGCGGCCGGCTGCGGTCCAGCAGCACGCTGTGCAGGCGGCCAACTTCGGCTTCCAGTTCGCGCCGCCCGTCGCCCTGCTTCGCGCTGTCGGGCAGCTTCACCTCGACGATGTGCAGCTTCAGGTCGGGTTCGGCATCGACCCAGGCCGGGTTGGCCATGTTCAAGGGCATCCACCACAAGCGCCGGCGCAGCGCTGGCGCCACCGGCAGCCGGGCGGCCATGTGTTTGCGCAAGGCGGTGGTGAAACGGCCGGCGTAACCTGCGGGCAGCTCGAAAACATGCAGGGCCCCGACATGCATGGGCATCTCGGGCGTTTCCAGGTACAGGAAAGTGGCGTCAAGGCCGGTGAGTTGGTGCATGGCGAAGCCTCGTGCGCAGGCCGGGTTGGCTGGCTGATGCTAGCGGCCGAGCCTTGAGACCGGCCTTGGGAGGCACCCTCAGCGAAAGCCGCTGGCGTCCTGACACGCTATCGAGATGTCGCGCGACCCTGGCGCCACGCCAGCGCCTCGTTGCCCCCCAAAGCCAGCAGCACCAAGGCACCCCCACCCAGCACCGCCAGGCTGGGCGATTCGCCCGCCCCAAGCCAGGCCCAGAACACGCCGAACACCACTTCCAGCAGACCCAGCAGTGAAATCTCGGGCCCGCTGAGCACACGCGCCACGACGACCGCCAACAGGCAGGGAATGGCCAGCTGCAGCACACCCAGCATCGCCAGCAGGCCGATGTCGTGCGCTGACGCCGTCAGCGGCCAGGCCAGTGGCAGCGCCACCGCGGCCGAAAGCAAAGCGCCCACCAGCACCGCGCTCAGCATGTCGGGTGGGTCTGCTTGGCCCTTCAAGTGCTGCAGCAACGTGAAGTTGACAGCCGCGGCCACCGGCACCGCCAAAGCCACCGCCGTGCCCAGCAGAAGGCGCGAATCGCCGGCACTGAATTCATGCCCGTACATCCACGCGATGCCCACGCCCGCCAGCCCGATGGCCCACCAGGTGCGCGGTGCCAGACGGTGGCCGAGAGCCATGCGCGCCCCCAGCGCCGTGAGCAGCGGGCCGATGGCCATGGTCACCAGAACATTGGCCACCGTGGTGAGCGTCAGCGCCACCATGAACGCCGTGAACATCACCGCCCAGCAGGCGCCCGACAGCCACAGCGCGCGCCCGCCCCGGCGCAGCGTGGCTTGCAGCACTGCCGGCCCACGCAGCCAAGACAGAATCACGACCAGGGCCAGGGCGTTGAACGCGCTGCGCCAGAAGGTCAGCTCGAAGCTGCGCGCGGCTTCGAGCTGACGCGTGACGACGCCGGCGATGCTCCACATCAGCGCGACTGCCACCATCGTCCACACCGCTTGTCGGTGTGTCAGCTTCACGCTTGCGTAAGTTGCAGCTTCACGCCTGTCGGTGTGTCAGGTTCACTATCGTTGTGGCGTCAGGCACTTTCTCGCGAGGCTTTCTTGCGGTCATGCTCCTTCAGCCAGCGCTTGCGTACGCGCACGCTCTTGGGCGTGATCTCGACCAGTTCGTCGTCGGCGATGAATTCCACCGCGTATTCCAGCGTCAGGTCGATGGGCGGCGTGATCTTGATCGCATCTTCCTTGCCGCTGACGCGAAAGTTGGTCAGCTGCTTGGTGCGCGTGGCGTTGACCACCAGGTCGTTGTCGCGGCTGTGGATGCCGACGATCATGCCTTCGTAGACCGGGTCGTTGGGCTTGACGAACATGCGGCCACGATCGTCGAGCTTGCCCAGGGCATAGGTGAAGATCTCACCGTCGTCCATGCTGATCAGCACGCCGTTCTTGCGGCCTTCGATCTCGCCCTTGTAGGGCTCGTAGCCGTCGAAGATATTGCTGATCAGGCCTGTGCCGCGGGTCAGGTTCATGAACTCATTCGAGAAGCCGATGAGGCCGCGCGCCGGAATGCGGTATTCAAGGCGCACGCGCCCGCGCCCGTCGGTTTCCATGTTCACCAGGTCGCCCTTGCGTATGCCCAGGGCCTGCATCACGCCACCCTGGTGGGCGTCTTCGATGTCGGCGGTCACCAGTTCGATGGGCTCGCACTTTTCGCCCTTGATCTGCTGGAAGACCACGCGCGGCTTGCTCACGGCCATCTCGTAGCCTTCGCGCCGCATGTTCTCCAGCAAGATGGTCAGGTGCAGTTCGCCGCGGCCGCTGACTTCGAAAATACCTTCTTCGTCAGACTCCTTCACGCGCAGCGCGACGTTACTTTGCAGTTCTTTCTGCAGCCGGTCCCAGATCTGGCGGCTCGTCACGAACTTGCCCTCACGCCCGGCCAGCGGACTGTTGTTGACGCAGAAGTTCATCGTCAGCGTCGGCTCGTCGACGTGAAGCATCGGCAGCGGCATCGGGTTCAAAGGGTCGGTGATCGTGACACCGATGCCAATGTTGTCCATGCCGTTGACCAGCACGATGTCGCCCGGGCCGGCTTCGGTGGCCGGCACGCGCTCCAGACCTTCGAAAGTCAGGACCTGATTCACGCGGCCCTTGAAAGTCTTGCCGCCTTCTTCGGGCGTGCCTTCGCAAACCAGCACGTCCATCATCGGCTTCAAGGTGCCAGCGGTAATGCGACCCACGCCGATGCGGCCCACGAAAGTGGAATAGTCCAGTGACGAGATCTGCAGTTGCAGCGGCGCGTTCGGGTCGCCCTTGTGCGTGGGCACATGAGACAGCACGGTCTCGAAAAGCGGCGACAGGTCAGGACCCCACTGTTCACCGGCCGCGCCTTCGGTCATCGACGCCCAGCCGTTCAGGCCGGATGCATAAACCACCGGGAAGTCGAGCTGCTCCTCAGTGGCATTGAGCTTGTCGAACAGTTCGAACGCGGCATTGATGACGTAGTCTGGCCGCGCGCCCGGCTTGTCGACCTTGTTAACCACGACGATGGGCTTCAAGCCCAGGGCCAGTGCCTTCCTGGTGACGAAGCGCGTTTGTGGCATCGGGCCTTCCTGTGCGTCGATGAGCAGCACTACACCATCGACCATTGACAGCGCGCGCTCGACCTCGCCGCCGAAGTCGGCGTGGCCGGGGGTGTCGACGATGTTGATGTGCGTGCCCTTCCAGGTCACGGCGCAGTTCTTGGCCAGGATGGTGATGCCGCGTTCGCGCTCGATGTCGTTGCTGTCCATCACGCGTTCGGCGACCTTTTCGTTTTCACGGAAGGTGCCGCTTTGGCGCAGCATTTGGTCGACCAGGGTGGTCTTGCCATGGTCGACGTGGGCGATGATGGCGATGTTGCGAATGTGCTTGGTCATGGTGTTTCTTGAAGCCTGTAGGCAGAAATCTGGGCCTGCACTTCCAGAGGGCTGAGCAGGCGGTCGGCGATCAATTCGCCGGCCGTGATGTGGGCGGTACCCAAAAAGTCGCGTGCGTCGTCGGGGTCGGCGTTCGCAACGCGATAAACGCGCACTCTTGGCGCGTCGGCAAGTTGCACGCGTCGCCGCAAGCCGGTCAAGAAGCGACCGGCTTCGTCGTCAGGTAAGCGAACTTCGGGCCAGGCCTGCAGCAGGACGTCGGCCGGCTGCAGCCGGGCTTCGCGTTCGGCTTCGCTCATGGCCTGCAGTTCGTCCAGGGTGACGGCATCTTCGATTCGCAAGGGGCCGGCAGCCGTTCGGCGCAAAGCCGAGAGGTGCGCGCCGCAACCCAGCGCGCTGCCGATGTCTTCAGCCAAGGTGCGGATATAGGTGCCTTTGCTGCAGGCCACGTCGATGACGAGAAACGGAGCATGCCAGTCGACGATGTCGATGCTGTGAATCTGTACCTGGCGCGTCGGGCGATCGATCTCGATGCCGCGGCGGGCATAGTCGTACAGCGCCTTGCCTTCATGTTTGAGGGCCGAGTGCATGGGCGGCAGCTGGTCGACCTGGCCCATGAAGCGCGCACAAGCGGCAGCGATGGCAGGCAGTTCGCACAACACAGGATGCTCGGCGACGATTGCGCCCTCGGCATCGCCCGTGCTGGTGCGCTGGCCCAGGCGCAGCGTTGCACGGTAGGCCTTGTCGGCGTCCAGGCTGGCCTGGCTGAACTTGGTGGCGGCACCAAAACACAGCGGCAGCAGCCCCGTGGCAAGCGGGTCCAGCGTACCCGTGTGGCCGCCCTTTTCAGCGCGCAGCATGCCCTTGGCCTTCTGCAAGGCGTCGTTGCTGGTGAAGCCGATGGGCTTGTCGAGCAGCAGCACACCGTGCAGGGCACGGCGCACTTGACGGGGCTTGCCGGCGGCAGACATCAGTCTTCCTTCGCCCGCGTGGCGTTGGCGCGCGCGATCAGTGCCGACAGGTCGGCTGCGCGTTCGGTAGTCTGGTCGTACTGGAAGTGCAGCGTGGGTACCGTGTGGATCGACAGGCGCTTGAAAAGGCCATTGCGCAGAAAGCCGGCCGCTTCGTTCAGGCCCTCGCTGCATTCGCTCGGGTCGCCCAGCAGCACGCTGAAGTAGACCTTGGCATGGGCATAGTCGGGCGTGACTTCGACGGCATTGAGCGTGACCATGCCGACGCGCGGGTCCTTCAGTTCGCGGATCAGCTCGGCCAGATCGCGCTGGATCTGGTCGGCAACGCGGAAGCTGCGGTTGACGGTGGATTTTTTGTGTCGCATGGTGCTCTCAAAAAGCGGCAAGCCCCGCAATGCGGGGCTGCCCATTCAAGGTGATGCGCGGATCCGGCTTTGCCGGTCCGCTGCATGCGCCCCAGGGGCCTGGCGTGGCCCCTTCCGGGTCCTAGGGGGCAGCGCCCGGAGGGAGCGTGGGGGCTAAAGCGTTCTCGCCACTTCTTTCACCTCGAAGAACTCGAGCTGGTCGCCTTCCTTGATGTCGTTGTAGTTCTTCAGCTTGATACCGCACTCGAAGCCTTCGCTGACTTCGCGCACATCGTCCTTCAAGCGCCGCACCGATTCGATTTCGCCGGTGTAGATGACGACGTTCTCGCGCAGCAGGCGGAAGCGCGCATTGCGCAGCACGCGGCCGGCCGTGACCATGCTGCCGGCCACCGTGCCGATCTTGCTGGCGACGAACACGGTCCGAATCTCGGCCGTGCCGATGATTTCTTCGCGTTGCTCGGGCGGCAGCATGCCGCCCATGGCCGCCTTGATCTCGTCCACAGCGTCATAAATGATGTTGTAGTACTTGATCTGTACGCCGTTGCCTTCGGCCAGCTTGCGCGCACCTGCATCGGCCCGCGTGTTAAAGCCGATGATGATGGCCTTGCTGGCGATGGCCAGGTTGATGTCCGATTCGCTGATGCCACCGACAGCGGCATGCACGATCTGAACCTTGACCTCGGGTGTCGACAGCTTGAGCAGACTCTGCGCCAGGGCTTCTTGCGAGCCCTGCACATCGGCTTTGACGATCAGGCTCAGGGTTTGTGCTGCGCCCTCGCCCATGTTTTCGAACATGCCTTCCAGCTTGGCGGCCTGGCGCCTGTTCAGCGTCACTTCGCGGTACTTGCCTTGGCGGAAGGTGGCAATTTCGCGCGCCCGGCGCTCATCGCCCATGACCATGAATTCGTCGCCGGCTTGCGGCACCTCGGTCAGACCCTGAATTTCCACCGGGATCGACGGCCCGGCCGATTCAGTCGAATGGCCATCCTCGTCGATCATGGCGCGCACTCGGCCATAACTGCTGCCAGCCAGCACCACGTCGCCCTTCTTGAGCGTACCGCTTTGCACCAGCACCGTGGCCACCGGGCCGCGGCCCTTGTCCAGGCGGGCTTCGATCACCAAACCTTTGGCGGCGGCAGCGGTCGGCGCCCTCAGTTCCAGCACTTCAGCCTGCAGCAGCACCTGTTCCAGCAGCGTGTCGATGCCGATACCGGTCTTGGCCGAGACGCCCACGAAGGGTGAGTCGCCACCGAATTCTTCAGGGATGACACCTTCGGCCACGAGTTCGCTTTTCACGCGCTCAAGGTTCGAATCAGGCTTGTCGATCTTGTTCATGGCCACAACCAGGGGCACGCCCGCCGCCTTGGCGTGGGCAATGGCTTCCTTGGTCTGCGGCATCACGCCGTCGTCGGCGGCCACCACCAGAATGACGATGTCGGTCGCCTTGGCACCGCGCGCACGCATGGCCGTGAAGGCCGCATGACCCGGGGTGTCCAGGAAGGTGATCATGCCGCGCGGTGTTTCCACGTGGTACGCACCGATGTGCTGGGTGATGCCACCCGCTTCGCCAGCGGCCACGCGGGCCCGGCGGATGTAGTCCAGCAAACTGGTCTTGCCGTGGTCGACGTGGCCCATCACCGTCACCACCGGGGCGCGTGGCAGTTCGTCCGCCGAGTGCAGCGCCTGCTCTTCTTCAGTGAAGGCTTCCGGGTCGTCCAGCTTGGCCGTGATGGCCTTGTGGCCCATTTCCTCGACCACGATCATCGCTGTCTCTTGGTCCAACTGCTGGTTGATGGTGACCATCTGGCCCAGCTTCATCAGCTGCTTGATGACCTCACTGGCCTTCACGCTCATCTTGTGCGCCAGGTCGGCCACCGAAATGGTTTCCGGAATGTGCACTTCCTGCACCAATTGTTCGGGCGTGGGTGCGAAACCCTGGCCGCCGTCGTTGCGCTCGCCACGGCGCCCACCGGTGCCGCCGCGCGGTGCGCGCCAGCCCGCACGCGAGCCTGAAGAATCGCTTCGGCCCTTCAAGGCCGCGCGCTTCTTCGCGGCATCGTCGGCCCAACTGGACGAGAGCTTCTCGCTCTTGACCTGCTTCTTGTCACCCGGCTTGGCCACAGCCGTGGTCGTGCCAGGTGCACCGGGCTTGGCTGCCGGCTTGTGAATGGTGCCCTTGATGGCTTCCTTGGCGGGCTCGGCCGGTTTGGGCTCTTCGGGCTTCTTGGCCAGCATCACCTTCTTGGGCGCCGACATCATGGCGCGGATGGCCGCAGCTTCCGTTTCGGCGGCCTTGCGGCGCCGTTCCAGGTCGATCTGCTTGGCGTTGTCTTCGGCCGCCTTGTCAGCGGCCTTGACGATGCGCAACACGGGCTTGACGGGCTCGGCCACTTTCGGCGCTTCAACGACAGGCTCGGCAGGCTTCTCTGCCGCTTTTGCAGCCGCTTTTCCAGCTGCTTTTTCAGCCGCCTTCGCTGTTACCTTTCCAGCAGGCACGCTGGCAGCCTTGACAGATTCCGCAGCACGCGCGGCCTCGGCCTCGCGTTCGGCAGCTTCTGCCGCCAGCTTGGCTGCAGCGGCTTCAGCAGCGGCAGCAGCAGCTTGCGCAGCTTCGTGCGCCAGGCGCTCCTGCTCTTCGCGCTGACGGCGTTCTTCGGCCAATTCAGCTTCTTGCTGGCGGATCGATTCAGCCTCGATACGAGCTTCTTCCTCGCGGCGCTGCAGATCCAGATCTTCGGCGCTGGGTTCGTTGCTTTCCTCGGCAGCGGCAGGCGCATCGTCGCGCTTGACGAAAACACGCTTCTTGCGCACTTCCACCTGGATCGTGCGCGCACGGCCGCTGGCATCGGCCTGCTTGATTTCCGTCGTGGACTTCTTCGTCAGCGTGATCTTCTTGCGCTCTGCGCCAGCGGCAGTGCCGTGGGCGTTACGCAGAAATTCGAGCAGGCGTTCCTTGTCCGCCTCGGTGAGCGCGTCATCCGGAGACTGCTTGGTCACGCCGGCGTTCTGCAACTGTTCAAGCAGTGCATTGGTCGGGCGATTGAGCTGAAGCGCGAACTGGGCGACAGTGGTCACGGCCATGTGTCGATTTTCCTAGAGTGTTTGCAAGCGGGCGTTGTTCACCATCAGGCGGTGAACCAATGCTCGCGTGCTTTCATGATGAGAACGCGAGCGCCCTCATCGTCGATGCCGGTCATTTCGGTGAGCTCGTCGACCGCCAGGTCGGCGAGATCGTCGCGTGTGTTGATGCCGCCTTCGGCCAGCTTGCCAATGAGATCAGGCGTCAGGCCTTCCAAGTCGCGCAAGTCTTGCGAGACCTGATCGACCTGTTCTTCGCGCTTGATTTCCATCGTCAGCAAGGCGTCTTTGGCCCGCGTGCGCAGTTCGTGCACGGTGTCTTCGTCGAAGCTTTCGATTTCCAGCATTTCCTGCAGCGGCACGTAGGCCACCTCTTCCAGGCTGGTGAAGCCTTCAGCAATCAGAATGTCGGCCACCTCGGCATCGACATCGAGCTTGTCGACAAAGAGTGCACGCGCCGATTCACTTTCAGTGGCCTGTTTGACCTGCGATTCTTCGGCCGTCATGATGTTGATGCGCCAGCCCGTCAGGTCAGATGCCAGGCGCACGTTCTGGCCGCCGCGGCCGATGGCAATGGCCAGGTTTTCCTCGTCCACCACCACGTCCATGGCATGCCGTTCTTCATCAACGACGATGCTCTGCACGTTGGCCGGTGCCAGAGCGCCGATGACAAATTGCGCCGGGTCGTCGGACCACAACACGATGTCAACCCGTTCACCCGCCACTTCCGTGGTCACACCGTTGACGCGTGAACCACGTACACCGACGCAGGTGCCGATGGGGTCGACGCGCCGGTCGTGGCTGACCACGGCAATCTTGGCGCGGCTGCCGGGGTCGCGGGCACAGCTCTTGATCTCGAGCAGGCCTTGTTCGATTTCCGGCACTTCCTGCGCGAAGAGTTCGATCATGAAGCCCGGCGCACTGCGCGACAGCATGATCTGCGCTCCGCGCTGGGTGTTGTCCACGCCCATGATGAAAGCCCGCACGCGGTCGCCGGTGCGCAGGTTTTCCTTCGGGATCATCTCGCTGCGCTTCAGGCGCCCTTCGACGCGGCCGCTCTCGACAATGATGTCGCCCTTGTCCAGGCGCTTGACGGTGCCGACGAAGATTTTCTCGCCACGGCTGAGGAAGTCGTTCAGCAACTGTTCGCGTTCGGCATCGCGAATTTTCTGCAAGATGACTTGCTTGGCCGCCTGCGCGCCGATGCGTCCGATGGTCACCGAGTCGACGGCTTCTTCGATGTAGTCGCCTTCCTCGATGTCGGGAATGCGGTCAAGTGCTTCGGACAGCAATTCTTCGGCGTCCGGGTTCTGCAGGCCAGCGGAATCGGGCACTACCAGCCAGCGGCGGAAGGTCTCGTATTCGCCGGTATCCCGGTCGACCGAGACGCGCATGTCCACTTCGCCGCCATGCAGCTTTTTGCTGGCCGAAGCCAGAGCTGCTTCGACAGCACCGAAAACCACGTCGCGGTCCACCGTCTTCTCGCGCGAGATGGCGTCCACCAGCATGAGCATTTCGCGATTCATCGATTCCCTAGCCTCCAATGACGCCGGGCTCTGCGGACGCGGGCTTGTCGCCCTCGGCAGCATCACCTTCGGCAGCCGACACGTCGCTGGGCTTGCTGCCCCGACGGCCCTTGAAATCGAGCACCGGCACGAGCCGGGCTTCACGTACTTCTTCCAGGTTGAAACCCAGAACCTGTTCGACCTTGCCGGCGCTGAAGCTCAGCGTCCAGCCTGCACCTTCTGGCGCCTGGCCGAGCAGACCCTTGAAGACTTTGCGGCCCTCAAAAGGTTCTTTCAGAGTGATGCTGACCTGCTGGCCCTCGAAGCGGGTGTAGTCAGCCTCGCGCTTGAGGGGGCGGTCCAGGCCCGGCGACGACACTTCGAGCCGGGCGTAGTCGACACCGTCGACTTCCAGCGCAAACTGCAGCTGGCGCGTGACGAGTTCGCAATCCTCGACGAGAACAAATTCGCTTTCGACTGGATAGCTGTGCCCCGACAGACGGTCGATGGTGATGCGCAAAAGGCCGCGTGCGGCTCTTTCGACATCGACCACCTCGTAATGCAAACCCGTGACGGTGCGCTCAATCGCTTCTCGCCAGCCCGGCCGCATGACCACCAGGCCCGCTGCGTCCAGTTTCAGCGGCTTGTCAACGACATCCGGACGGCCGCCAGGCGCACGGCCGGCCGAGCGGGCAAGCGGACGCGAAGGCGCGCGCTTCGTGCCGCTTCCTTTGCCGCCTTGGCTGCTGTTCCTGCCGTGTTGTCCGCTGACGCCCAAGTAAAGTCCTGCCTAGCCCGTTGTTTGGATGCGGGCGAAGCGACTCAACCGAACAGCGCGTGCATGGTTCGTGACCAATGTCCGGTCAAGGCCATGCAGCAAGACGATCGAGCAAAAAAAATGGGCAGGAATTCATCCGCCCACGCAGCTTTACCCGGGAAAAGCGCATTATAGCCCGGGGTTTGTACTCGGGCAAGACCGATCCAGCATGGACACCAGCAGCGGGCACACCGCATGCCAGAATTCGGGCCGTTTTCTGTCACCTGCACCCCTTGGAGTCCGCATGAGTTTCCTCAACGGCAAGCGCTTTCTGATTACCGGCGTGCTGTCCAACCGCTCAATCGCCTACGGCATTGCCAGGGCTTGCAAGGCCCAGGGCGCCGAAGTGGCACTCAGCTACGTCGGCGAGCGCTTTCGAGAGCGCACAGTGGAACTGGCTTCCAGCCTGGGCACCAATCTGATCTTCGACTGCGATGTGTCCGACGATGCACAGATTCAGCGCCTGATGGACCAGCTCGGCGAACACTGGCCGCAGTTCGACGGTTTGGTGCACTCGATTGGCTTCGCCCCGCGGGAAGCCATCGCAGGTGATTTCCTGGAAGGCCTGAGCCGCGAAGCCTTTCGCATAGCACACGACATTTCTGCCTACAGCTTTCCCGCCCTGGCCAAAGCCGCCCTGCCCCGGCTGCGGCCTGGCAGCGCGTTGCTGACCCTGACCTACCTGGGGGCAGAACGCGCTGTGCCCAACTACAACACCATGGGGCTTGCCAAGGCTTCGCTGGAAGCCAGCGTGCGCTACTTGGCCACCAGCCTGGGCCCGAAAGGCATTCGCGTCAATGGCATCTCGGCCGGCCCCATCAAGACGCTGGCGGCTGCCGGCATCAAGGGCTTTGGCAAGATGCTGGAAGTTGTGGGCTCAACAGCGCCCCTGGGCCGAAACGTCACGATCGATGACGTGGGCAACGCCGCCGCTTTCTTGCTGTCAGACCTGGCATCCGGCATCACCGCCGAGATCACCTATGTCGATGGCGGCTTCAGCAAGGTCATGGGCATGCCCGGGGCGGCAGATTCGGCGTAAGCGCCGCGTGGGCGTTGATGCGCCACAACGATGACGGCCCCTGACGAAGGGCCTTTTTTTGCTCTCAGTCCCGTACGCAATCAACGTAGTAGCGCCTCTTGCCGTCGTCAGCGCTGTCGACTTCCACCAGCCCGTGAACGTCGGTGTCGAAGCCCGGGAAAGCGGCATTGAAGGCGCGTGTGAATTTCAGATAGTCGACGATCTTCTTGTTGAAGCGTTCGCCCGGAATCAGCAGTGGAATGCCCGGCGGATAAGGCGTCAGCAATGATGTGGTGATGCGCCCTTCCAGCGCGTCGATATCCACGCGCTCGGTCTTGCGGTGCGCGATGTAGGCAAAAGCGTCGCTTGGCTTCATCGCCGGCTGCAAATCGCTCAGGTACATCTCGGTCACCAGGCGCGCGATGTCTTCCTTGGCGTAATGCTGGTGGATGGTCTGGCACAGGTCTTTCAGGCCCATGCGTTCGTACTTCGGGTGCGCGGCGCAGAACTCGGGCAGGATGCGCCACATGGGGGCATTGCGGTCGTAGTCGTCCTTGAACTGCTGCAGTGCGGTCAGCAATGTGTTCCAGCGGCCCTTGGTGATACCGATGGTGAACATGATGAAGAACGAATAGAGCCCGGTCTTTTCAACCACTATCCCGTGTTCGGCCAGGAACTTGGTAACGATACTGGCCGGGATGCCAGTTTCTGAAAAGTTGCCCGACATGCCCAGGCCCGGCGTGATGATGGTGCACTTGATCGGGTCAAGCAGGTTGAAGCCTTCGGCCAGGTCGCCAAAGCCGTGCCAGGTTTCGCCGGCCTTCAAAATCCATTCGCTGCTGTGGCCGATACCTTCGGGCGCCAGCGCGTCCGGGCCCCAGACGGTGAACCACCAGTCCTTGTCGCCGAATTCCTGTTCCACCTTGCGCATCGCACGGCGGAAGTCCAGCGACTCCTGGATGCTTTCTTCCACCAGGGCCGGGCCGCCAGGCGCTTCCATCATGGCCGCAGCCACGTCGCAGCTGGCGATGATGGCGTACTGCGGGCTGGTGCTGGTGTGCATCAGGTAAGCCTCGTTGAACAGATGCCTGTCCAGCTTCCTTTCCTGGGCGTCTTGAACCAGCACCTGGCTGGCCTGGCTGATGCCGGCCAGCAGCTTGTGGGTGCTCTGGGTGGCGAACACCAGCTGATCCTTCGGCCGCTGACGCTTCTTGCCCATGGCGTGGAAGCTGCCATAGAAGGTATGGAAGGCGGCGTGCGGCAGCCAGGCCTCATCGAAATGCAGGGTATCGATGTAACCGTCAAGCGCGTGCTTGATGGT
>JBBQAW010000050.1:0-17884 GCA_038316815.1 Burkholderiales bacterium
GACCAGCTCACCCAGCCGGTGTAGGCCGTCAGCAGCACGATGCAGCCAAAGACGATGCGGTACCAGGCAAACCAGGTGAAGTCGTGCGTCGACACGTAGCGGATGAGCCAGCGTATGCACAGCAGCGCGGAGAAGAACGCCATCACTGTGCCAACCAGGAACATGGGCACGTCGGCCATCGACAGCAGGTGGCGGTTCTTCAGCACCGAATAGGCGCCCGCCCCCATCAGCGTGGGAATGCCCAGGAAAAAGCTGAACTCGGCGGCCGCCTTGCGCGAAAAGCCGAAGACCATCGCGCCGATGATCGTGGCACCCGAGCGGCTGGTACCCGGCACCAGGGCCAGGCATTGCACCAGGCCGACCTTCAACGCGTCCAGCGGCGTCATGTCGTCGACGGTCTCAACGCGGGCGCGGCGGGCGCCCTGCATGTCCATGTCGCCATACAGGCGCCGGTGCCGGCGTTCAACCAGCAAGATGATGATGCCGCCCACGATGAAGGCCATCGCCACCGGCACTGGGTGGAACAGGTGTTCCTTCACCATGTTGCCGAAGGCCAGCCCCAGCACCACGGCAGGAACGAAGGCGATGGCGACATTGAGCGCAAAGCGCTGGGCCACCGGGTCGTGCGTGATGCCTGTGACGGTGCGCTTCAAGCGTTCGCGGTATTCCCAGATGACTGCGAACATCGCGCCGGTTTGAATCGCGATTTCGAACACCTTGACGGTTTCGCCTGTGAAGTTCAACAGCGAAGCGGTCAGGATCAGGTGCCCTGTCGAAGAAATCGGCAGGAATTCGGTCAGGCCTTCGACCACGCCCATGATGGCGGCTTTGATCAGCAAGAGGGGGTCCAAAGAGCGCTTTCTTCCAGTTTGGGCAGGCCGCGCATGATAGGTGCCGGCAGCGAGGCCGCCCTTGCCTTGACCGGTCAGGACGGCGGGGCGTAGCATTACTGACTCACCAGTCATTAAAAATGTCACGCTCTTCCGCCCTGGCCTCGACCGCCAACACGACATCTGCGTCTGCGTCTGCGTCTGCGTCTGCGTCTACGTCCGCACCTGCGTCTGCGTCCGGAGTTGCGCCCACACGCCAGCGTCGCAAGCAAACCCGCGCTCAGGAATTGCTGGACGCGGCATTGACGCTCTTCGTCGAAAAGGGCTTCGCTGTCACTCGCGCCGAAGAAGTGGCCCGGGCTGCCGGTGTCAGCAAGGGCACGCTTTACCTCTACTACCCCAGCAAGGAAGAGCTGTTCAAGGCCGTCGTGCGACACAACCTGAGCAGCCTGATTGCCGAAGGCATGAGCTTGCTGGAACAGCATCAAGGCAGCAGTTCCGAGCTTCTGGTCTGCCTGATGACGACCTGGTGGGAACGCATCGGCAGCACGCCTGCTGCCGGCATCCACAAGGTTGTGCTGTCCGAGGTGCGCAACTTCCCCGAGCTGGCAGATTTCTACAGCACCGAAGTTATCGAGCCTGGCGAATTTCTGTTCAGCGCCGTGGTGCGGCGCGGCATCGACAGCGGCGAATTCAGGCCGGTTCCGGTGCGCGAGGTGGCGCATGCATTGATGGCGCCCATGATTCTGCTGTCGCTGCACCGCCATTCCTTCGGCGCCTGCCAGCCGCCTTGCGCCAGTGTTGCCGTCGATGCGCTGGCGCTCATGCACACCCACTTGGACCTGGCGCTGCGCGGGCTGCAGGTGCGTCAGGCTGGCGAGCGGGTGCCGACCTAGAATTTCTGTTTTCTTCCGCCTCCTTCCGCTTGCCTTGATCTTTTGTCCCGATCCCCCGATCGCATTTGCCACCGATGAACACCGAACTTGCCCGCTTCAACATGATCGAGCAGCAAATCCGCCCCTGGGAGGTGCTGGACCCTGCCGTGCTGCAGTTGCTGGCCCAAGTGAGGCGCGAAGACTTTCTGCCTGCTGGGCTGCGTAGCCTGGCTTTCGTCGACACGCAGGTGCCGCTGCTGGAAGGCGAAGCGTTGGGCCCGTGCATGCTGGAACCCAAGGTCGAAGCCCGGCTGTTGCAAGAGCTGCAGCTGCAGCGGCACGAGAAGGTGCTCGAGATCGGTACCGGCTCGGGCTTCATGGCGGCACTGATGGCGCACCGGGCCATGTCCGTCTTTTCGCTTGAATGCCGCCCGGCCCTGGCAGCTTTGGCGCGCGGCAATTTGCAGCACGCGGGCATCGTCAACGTGCAGGTGCTGGAAGTGACGGCCGACGCAGGCGCCCGCGGCCTGCCCGAGGAAGGGCCGTTCGACGCCATCTTGCTCTCCGGTTCGGTCGCTGAAGTGCCGCGCAATCTGCTGCAGCAGCTGAAAGTGGGCGGGCGCCTGGCCGCTGTCGTCGGCGAACTGCCCATCATGCGGGCACGGCTGTTCACCCGCGCTGGTGATGGCGCCTGGTCAGATGTCGACCTGTTCGACACGGTTGCCCCGCGTTTACAGGGCTTTGCCGAACCGACCCGCTTTCACTTTTGACTTACCCGCACCAACCCGCTGACCTGCCCTGCACGACAGTTCATCGCCTGCTGCCGACAACTCGTCGCATCCATGCGGCTGGGGTCCGGCAACAGCGCCTATAACTCGCGCTTTGACTCGCGCTTTGACTCGCGGTCCGAGAAGCCCCGCTCCAAAAGGAAACATTGCATGCAAGCCCCATTCGCCCGCCGCCTGGCACCCCTGGCCCTGGCAGTTCTTCTGTCTGGCCTGTTCGGCCTGGCATCGGCCCCGGCCCGCGCGCAAAGCCTGCAGGAACTGTACGAAGCCGCCCGCGGCTTCGACGCCACTTACCTGGGCGCGCGCGCCCAGTTCGAGTCGACTGAATTTCGTATCCAACAGGCCGAAGCTCTGTTGCGCCCGTCGGCCAACGCAACAGCCAGCGCCAATGTCGCACGCAACGACGCACCTCGCTTTGAAGCCGCCATTCCCACCACGGTGCAGGGGGCGCTGAACGGCCGCTACCCGATTTTCAACAGGGCCAACAAGGTCACCGTCGACCAAGCGCGCAAGAGCGCCGAAACCGCCCAGGCCGACCTGGAGACTGCCGAACAGGACCTGATCCTTCGCGTGGCCCAGGCCTATTTCGACGTGCTGGCCGCACAGGACACGCTGGCCACCACGCGCGCCAGCAAGACCTTCATCACCGAACAGCTGGCTTCGGCCAAGCGCAACTTCGAAGTCGGCACCGCCACCATCACCGATTCACGCGAAGCCCAGGCCCGCTTCGACCTGGCAACAGCGCAGGAAATCGCGGCCGACAACGACCTGCGCGCCAAACGCATCGCGCTCGACCAGCTGGTCGGCCGCCAGGGCGTTGTACCAAAGCCGCTGCTTGTCCCCGTCGCTTTACCGGCACCCGTGCCGGCCAACCCCGAGGAGTGGGTGAGCTTGGCAGACGCCCAGCACCCCAGCATCAAGCGCGCGCGAGTCGGCCTGGATGTAGCCACGCTGGAGACCGACAAGGCACGCGCCGGCGAACTGCCCACCGTCGACGCCGTGGCATCGGTGGGCGCCTTCGATTCGCGCGGCAGCAACGTGACACTTCCCGGCACTACCACTCAGGCCAGCTTGGGCCTGCAGATGACTTGGCCGCTGTACACCGGCGGCGCCACGCAAAACCGCATTAAAGAGACGCTGAAGCTCGAAGAGCGCTCTCGCAATGACCTGGCCGCCGCCCGCCGCGGCGTTGCCCAGGCGACGCGCGTGGCTTACTTCGGCGTGCAGTCCGGCCTGGCCCAGGTGAAGGCGCTGGAAGCCGCTGAAGCCTCGTCCAAGCTGTTGCTGGAAGCCACCCAGTTGGGTTTCCGCGTCGGTGTGCGCGTGAACCTGGACGTATTGAACGCGCAAAGTCAGCTGGCAGCCACTCAGCGCGACCTGGCCATTGCGCGCTACAACGTGCTGGTCGGCAGCCTGCGTCTGCGTCAGGCGGCAGGCGGCCTGGCGCCCGCCGACGTCTCGACCGTCAGCACCCTGCTGGCGAAGTAGGCCGCCAGCGGCCCACAGGGCGCAGGGCTCTGGCTGCAGACCCCTGGGGCAGGATTGACTACACCGCTGAACGCTGTTCTGGCGTTCGGCATTCGGCCTTCAGCGCCCGCTGCGCTCTACAACCGCTCTGCAACCGCCCCACAACCGCTCTACAACAAAAGCAAGATTTCAGCCGCCATGCGCGCCGCCGCGCCGCGGTGTTGTGCCGTGAAGGCCTGGGCCTGGCGCGCCATATTTTCGCGTTCAGGCGCTGCAGCCAGGTACACGGCGCGCTGCACCCCCAGGGCCAGGGTGTCTGCGCGTACGGCTGCGCCCGCGGCCAGTGACAAATCGGCTGCTTGTGCGAAGTTGAAGGTGTGCGGGCCCAGCACCAAAGGGCATGCGCAGGCCGCGGCCTCGATCAGGTTGTGTCCACCCAGCGGCGCGAAACTGCCACCCAGCAGCGCGACATCGGCTGCGGCGTAGTACAGCGGCATCTCGCCCAGGCTGTCGCCCAGCCAGACGTCGGCGTGCCGGGCTTCGGCAGGCGGCGTCTGTGCCCACTGGCTGCGCCGCTGCAGCGACAGCCCGCTGGCCGCCACCAGGGCCGCCACTTCGTTGAAACGCTGCGGGTGACGCGGCACCAGCAACAGCAGCGGGCGCGGCTGGCGCAAGGCGCGCCAGGACGCCAGCAGTTCGGCTTCTTCACCTTCGCGTGAACTGGCCATCAGCACGACGTGGCGGCCCTGCCCGCCAGGCACTTCAGCACTGTTGTGCACTTGCTCGCGCCAGGCGTGTCCGCATGCCAGCAGCCTGGGGTCGGGGCTGAGGTCGAACTTCAAGTTGCCCTGCACCTGCACTGCGCTGGGCGAGGCACCTGCGTCCAGCAGCCGCTGCGCGTCGGCTTCGGTTTGCGCCAGCACGCGCCTAAAGCTTGCCACCGCGGGGCGCATCAGCGCCGGCAGGCGCAGCCCTTTGCGCAGGCTGCGTTCGGACAAACGGGCATTGGCCAGCACCATCGGCACGCCGGCCGTCTGCTTGGCTTGCTTGGCTTGATTGGCTTGCGTGGCTTGCGTGGTCGGCGCGGCTGGCGTGGCTGGCGTGTCTTGCGCGGCCTGCAGCAAGGCCGGCCAGACCTCGGTCTCCATCAGCACGCCCACCGCCGGGCGCTGCTGGCGCAGGAAGCGGCGAACCGCGCCGGGTGTGTCGTAAGGCAGCCAGGCCTGGGCATCGCCCGGCTGCAGCAGCGCCTTGCCGGCTTCGCGGCCGGTGGCAGTGCCATGGGTCAGCAGCAGCCGCAAGCCCGGGCGCTGGGTACGCAGGGCCTCGATCAGCGGCCGGGCCGCCAGCGTTTCGCCCAGAGAAACAGCATGCAGCCACACGCGGCCGGCAGGCGCACCAGCCCCGTCACCCCCACCGTAGCCCAGGCGTTCGCCCCAGAACTGCCGGTACGTCGGTTCACGCCGCCCGCGCCACCACAGTCGCGCGAAGTACAGCGGCGTGGCCAGCCGCAGGGCGGCGGCATAGAGCGCACGCGCCAGCGCGGCGCGCATGCTCAATGGGCCGAGGTAGCCACCTGCGCGTCGGGCTTGACGCTGCGCAGCGCTGCCATGAAAGCAGCTTCGATGCGGTGCAGGGCCTCAGGCGTATGGCCTTCGAAGCGCAGCACCAGAACCGGCGTGGTGTTGCTGCCGCGAATCAGGCCGAAGCCGTCTGCGAAGTCCACACGCAAGCCGTCAATGGTACCGACCGTGCCGCCTTCAAACTTCAGTCGGCCATCGGCCACACGCGCCAACAGTTCAGCCACCACAGCGTGGTGTTCTCCTTCGGCGCAAGGCACATTCAGTTCGGGCGTGGAAAAGCTGGTGGGCAGGGCGTCGAGGAAAGCGCTGGGGTTCTTTTCGCGGCTCAAGATCTCGAGCAGGCGCGCGGCGGTATACATCGCGTCGTCGAACCCGTACCAGCGTTCGCCAAAGAACAGGTGGCCGCTCATTTCACCCGCGAAAGGCGCGCCGGTTTCCTTCAGCTTGGCCTTGATCAGCGAATGCCCCGTGCGCCACATCAGCGGCTTGCCGCCGGCCTTGCGGATGACCACCGGCAGGCGCTGGCTGCACTTGACGTCGAAGATGATGGTGGCACCCTTGTGGCGCTTCAGGATGTCGCGTGCGAACAGCATGATCTGGCGGTCGGGGTAGATGATGTTGCCTTGCTGGGTGACCACGCCCAGCCGGTCGCCGTCGCCGTCGAAGGCCAGGCCGATCTCGGCTCCCGTGGCATGCACGACCTTGATCAGGTCAGCCAGGTTCTCGGGCTTGCTGGGGTCGGGGTGGTGGTTGGGAAAGTCGCCATCCACCTTGCTGTAGAGGTCGATGACTTCGCAACCCAAGGCGCGAAGAATGGCAGGTGCGCTGGCGCCTGGAATGCCGTTGCCGCTGTCGATGACGATCTTCATCGGCCGCGCCAGCTTCACATCGCGCACGATGCGCCGCGTGTACTCGGCCACGATGTCCATCTTCGCGCTGCGGCCGCGCTTGGCGGTGTAGGTTTCGGTCTCGATGCGCTGGCGCAACTTCTGGATGTCGTCGCCATAGATGGCACGGCCGGCCATCACCATCTTGAAGCCGTTGTAGTCCTTCGGGTTGTGGCTGCCCGTGACCTGGATGCCGCTGCTGCAGCCATGCTTGGCGCGCGTGGCGGCCACGTAATACAGCATGGGGGTGGTGACCGCGCCGATGTCCACCACGTCCAGCCCGGTGCTTTTCAGCCCGCGAATCAGCGCCGCCACCAGGCCGGGGCCCGACAAGCGCCCGTCGCGGCCCACCGCTACCGCTTTTTCACCCGCCAGCAGCGCTTCGCTGCCGAAGGCCCGGCCCAGATGTTCGGCAAAGGTCTCGTCGATGTTCTTGCCGACGATGCCGCGAATGTCGTAAGCCTTGAAGACGGTGGGATCGATTTGCATGGGTTGGGGGTGTGGGTGGCCAAGGGAAAACGCGTGATTGTAGGCAGTGGGGGGCCGTTCCCGCCGCAGGCTGGCCACCCGTCCGACCAGCCGTCGATTCGTCAAAATTGTTCTGCGCAGCGCCACCTGATCCCTAGACTTGCCTGTCATGACAAGCCTGCCCATCCGACTCGCCCGCGCCTGGAAGAACTTTTCTTCCTATGACGACTACGAACAAACGCCCCAATGGATGCGCTTGCTCGTCACCGTGTTGTTCAGCCTGGGTATCGCACTGATCTTCACGGTCGCCGGCTTCGTGATGTTCGCGAGTGGCGATGGTGCCTGGCGAAACTGGCGCGGCTGGATGGAGTGGTATGGCCGCAATCTCATCATCGCGTTGACGATCGGCTTGCTCATCTACGCGGCTTATTACCTGCTGTACCGGCTGCTGGGGGTGCCGCGCATCCGGGCGATGGGCGCGAGCAAGCAACGCTGGTTATTCGCTTGCGTGCCCATCGTCGTCACTGCGGTGGGTTGGCCACTGGGGGTGTGGCTGGCTGGCGGCAGCTTTTCAGGGATGTTTGGTGGCCTGCAAGACATGAACCAGGTCGCGCGGGTGGTGCTCAGCGTCAGTCTGGTCGCCTTCCTGTTCTACGCCGTCTTCTCCAACAAAGCCCGCGCTGCAGAAGCTGAAAGGCGCGAAGCGGCTGCGCGCCTGCAACTGCTGCAAGCCCAGATCGAACCGCACTTTCTCTTCAACACCCTGGCCAACGTGCAAAGCCTGATGGACCACGACCCGCCACACGCCAAGCAGATGCTGGCCGACTTCACCGACTACCTGCGCGCCAGCCTTGGAACATTTCGCAGCCAGGAAAGCGCTGTGGCCGACGAGCTGAACCTGGCCCAAAGCTATCTGCAACTGCTGGCGGGCCGAATGGAAGACCGCTTGAAGTTCAGCATCAGCGCCGACGACCTGGCCAGAAAGCAGCCGCTGCCGCCGCTGTTGCTGCAGCCCCTGGTCGAAAACGCCATCGTTCATGGCCTGGAACCCAGCATCGACGGCGGCACGGTGCAGGTCAGCGCCAGGCTGGCCGGCCAGCAGCTGATCCTGGAAGTGCAAGACAACGGCCGCGGCATCGACGCGCCCGCCAGACCCCACGCCAGGCGCGGCAACGGTGTGGCGCTGGACAACATCCGCCAGCGGCTGATGGCGCGCTACGGGCCTGCGGCCACGCTGACAGTGGAAGCATCCCATCCTGGAACCCTGGCACGAATCTGCGTGCCCTTGCAAAGCGTTTAGACATGAGCACCTGCCTGATTGCCGACGACGAACCGCACCTGGCGCGCGCGCTGGCCAGTGAACTGGCCGCGTTATGGCCCGAACTGCAACTGCTGCACACCGCGCGCAACGGCGTCGAGGCGGCTGAACGCATCGCCGCGCTGCAGCCCGACATCGCGTTTCTGGACATCCAGATGCCGGGGCTGACGGGCCTGGAAGTGGCGCAGGGCATCGAGGGCGAAACGCGCGTGGTCTTCGTCACCGCCTACGACGAATTCGCCGTGCAGGCCTTCGAGCAGGAAGCGGTGGACTATGTGCTGAAGCCCGTTTCGCGTGAACGGCTGGCGCGCACGGTGGAACGCATGCGCCGCGCCCTGCAACCCGCAGCGGCGGGCGCAGGCACAAGCGCAACTACGAGCGCAGCCACAAGCGAAGCCACAGGCGCCAGCGACGAGACCCGCCTGCTGGCCACCCTGCAGCGTTTGCTGCCAGCAGCCCGGCCAGCGCCAGAACGCCTGCGCTGGGTGCGCGCCGGCAGCGGCGACATCACGCACCAGGTGGCGGTGGACGATGTGCTGTTCTTTCGCGCCGACGACAAATACACCTGCGTGCAGACGGCGCGCGCAGAACACCTGATTCGGGCCCCGATTGCAGAACTGGTGCAGCAACTCGACCCGGACCAGTTCTGGCAGGTACACCGGTCCACCATCGTCAACCTGCGCCATCTGGCCGGCACGCGGCGCGACGAAAACAGCCGGCTCTACCTGCGCCTGCATGGCTGGGTCGGTGAACTGCCGGTCAGCCGCGCTTATGTGCCGATGTTCAAGGCGATGTGAGTGACTGCAGCATCGGTAATGGGGGGACTGGTGGATAGGGGGATAGGGCGACAGCAGGCCAGCCAGCCAGCGGGCCAGCCAGACACCAACCACGACCGAGTTGCCAATTCCTTCTCGGGCCCAACCCACAACAGGTTTCAGGCAAGATAGTCTGCGTTCGAAATACCCATCAGAACAGCGCGCTGCCGCGCCAACAAACTGCCGCCCAGGGGACGCGAACGGATGACATCTAAGAACATGCGCGCCGACCCCGACGCGCTGCTCGGGCCCCTGGCGCTGGTGGCCGAGCGCACCACGCACGCCGTTGTCATCACGAACGCCGACAACCGCATCACCTGGGCCAATCGCGCCTTCGGCGAATTTGCAGGCCTGCCCCTGCCCGCCTGCATGGGCCGTCGGCCGGGTGCCGTGCTGCCGTTCCTGCGCCAGGACACGACCGCACGCCAGCCGCTGGTCGAAGCCGTGGCCTCGCATCAGCCGGCGCGCCTGCGAACGCGCAGCCGGCGCAGCGACGGCAGCCGCCAATGGGTGGACATCGATCTGCAGCCCTTGCACGCTGAAGGCGGCACCTTCGATGGCTTCATTGCCGTTGTCAGCGACGTCACCGAACTCGTTATCCAGCACGAACAGGCGCAGGCCCTGCTGCAGTCGCTGCCCGTGGGCGTGGCGGTCTATGACAAGCAGCTGCGCGTGCTGCAGGCCAATGCCAGTGCGGCGCGCATCTTTTGCTTGCCACTGCAGGCCCTGCTGGGCGCCAGCACCTGCGCCTGGTTTCCTGACGCCCAGTTCGAAGACGGCAGCCCCATGCCGCCAGAACAGCGGCCGGCCAACCTGACCCTGGCCGACGGCCAGCCGCGCCAGGACAGCGTTTACGGCCTGCGCGTGGCGAGCGGCGAAAGGCGCTGGCTGCGCGTCAGCACCACGGCGCTGTACGACGCGGCAGGGGCCATCAGCGGCGTCGTCGCGTGCTTCGCCGACCACACCGACGAACGTGAACAGCGCCGCGTGTTCGACCTCGCCATCGAAGCCGCGCGCATCGCGCCCTGGCACTGGAACATGGTCGAAGACGTGGCGCGTTTCGACAGCCGCGCAGCTGCAGCCTTCGGGCTGCGCTTTGCCAGCGTCGGCACGGGGCTGCAGAACACACCGCTGTGGCCGGCCATTCACCGCGCCGACGTGCCGCGCTTGCGCGAACAATTGCATCAGCAGCAGCTGGCACCGCAGCAGAGCCTGCGCGCCGAATTCCGTCTGCCCGGCGCTGCCGGCGGCTGGCGCTGGGTAATGGCCGCAGGAGCGCCGGCCGAACGCGGCGCGGACGGCAGCATCGTAGCGATGTCGGGCGTGCTGATCGATATCCACGAACGCAAGCAGGCCGAAGCCGCCCTGCAACACGCCGCCACCACCGACGCGCTGACCGGCCTGCCCAACCGCGCCGTGCTGGGCGACCGGCTGCAGCAGGCGCTGCATGCCGCCCGCCGCCACGGCCACAGCGGCGGGCTGCTGTTCATCGACCTGGACCACTTCAAGCGCATCAACGACGTTTACGGCCATGTCGTCGGCGACGGCGTGCTGCAGGCCGTGGGTCAGCGCCTGCAAGGCGAACTGCGCGCTGAAGACACGCTGGCCCGCATGGGCGGTGACGAACTGATGGTGTTGCTGCCCGATCTGGGCCACAACCCCGATGTGGCAACGCAGGGCGCCGAGGGTGTTGGCCACAAGTTGCTGACGGCCCTGCTGCAACCCTTCGTCGTGGACGGGCTGGAATACACCCTGGGCGCCAGCATCGGCTGCACGATGTTTCCAAAGTCCCCGCGCGAGAGCGCCGAAGACCTGGTGCGCGAAGCCGACACCGCGATGTACGCCGCCAAGTCAGCCGGGCGCGGCATGCTGCGGCGCTTTGAGCACAGCATGCAGCGCGGCGTGGCCGAGCGCCTGGCCCTGGAACGCGACCTGCGCCATGCGCTGGAACATGGCGAATTCAGCATCCACTTGCAGGGCAAGTGGCAGATGGCGGCCGGTGCCGGTAACTTCACCGGCAACAGCACCGGCAAAAGCAACAGAAACATCAACGACAGCGGCAGCAACGACAGCAGCCGCAGCAGCAGCAACGACAGCAGCCGCAGCAGCGGCAAGGGCAGCGACACCAGTGCCCACCACACCGTCCGCCCGGCTCAGCCCGTGCTGGCCGGGGCCGAAGTGCTGCTGCGCTGGCATCAGCCCGAGCGCGGCGATGTCAGCCCGGCGGTATTCATTCCCGTGGCCGAAGAAAGCACGCTCATCCTGGCCATCGGCCGCTGGGTCATCGAACAGGCCTGCGCGCTGCAGGCGCGCTGGCTGGCCGAGGGCCGCAGCCTGCCAATGGCCGTCAACGTCAGCCCGCGGCAATTTCGCGAACCCAGCTTTGCCGACGACCTGGTGGCCATCACGCGAGCGCATGGCGTGCCGCCGTCGCTGCTGACGCTGGAAATCACCGAAGGCGTGCTGCTGGACGAGGCCATCGCGCAGCGCCTGCAACCGCTGGCGGCACTGGGCTTCCGCTTCTCGATCGACGACTTCGGCACCGGTTATTCCAGCCTGATGTATCTGAAAAAAATGCCGGTGCATGAACTGAAGATCGACCGCGCCTTCGTGCGCAACCTGACCACCGACCCCGAAGACGAAGCCATCGTGCGGGCGATGCTGGCCATTGCGCGCAGCTTCAGGCTGCAGGTGGTGGCCGAGGGCGTGGAAACCGTTGAGCAGGCCGAGTTCTTGCGCAACAACGACTGCGATCTGATGCAGGGCTACCTGTTCGGCCGGCCGCTGCCGGTCAGCGAATTCGAGGCCCGGCTGCTGCCGGCATCCGCACCACCCGCGGCGGCCTGAACAGGGGCCGAAACCACAGGTCCGAAAACGGCCAGCAGCGAATCGTCGGGCACCTAAGATGCCGGCATGCCCACCGACCCCGATGCCGCCTACCTGGCCCTGTGCGCGCGCGACGCACGCTTCGACGGGCGGCTGTTCGTTGGTGTCACTTCCACCGGCATCTACTGCCGCCCGGTTTGCCGCGTGCGCGTGCCGCGGCGCGAGAACTGCCGCTTCTTCGACACCCGGGCTCAGGCCGAAGCAGCCGCCTTTCGGCCCTGTCTGAAGTGCCGGCCAGAAATCGCGCCGGGGCTGTCGCACATGGACTCGTCGCACAGCCTGGCGCAAACCGCCGCCAGCCTGATTGACCAAGCCGTGCAAGCCGGCACGGCCCCGCGCATGCCCGACCTGGCGGCGCGGCTGGGCGTCACCGACCGCCACCTGCGGCGCATTTTCCAGGTCAGCCACGGCGTGGCCCCCAACGACTACCTGGCCACCCAGCGCCTGCTGCTGGCCAAGCAGCTGTTGACCGACACCCCCCTGCCGGTGGCCCAGGTGGCGCTGGCCAGCGGCTTCGAGAGCCAGCGCCGTTTCAATGCCGCCTTTGCCGAACGCTACCGGCTCAGCCCCACGCAACTGCGGCGCGAAAAACCGGCCGTCAATGCCCCAGGCCTGCGCCTGGCATGGCGGCCCCCGTACGACGTGGAGGCGATGTTCGGGCACTATGAGCGGCGTGTCGTCACCGGCGTCGAGACGGTCGACCGCCCCAGCCTGAGCCTGCATCGCACCCTGGCCTGGCCGCACCGCGGGCAGGTGCTGACGGGCTGGCTGTCGCTGCGCTTCGACCCCGCGCGCAACGAAGTACGCCTGCACACGTCGGACAGCCTGGCCCCGGCCCTGGGCACCCTGCTGCAGCAGGTACGACACGCCCTGGACCTGGATGCCGACCCGGCCCGGATCGACCCTGTTCTGGCCACCCTGCCCTTGCCGGCACGCCCCGGGCTGCGGCTGCCTGGCTGCTTCGACGGCTTCGAAGCAGCGGTGCGCGTTGTGCTGGGCCAGCAGGTGACGGTAAAAGGCGCGCGCACCCTGCTGCAGCGGCTAGTCGATAAGCTGGGCGAGCCGATCTCGACCCCACATGCCGGGCTGGTGCGGCTGTTTCCCACGCCGCAAGCGGTAGCTGCGGCCGACCCGGCCACCATCGGGCTGCTGGGCGTCGTGCGCCAGCGCGTGCGGGCCTTGCAAACCTTGGCTGCCGAGGTCGCAGCCGGTCGCATCGTGCTGAACCGCAGCGCGCCCTTGCTGCCCACGCTAAAGGCCTTGCATGCGCTGCCGGGTATCGGGGACTGGACAGCCCAGTTGATTGCGATGCGCGCGCTGGCCTGGCCCGACGCCTGGCCGGCCAGCGACATCGGCTTGATGAACGCGCTGGGCTCGCGCGACCCCAAACACATCACTGCGTTGGCCGAAGCCTGGCGGCCCTGGCGCGCCTATGCCGTGATGCGGCTCTGGCATGCCATCGAGACGGGTGAACCCTTGCCACACTGGAAAACACCATGAAAACACAGGCATCACTGCAAACGTCAAACCAGGCTTCACGACCGGTGTCACAACCTGTCTCACCACCGGCAACACCACCGGCCTCACGACCGGCCTCACGACCGGCATCCTTACAGGCATCCTTGCAGGCGCAGTGCCGTATCGATACCCCGCTGGGCCCGCTGCTGCTGGCGGCCACCGCCGCCGGCCTGTCCGGGGCCTGGTTCGACGGGCAGGCGCACCACCCGGGTGAACTGGCTGCAGCGGTGAACCCGGATCACCCGCATCTGGCGCAAGCGCGGCGTGAACTGGCGGCTTACTTCGATGCCCCAGGCATGGCTTTCACGCTACCGCTGGACCCGCAGGGCACAGCCTTCCAGCAACAGGTTTGGCTGGCGTTGCGGGCCATCGGCTCTGGCCAGGGCAGCAGCTATGGCGTCATCGCGCAGCAGCTGGGCAAGCCGCAAGCGGCACGGGCGGTAGGGGCCGCGGTGGGCCGCAATCCTCTGTCGATCATCGTGCCCTGCCACCGCGTGCTGGGCCGCAACGGGGCCCTGACGGGCTATGCCGGCGGCCTGCACCGCAAACAGGCGCTGCTGCGCCACGAGGGTTTCAAGTGAAGGGCTGGGCATGACGTGGCGCGCTGCGGCTGGGCCAGCTGAACGGGCGAATGATCGAGTGGATGAGCGGGCGAATGCGCCGGCCAATGCCTGGGCCATCGCGCGGGCCATGGCGCCGGCCATCGCGCCGGCCATCGCGCGAACTCATGCGCGGGCACAAGAACAGGCACCAGTGCAGATTCACGAAAAAGCACAAGAACAATCTCAAGAACAGGCTCAAAAACGAGCGACCGAACGCACTCGTGCGAAAGCGCAGCCGTGAAGGGCCGCGACCTGGCCGACCTGCTGCTGCTGGCCGCACTGTGGGGCGCGTCGTTCCTGTTCATGCGTCTGGGAGCGCAGGAATTCGGGCCCGTGGCCCTGGTCTTCCTGCGCGTGGCCGGCGCCAGTCTGCTGTTGCTGCCCTGGTTGTTGTGGCGTGGCCAGGGCACAGCGCTGGTTCAGTCCTGGAAGCCCGTGGCCGTGGTCGGCTTGATCAACAGCACCGGCCCGTTCCTGCTGTTCGCGGTCGCGTCGCTGGCCCTGACGGCCGGGCTGATGGCGGTGTTCAACGCCACCGCGCCGCTGTGGGCCGCACTCATCGGCTGGCTGGTCTGGCGCGAAAGGCTGGACGCGCCGCGTGTGCTGGGCCTGGTAGTGGGCCTGGGCGGGGTGGTGGGGCTGTCCTGGGGCAAAGCTGATTTTCGGCCTGGCGAACTGGGCATCAGCCCGGCCCTGGGCATTGCCGCCTGCGTGGGCGCCACGCTGCTGTACGGCCTGGGGGCCAATCTGGTGCGGCGGCAGTTGCAGGGCGTGCCATCCATGGCCGTGGCTGCGGGCAGCCAGGCCACGGCAGCCCTGGCGTTGGCACTGCCAGCCTGGTGGTGGTGGCCGGCGCAAGCGCCCAGCCTGGCGGCTTGGGGCGCCGTGGCGCTGCTGTCCGTGGCCTGTACCGGGCTGGCCTACGTGCTGTACTTCAGGCTGATTGCCAATGTCGGCGTGACGAAGGCAATTTCCGTCAGCTTCCTGGTCCCCGTCTTCGCCATGGGCTGGGGGCTGCTGGTGCTGGGCGAAGTGCCCACCGGCACGATGCTGGCCGGCTGCGGTGTCATTCTGCTGGGCACGGCGCTGGCCACCGGATTGCTGCGGTGGCCGCTTCGCAAAAGCCCGGCACCATGAAAAAAGCCTGCCGAAGCAGGCCTTGCATGCGGCGACCCGACGCCGCTGGTTCAACGAAACGGTGACTGGCGAACCGTCTTCAGGTCGCCGGGAAGGCTGGCGATGTAGTCGGCGATCTGCTTGAGTTCAGCCCGCGTGAAGGCCTTGACCTGGCCGCTCATGATGGCGTTGGCACGGCCGACCTGCGGGTTGCCTTCGGTGCCGTAAGCCCGCAGGCTGGCATAGAGATAGTCGCCATGCTGGCCAGCCAGCCTGGGGTAGTTGCCGGCGATGGGCTTGTTGAAGTCAGCGCCATGGCAGGACGTGCAGTTGCCCCTCGTCAGCAGCGCGGCCACGGCCGGGCTGGGCTGCGGGACGGTGGCCACCGTCTTGACATCTGAAACACCATGGGTCGAGTAGAAGGCGCCCAGGTCGGCCATGTCCTTGTCCGACAACGACATGGCTGCACTGCGCATGGTCGGGTGCTTGCGTTCGCCCTTTTTGTAGGCGGTCAGCGCTGCGACGATGTAGCCCGCGCTCTGGCCCGAGATCTTCGGCACTTTGAAGACTTCAGGGAAGCTGGACTGATAGCCTGCGATGCCATGGCAGCCGATGCACGTGGCGGCCTTGGTTTTGCCGGCAGCGGCGTCCTGCGCCAGGGCAGCAGGGGTGGTGAACAGAGCGGCCAGAAATGTGGCCGATGCGAGGGAAAGGTGGGCGAGCGTCATCACAAAATTATAGGCCCCTATACTCGATCGACACCCCCTGGCACTCCCCTGCCGGGGCCCACGCACAGCCTTTCGCAGCCCGGCGCTGCCAGACCCCCGCATGAAGTTCAAGGGCTCAGACACCTACATCGCCACGCAAGACCTGATGCTGGCGGTGAACGCGGCGCTCACCTTGCAGCGCCCCCTGCTCGTCAAGGGCGAACCCGGCACTGGCAAGACCATGCTGGCCGAGGAAGTGGCCGCCGCCCTGGGCATGCCGCTGCTGCAGTGGCACATCAAGAGCACGACCAAGGCGCAGCAGGGCCTGTACGAATACGACGCTGTCAGCCGGCTGCGCGACAGCCAGCTGTCGGGCGCCGAAGAAATTGCGCGTGTGCGTGACATCCGCAACTACATCCTCAAGGGCGTGCTTTGGCAGGCCTTCACGGCCGAACAGCCGGTGGCGCTGTTGATCGACGAAATCGACAAGGCCGACATCGAATTTCCGAACGACCTGCTGCGCGAGATCGACCGCATGGAGTTCTACGTCTACGAGACGCGTGAACTCATCAAGGCCAAACACCGGCCGCTGGTCGTCATCACCAGCAACAACGAAAAAGAATTGCCCGACGCCTTTTTGCGCCGCTGCTTCTTCCACTACATCAAGTTCCCTGATGCGCAGACGATGCAGCAGATCGTCGACGTGCACTTTCCCGGTTTGAAGAAGGAATTGCTGGCCGCTGCCATGCAAACTTTCTTCGAGGTCCGCAACCTGCCCGGGCTGAAGAAGAAGCCGTCGACCAGCGAACTGCTGGACTGGCTGAAGCTGCTGGTGGCCGAAGATATTCCGCTCGAAGCCTTGCAAAGCCAGGACGAGAAGGTGTCGGTGCCGCCGTTGGTGGGCGCGCTGCTGAAGAACGAACAGGACCTGACCCTTTTCGAGAAGTTGGTTTTCATGCAGCGCCACAACCGCTGAAATGGTGCCCCCAAGCTCGCTGGCGCTCGCTACCCCCCAGGGGGGCCGCTCGCCAACGGCCCGGCGTAGCCGGATCCGTGGCGGGGAAACTTTGCCCCCAAGCTCGCTGACGCTCGCTACCCCCCAGGGGGGCCGCTCGCCAACGGCCCGGCGTAGCCGGATCCGTGGCGGGGAAACTTTGCCCCCAAGCTCGCTGGCGCTCGCTACCCCCCAGGGGGGCCGTTCGCCAACGGCCCGGCGTAGCCGGATCCGTGGCGGGAAGCTGGGTTTGGGTGCAGCGCTGGTTCGTCGCTCGGAGCACTGAGCTGGAACCCGTCCTGCCCGTGACGCTGGAACGTGCGCCGGTGCGACTGGTGCCGCTGGGTCCTGAACACGAAGGCGGACTGGCTGTTGCGGCAGCCGACGGCGAGTTGTGGAAGCTGCGCGTCACGTCCGTGCCCGCCCCGGGCGAAACCGCGGCCTACATCGCCACGGCCCTGCAGATGCGCGCATCTGGCAGCCGGCTGGCCTTCGCCGTGCTGGACAGCGTCAGCGGGCAGGTCTTGGGCAGCAGCAGCTTTCACGACATCGTGCCCGCTGTCGAACGGCTGGAGATCGGCTACACCTGGTACGCCGCTTCAGCCCAGCGCAGCGCTTTCAACACCACCGCCAAATGGCTGCTGATGCAGCATGCCTTCGAGACCCTGGGTGCCGCTGTCGTGGGTTGGCGCACCGACAACTTCAATGTTGCCAGCCAGCGCGCCATCGAAAGGCTGGGCGCACGCCGTGACGGCGTCATCCGCCACCACGCGCTGCGCCGCGACGGCACGGTGCGCGACACCGTCATGTACAGCCTGATGGCGGGCGAATGGCCCGAAGTCAAGGCCCACCTTGAACACCAACTGACCCGCGCGCACAGCGCGGGCTGAACGCAGAGAGCACACGCCACCATGGCCAAGAAAACCAACATCAGCGTCGACGACCTCTGGGCCCTGCAGCGCCTGGGCGCGCCCAGCCTGTCGCCCGATGGCGCGCAAGTCGTCACCACCCTGAGCAGCTATTCGATGGA
>JBBQAW010000051.1:0-17675 GCA_038316815.1 Burkholderiales bacterium
CGAGCTGGACATGCACAACTCGCACCAGTCTTTCGCGGTGCGCAAACGCGTGCAGCAGCGCATGGGGCACAGCGACAACCTCGTCATCTGGTTCACCGACACCACGCCCGGCGTGCCCAAGTTCAGCCAGTCGCTGGACGCGCTGGACGTGATGGACCAGTGGATGACCAACATGCGCGCCAACCCTGGCCGCAGCGTGGCGCAGAACAAGCCGGCGCGGGCGGTAGACAGCTGCTTCGACCTGCAAGGCAGGCCCTTGCACTCGGGCGCAGGCGTCTGGGCCGGCATTCTCGATGCGCAGCCCGCCGGCGCCTGCACGCAGGCATTCCCGCTTTACAGCACATCGCGCATCGTCGCCGGGGCGCCGCTGGAAGGCGCGATCTACGCCTGCGCGTTAAAGAGCGTGGACAACGCCATCGCCGACGGCAGCTTCCGTCCCTGGGTGCCCACGGCCGACGAGACAACGCGGCTGAAGGCGATCTTCCCCACTGGCGTGTGCGACTACAGCAGGCCCGACCGCGCGCGACCCTCGTAGCCGCGGCGCGGCACCCGGGCCGAAGCACACGCCTGCCTCGGGTAAGTGCTGCACGCCTGCGCAGAGCTGAACACCATGGCACGGCGGGGGCGCGGCCGCGCTTCTGGCCGATCCGGGCCACCGGTTCTGGCTAACCCTGCCCTATACCCGCCGAAGTCGCTGGACATTTTTTGCCGCCCCTTTACCGTATCTGATGGAGAAGCAACACAAGATCAAGCGAACACTCGAGCAACCCGACTCGATCTGATTGATCCAAGAGCTTCTCGGTCGCAGCGCACATTCGCGTCGCACCGCATGGTCCGATGCAGTTTGCCGGCACTTTGGCTTTTCCGACAGTCGCGGTGCGACCCGGTCTCGGGCTGCGCCAAGGCGCTGCGCGAGCTCCAACGAGCGGGTCACCAGGTCATGCCCGCTGGGCAAGATCGCAATGCGTTGCGGCACAGGAAGCGCAGAACGCCAAGAGGCCTTGGCACGCCTGTGGCAGCGCCGCTTGATGTACCCGAACAGGCCGGTGAAGTTCGCGCACTGCAGCTGATCAAGGTCGACACGGCTCAGGACCTGCGCCTGCGGAATACGTTGATGTGCGAACACCCCCAAGGCGCCGGTGTCATGGTGGGCGCACAACTGCGCTACCTGATCGGCTCCGAGCACGGCTGGCTAGGTGGCCTGGGGGTTCGGTGCGTCGGCCATCACGCTGGGATCGCAACCTTTGGATCGGCTGGGATGTGAGCCAGCAGCGCGAGCACATGTAACGCGCGATCGGCATGAGTCGCTTCTTGATCCGCCCTCGGTACGCTGCCACAACCTGGACTCGATGGTGCTTGGGATGACACTGCGCACGCTGGCCCAGGACTTCGAGGACCAATGACAGGCGGCTTACCAGCATGTTGCTTGGCCCCGATCCCTGGAACGGCGTTGGAGGTTATTGGGTACGGCAGTCTACGAAAGCAAAGCCGCCGCGCAGGATCTCCTCTGCCGCGCAGAAGTGAGACTGCGATATCCCGCCGCGAGTTGGGTATCTTCACAACGGGCCGAGTTGGCGCCAGCGTTCTAAATCTATCCCGCGAAACATCATCCAGAAGCACAACGACGCCTCACCCACGAGCGCGGGCAGCAGCACGGCTGGAAACAGCGCCGCGGCGAGCTCAGGCGCGAGCAAAAGGGCAAAGCTGTTGACCAGATAGCAGATGCCAGCGCCACCCAGCAGCAGGGCAATCGCCCGCGGCATCAAACCGCTGCGGTAGATCAGCCATGCGCGGATCAGGCAGGCAAAGCCGAAAAAGATCAACCCAATGCCGAAGCCATGGGCATGCAGCCGGATTGCCAACTGCGAGAACGCCTGCTGTTGCGCTACCGAGAAGGCTTGTACGGCGCCAGCGTCGCCTGAGATGAGCAACGGTGTCAGCAACTGGCCTCGTTCAGCCACCAGCACTGCCGTCTGAACCAGATTGAGCAGGGTGGCCGTGAGCGCCAGGCTCTCACTCACCGGGCGCAGCAGCAGGTAGAAGACCACGATGACCGGCACGTCCAGCACCTGCATCAAAAGGTCGCCTACCAACCCACTTCGCCACAGCAGGGGAGAGGCAGCGATGCGCTCGGCAGTGGCCGCCGCATCACCTGCCACGACAAGCGTGCCGCGCACCGCCAACTCGCCCCACAGGCCGAGCAGGATGATTGCGAGGTAAAGAAGGCCGGCAAGACGGACCTGGCGATTGATGTCAGTAGGTGGGTTCATTCGGCAGAGGATTCAAAACGCTTTTGAGGCAGAGGCGCTTTATTGCTGGCCAGGCGGGTCTTGCCGCAGCGGCGTTGCTGCACCCTCGTCGTCGCCCAGAAGGCCAGCAGCGGCAGCACCATCAAGCCCCACGCGTTGTGTAAACCCGGCAGGTCAGGACGGTTCATGAAGTGGTGGACGCGGATGCCACCGTGTTGCGCCGCCCACGAGAGGTGGGCCACCTCGGGCAGCAAGGCCAGCGCGGCGAAGCGCAGTCGAAGTCGCCAGTTGGGTGGAAAGGTCATACGGCCGACTTTGCCACTTCGCAGGCTGCCAGCGGCGTGATTTGCGATGTGATGCCTGGATGGCGGGCCGGGCTGCGTTTAGCAGCGACGGGAGCCGACAGGCCAGTTGCGCTGGCAGTGACGGCAGTCACGGCAGTAACGGCAGTGACGGCAGTAACGGCAGCCTATCGTGATGAGGGAGAAAGTTTTAAGACAAGCCGTTGCGCCACTTGAATCACAGCAATTGTTCGCCATGGAGAGAAATACAGAGCGACCTGCAGCTGAAGTAGCGAACCATCAATGCCTCGTGGACGGCGGCGCACTCAAAACATAAGACGGCAGTGCGAGCATTGAGCGGGATGTACCGACCCGGGTTCAACTACCTCAAGGCGGGCGTCATGCTCGTCGACTTGCGGCCGCAAGATCATCAGCAGGGTGAACTTGACTTGTTTTCAACCGAAGAGGCGACCAGTTCGACAGCCGCCAGAGATTCGTCGCAGCTCATGGGGGCGGTCGATGCGCTGAATCAGCGGTTCGGGCGTGCCGCAGTTACGGTGGCCAGCGCCATGCACGCGGGCGGCAGCAAGACGCACGCGGGACGGCAGGAGCGCCGGTCACCGCGCTACACGACCCGACTGGCCGAAATTCCGCTCGTCATCGCATAAAGCCCCGCTTGGCCGAACAGATAACACCAGCCATGATTTGCCCGGCCATCCGTTTCTGGCGTGTCCGAGGCCCGCGGCAGCCCGCGCGTACGACCGCTTTACCGCCTTCAGTTTCAGCCAAGGGATTTCAGGTCTCGACCCTTTGCGGACGTTCGTTCGTTCGTCTCTCCGTTCGATGCTTTTCACTAGCTTGCTTGCTTGTTCCCCAAGCAAAGGCGGGCTTGGCTTGGCTGCGGCGCTTATGTTCGGCGGTCGGCGCTGCGCGCGGGGCCGCGTGCCCTGCGCTTCTCGGCGCCTCTCGTGCGCGCCGCATCCAAGCCAAGCCCGCCTTTGCGGCAACAGTGTTTGCGCGCCACCGTCGCACGCAGCCATGGTGCCGGGCTGCGGCAGTCGGATGGCCCCCGCAGCGAAGTAAAGGGGGAGAACTGGGCGCAGCCCAGTTCGGAGGACATGAGCGGAGGGGGCCACCCGACTGCCGCAGCCCAGGGACAACGCAGGCGCTCCGAAGGGTCCGAGCAGAACGTCCGCAACAGACGAGAACCGAACGTCCGCAATGGGCCGTTTGCTGCCAAATGGAAATGGAAAACAGACGCCAGCTCTTCGCCAAAGGCTGTCGTTGATCTGGTTGACCGAACCAATCGCCGTGGCCTGGACTTCGCGCAGGCGAGACCAGCAAAACCCTCGGCGCCCCTCAGATGCGAATGACGCGTGGGACCTGTTCCAAGGTTGCCTCAGCGCGGGCTGCGGTCCATGCCCCGGCGCAAGCTTGCGGCCAGGTCGATCACGGCCATGGCGTAATAACTGCTCCAGTTGTAGCGCGTGATGACGTAGAAGTTTTGTGTGCCTGCCACGTAGCTGGGGGCCAGGTCGCCGTTCTGCAGTTCCACCAGGGCCAGCGGGCCTTCATGGGCCTGACCGGGGGCGTCAAGCCGGGCGCCGCGTTCGGCGAACTGTGCGGCGCTGAAGCTGGGCAGGATGTCGGGCGCCAGCAGGGCGGCGCGGTCGATGCTGTCCACTGGCACGGCCACGCCGTAGTACGTGGGCTGGCCGCGTTGCCAGCCGAAGGCGGCCAGGTAGTGGGCCACGCTGCCCACCACGTCGGCCGCATTGGTGTGCAGGTCGATGTGGCCGTCGCCGCTGAAGTCCACCGCATAACGGTTCACGCTGCTGGGCATGAACTGCGGCAGGCCCATCGCGCCGGCATATGACCCCTTGACGGTCAGCGGGTTGCTGCCCTCGCGCGCGGCCAGCACGAACAGTTCTTCCAGTTCGCTGCGGAAGAAGGCGCTGCGGTCGCGGCGGCCGGTGGGGAAGTCGAAAGCCAGGGTGGCGAGAGCATCGATGACGCGGAAGTTGCCCATCACGCGGCCATAGAAAGTCTCGACGCCGACGATGGCAGTGACGATTTCTGGCGGCACGCCCCAGCGTTCTTCGGCCAGCAGCAGCCAGCGTTCATGGGCACGCCAGAAGGCCAGGCCGGCCTGCACGCGCGCCGTGTCGATGAAGCGTGCGCGGTAGGCGGCCCAGTTCTTGGCCACGCCCGCTGGCGGCGGCATCACCAGCCGGCGCACGCTGTCGATGCGCCTGGCCTGGCCCACTTGGTCACGCAGCATTGCGGCGTCCATGCCATGGGCGGCGGCCACGGCCTCGGCGAAGGCCATGGCTTGCGGGTGGCCGGCATAGCGCGTGCCCGCAGGGGCTGCGGCACTTTCGTTGGCTGGGCGGCGGGGGGTGGCCGGGCGCTTGGGGCGGGGCGGGGCGGGGCTGGGCGACGCCAAGGCTGCCTGGGCAGCCAGGGCGGCCAGGGCGCCCAGCAAAAGTCGGCGTTTGGGAATGTTCGGCTGGGGCATGCGCCGATTATCGGCAGGCCCTGCCCATCCCCTTGCTGACCCCCTTGCCGACCCCCTTGTTGTCCCCAGCCGATGCCCCCGCAGCTTGTCCAGCAGCGGTCCCGTGGCGGCCCGGCTTCAGCCGCGCTGGACGCTCTGCTGCACCCAGCGTTCGCGCTCGTCGACGATCTTCAGCAGCGGCTCAACCGACCAGGGCGCGGCCAGCCAGGCGTCGGCCCCGGCGCGTTCGGCGCGCAGGCGGCTGACGGCGCTGTCGTCGGCCAGCAGCAGCACCAGGGTGGGCGGCGGCGCTTTCGGCACGGCCGGCGGCATGCGCTGCAGCAGCCTGCAGGTGTGGAAGCCGTTCATGCCGTCGGCGTTGTCTGGGCTGGGGTCGCCGGTGGCCAGGAAGACGAAGTCGAAGGCCTCCTGCTGCAGGCGTTGCAGGGCTTCGCTGCCGCCCATGACGCGCTGCACGTCCAGGTCTCGCGGGTCCAGTTCGTGTGACAGGAAACGCAGGCTGCTGTCGCGGCCATCCACCAGCAGTGCGCGGCCGCGGCGGCGGTCAGCCTGCGGGCCGGCAATGATGGGCCAACCCGCCGCGCGCGCTGGCCCTGCCGTGGCCCGGGCCTCGCCGCGGGCCGCCGTTCGGGCAACTGCCGCTGTCGATACCTGTCGGTCTTGTTGGGGCAGCAGGCTGGCCAGGGCTTCGTGCACGCGCAGCACTTCGGCTGACATCGGGGGCGCTGCTGCCACCAGTTCGTCCAGTGCCTGCAGCAGGGCAGGCAACTGGATGGGCCGCGACAGCTGTGCCCCGGCGCCGGGCCGCGGCGTTCTACCCACCATCACCGTGCTGGCCAGCCGCTGCTGACGCAACACTTGCGCGACGGCGGGTTCATGGTCGGCGTCGACAACGGCCAGGCTGCAACTGGGCAGTTCTTCCACGCGCACGGCATAGACGGGCTTGCGCTGGCGCGGGGCGCGCAGGGCAGGTTCAAGGTGTTGGCGTTCGAATGGCGTGAAGCCGAGCAACGCCACGCGCACGGGGGGGCTCATCCCTGGCTCATCGGCCTGCCTTGGCCGGTGCTTGAGCCCAGGCCTGTGCCAGCACGCTACAGCGGTGGCGCAGGCGCGCCTTCTGTCACGCGTTCTGCGTCGATCCCCCTGCCCGCATGCGGCCTGCGGTGCGTGACTGCGCCAGCGCCTGGCGGAACTGTCGCCACCAGCGGCGGTGGTCTTGCCAGCGTGTGCCCGCGCCGGCGTAGCGCAGCCGGTCCAGCGCGTCCAGTTCAGCGGCCGCGGGTTCGTAGGCTGGGCCCAGCGTGGCGCGCAGCCTTGCTGCACGTTCGCGTGGCGGGTGGTGGGCCTGCACCTCTACCCCCAGGGCCTGCAGGCGTGCCTGCACGCGCACTTGCAGGCGCTGCCAGGGGTCTTGGCGGCGTCGGTCCCACCAGGCCCAGCCGGCGCCAGCCAGGCTGGCCAGGCAAAGCAGGCCGATCAGTGCGCTGGCCAGGTCTTGCCAGTCGGGGCTGCGCACGCCCAGCTTTTCAAGCAGCCTGAACTGCTGCTGGCGCGAATAGTTCAGCACCCACTGGTTCCATCGGTTGTTCACGGCTTCCCAGCGCGCGCGCAGCTGGGCCGCCATCTCGGGGCTGATGCTGCGCATCGCCCCCGCCACCAGGCCGGTCGGGGGCTGCAGGCTGCGCCCGCTCTGCACCCGGTCTGGCGCCACGGCGGCGGTGGGGTCCACGCGCACCCAGCCTTCGCCCGGCTGCCAATACTCGGCCCAGGCGTGGGCGTTGCTCTGGCGCACGATCCAGTAGCCGTCCTGCGGCAGGGCGTCGGTGCCCTGGTAGCCCGTGACGAGGCGCGAGGGCACGTCCAGCGCCCGCATCACGACCACGAAAGAAGCCGCGAAGTGTTCGCAGAAGCCCAGCTTGCGGTCGAACCAGAATTCGTCGACCGCGTCGCGGCCGTACGTGCCGGGTTCCAGCGTGTAGGTGAAGCCGGCCTGGTTGATGTGCCGCATCACGGCCTGGGCAAGAGTGCGCGGGTCGGCTTCCACCATGCCGGGCTGGGCGCGCAGCTCAGTGGCCCATTGCAGAGTGCGCGGGTTGAAGCCCGGGGGCAGCTGCACCAGGTCGCGCAGGCCCAGCACGTCTTCACGCGGGCCGTGGCGGTGCTGCAGCCAGGCGCTGGCCTGCACACGCAGCCGTTCGCTGATGGGGCGGTCGACCTGCCACTGCACGTCGGGGCGCAGCGTCAGCATCCAGCCTGGTACTTGCGGCGCGGCGTCGGGGCGGTCGGGGGTCAGTTCCAGCAGCGGCAGCAATGGCAGCCGGCTGGGTTCGACCGTCATCTCGTAGCGCAGGGGTTCGCCGATCAGTTCGACGTCGGCGCGCGGGCGCAGCCTGACCGGGAACGTGGGCACCAGGCGCGTCCATTCGCGCCCGTCGAAGCTGGACAGCACCGGCCCGCGAAAATACATCTGCGCGGGCTGTGGCGCCGGGCCGAAGAAGCGCACGCGCAGGGCGATGCTGTCGTCGTTGGCGATTTCGGCTACCGCGCCCATGCGCAAGCTGCCCGACAGGCCGGTGCGCCCGGCGGCGTCTTGAGGCAGCCCCCAAAGCGGGCCGATGCGCGGGAACAGCGCAAACAGCAGCACCATCAGCGGCACGCCCAGCAAGGCGGCCTTGGCGGCCACCGCGCCGGCGGCCTTCAGGGGCGGGCGGCCCACCGGCATGTGGGCCAGCACCAGGGCCGTGAGCAGCCCCCAGACGGCACCCAGCATCCACAGCCCGGCGCCCAGGCTCTGCGAATACAGGAAGTGCGTCAACACCAGGAAGAAGCCGAGGAAGAACACGACCAGCGCGTCGCGCCGGGCACGCAGTTCCAGCGTTTTCAGGGTCAGCAGCACCACCAGCATCGTGACGCCGGCCTCTTTGCCCAGCAGCGCTCGTTCACCCCACAGCGTCAGGCCGGTGGCCAGGGCCAGAAGGCCGCTGACGATCCAGCGGCTGGGCAGCTTGCCGCCCGTCCAGGCCAGCCGGGCCCGCCAGAGCAGCACTGCGCCGGCCATCACGCTGCACCACAAGGGCAAGTGCAGCAGGTGCGGCAGGATGACCCAGGCAATGACGGTGATATGGAACAACGTGTCGCGTGCTTCGCGTGGCAGGTGTTGCTGCAGCTGCGGCTGCAGGCTGGCAAAGCCCCAGGCGCGGGTGGCCGGCGTCACGCCCATTGCCCCAGCAGGTCCAGAGCCGCCCGGCGATGGGCTTCACCCAGGCCGGGCGCCAAGTCGTGCCCCGGCAGCGCCAGGCCGCTGGCCAGGCCTTCGCGTTCTGCCGCCAGCACCCAGGCGGCCAGGCGTGACAGCCGGGCTTCGGTGCCAGACACATGGGTGTTGCCCCAGTCCAGCCAAAGTTCGCGCGCGACCGCCTGGCTGGTTTCGCGGCTGACGAGTTCGCCGCTGCGTGCCACTTTCTTCCACACCACCTGGCGCATGGTGTCGCCGCGTCGCCAGGGGCGCACGCCGTCCAGTTCACCGCCTTCGCCGCGGCGGGCCGCATGTTCTTCGCCGCCGCTGCCTGCCGTGGCGGGCAGCGGGGGTGGCGGATTTTCGGGCTGTGGCCAGGCCAATACGCGCGACGCCGGACGCCACACCGACCAGGCGCGAAACAGGCCGAACGGAAAGACCGTTTCCACCACCAGGGCCGGCGCGGCATGCCAGCCGCGATGCGCTGGCACGATCGACAGGTGGGCCACTTGCTGGCCCTGTGCCGGCACGTCGCACCAGACGGTGCTGGCCGCTGCCGCGTCATGCAGACGCAGGCCCAGGCCATGGCGGGTGCGGCCGGGGTTGGTGAGCAGCACTTCCAGCGCCACGGCGTCGCCCGCAAACCCGGACCGCGGCGGGCGCAGGTGCAGGGTCAGCCCGCGCAGGGTGTTGTGGGTCATGTGCATCGACACGATGCCCGCGCCGGCCAGCAAGAACGTGAGCGCAAAGCCCAGGTTGAGCTGGTAGTTGATGGCTGCCAGCAGCATGACCACCAGGGTCAGCGCGAAGGCGAACCCGGCGCGCGTGGGCAGGATGTAGACGTTGCGCTGGGTCAGCAGCTGCGTGTCGCTGGCGGGCAGGCGGGCCTGCAGCCAGGCGCGGAAACGTTGACGAAAAACGGCGCGCGGCGACCACGCGCGCAGGGCCGTTGCCGTGGTCACGGGATCGGCGTCGCTTCGACCATGGCGCGCACTTGCTCTACCGGGCCGCGCCCGCTGCCGGGAACGGGCGTCAGCCGGTGCGCAATGGCCTGCGGCAGGATGGCCTGTACGTCGTCGGGTGCCACGTAATCGCGCCCGGCCATCAGCGCCCGCGCCTTGGATGCGCGCAGCACGGCAATGCCAGCCCGCGGCGACAGGCCTTCTGTGAACCAGTTGCCGTTGCGCGTGGCAGCAATCAGCGCCTGCAAGTAGTCCAGCAGCGGGTCACTTGCGCGCACCTGCAGCACGGCGGCCTGGGCGGCTTCCAGTTCGCCGGGGCGCATCACCGGCTGCAGCTGCAGCGCGGCCTGGCGGCGGTCGGTACCGGCCAGCAGCAGGCGTTCTGAAGCGCGGTCGGGGTAACCCAGGGTGATGCGCAGCAGGAAACGGTCGAGCTGGCTTTCGGGCAGCGGGTAGGTGCCCAGCTGGTCGCTGGGGTTCTGGGTGGCGATGACGAAGAAGGGCCGCGGCAGCGGGCGCGTTTCGTTTTCGACCGACACCTGCTGCTCTTCCATCGCTTCGAGCAGGGCGCTTTGCGTCTTCGGGCCGGCGCGGTTGATTTCGTCGGCAAGAAGCACCTGGCTGAACACCGGGCCGGGGTGGAAGACGAACTTGTCGGCGGCGCGTTCGAAGACGCTGACGCCGATCAGGTCGCTGGGCATCAGGTCGGCGGTGAACTGCACGCGCGAGAAACGCAGCCCCAGGCTCAGCGCCAGGGTGTGGGCCAGGGTGGTCTTGCCGACACCCGGAACGTCTTCGATCAACAAGTGCCCGCCAGCCAGCAGGCAGGCCATGCTGTCCTCGATCTGCGGGCGTTTTCCCACGACGATCGTGCTAATCTGGTCGACCAGCCTCGAGAGCTGGCGCGCAAGGCTGATATCCATGCGTGGGACCATACCCGAATTGCCTTGTTCCCCATCCTCCGATGAGCACTGTCTTCTACAGCCATCCAGCGTGCCGCCTGCACGACATGGGTGTGGGCCACCCCGAATGCCCGCAGCGGCTGGACGCCATCACCGACCACCTGCTCGCCACGGGTCTGGACATCGCGCTCGACTTCCGCGAAGCCCCGCCCGCCACTGCCGCACAGATCGGCCGCGCGCACACCAGCGGCTACGTATCTGAACTGACCGACGTGCTGCAGCGTGTGCAAGACGGCGGCGAAAGCCGGGGCATGGACCCCGACACCATCGCCTGCCCCGCGACCCTGGCCGCGGCGCTGCACGCCGCTGGTGCGGCGGTGGCGGCCACAGACGACGTGCTGGCCGGCCGCGCGCGCAATGCGTTCTGCGCCGTGCGCCCGCCCGGGCACCACGCCACGCGTGACCAGACCATGGGCTTTTGCTTCTTCAACAACGTGGCCATCGCCGCGCGCCATGCGCTGGACGTGCACGGCCTGCAGCGCGTGGCCATCATCGATTTCGACGTGCACCACGGCAACGGCACCGAAGACATCATCGCTGGCGACGAACGCGTGCTGATGTGCAGCTTCTTCCAGCACCCGCTGTACCCCTACAGCGGTGCTGTGCCCAAGGGCACGAACATGGTCAACGTGCCGGTGGCGCCCTACACGCGCGGCCCGGAGGTGCGCGAGACGATCGACGCGATGTGGATGCCGGCACTGGAAGAATTCCGGCCCGAGATGGTGTTCATCAGCGCCGGCTTCGACGCCCACCGCGAAGACGATCTCGGTCAGATGGGCCTGGTCGAGGCCGATTACGAATGGATCACGCAGCGCCTGGTGGACCTGGCCGCGCGCCATGCCCAGGGCCGCATCGTCAGCTGCCTTGAAGGTGGCTACCACCTGGGCGCACTGGCGCGCAGCGTGGCGGCGCACCTGCGGGTGCTGGCCGACGTGGCGTGATGCTTTTCGAAGACCTTTCCAGTTTTGCCCACGCCTTGCTGCAGCCGGCTGCGCTGCTGGAGCTGGGCGTGCTCGTGGGCTGCGTGGGCCTGGCCTGGGGCCTGGTGCGGCTGGTCCGCGGCCCGCAGCCCCAACCCGGTTCGATCTGGTTCGGCGAAGGCGTGATCGGGGGCGTGCTGTTCCCGGTGACAGCCCTGCTGATGGCCCTGCTGGCGCGCTGGCTTTTGTCGCTGCCGCCGCTGTCGGTGCCGATCACGGTGTTCCGCGTCGTGCTGCCGATCCTGACCTCGCTGGTCGTCATCCGGCTGGTGGTGCGCGTGCTGCAAAGATTGTTCCCGACCTCGTCCGTCATGCGCATCGTTGAGCGCAGCGTGTCCTGGCTGGCCTGGATTGCGGTCGTGCTGTGGATCACCGGCATCCTGCCGTTGGTGCTGAACGAACTGGACGCCATCACCTGGAAGATCGGTGGCGCCGAGGTGACGGTGCGCGACCTGCTCGAAGGTGCGATTTCGGCCGTGCTGGTGCTGATGGCAGCGTTGTGGGTGTCGTCCGCACTCGAAGCCAAGCTGCTGCAAGGCGCTACCGACAACATCAGCATCCGCAAGATGGCGGCCAACGCGCTGCGCGCCTTGCTGCTGCTGCTTGGATTGATGTTCGCGCTGTCGGCGGCCGGCATCGACCTGACGGCGCTGGGCGTGCTGGGCGGGGCGCTGGGCGTGGGCATCGGCCTGGGGCTGCAGAAGCTGGCGGCGAACTATGTCAGCGGCTTCGTCATCCTGGCCGAACGCAGCATGCGCATTGGCGACATCGTGAAGGTGGACAACTTCGAAGGCCGTATCACCGACATCAGCACGCGCTTCACCGTCATTCGCGCCATCAACGGACGCGAGTCGATCGTGCCGAACGAGATGATGATCACGCAGCGAGTGGAAAACGCCTCGCTGGCCGATTCGCGCGTTCTGCTGAACACCATCGTGCAAGTGAGCTACGGCACCGACCTGGGTATGTTGATGCCGTGCCTGGGCGAAACCGTGTCTGGCGTGGCCCGCGTGCTGGCCGACCCGGGCCCGGGTGTTCTGCTGACCAACTTTGCCGCAGACGGCCTGGAGCTGACCATCGGCTTCTGGATTGCCGACCCCGAGAACGGTCAAGGCAATGTGCGGTCGGACGTCAATCTGGCGATCTTGCGCTTGCTCACCGACCTGGGCATCGACATTCCGTTCCCGCAGCGGGTGGTGCGCGGCTGGCCGGCTGGCCCTGAGCCTTTGGCTGCCGCTGCATCAGCGGCCCCGGCCGCCAGCTGAAATGATGCAGCGTCTGCGCCAGACCCTGGGGCCCTGGCGTGCGCTGTGCCTGGCGGCCCTGCTGCTGGCTGCACAGACGCTGGGGCTGGTGCACGCCGTGGCCCACGCCAAGGGTGCGCCGGCTGCGGGCGAAGGTTGGGGTTTTGGGCATGCTCATGCCCATGCCCATGCCGGCAGTCATTCCCATGCGGATGGCTGCGCCGACGCGCACGCCGACAGCGAAGCCAGCGCCGAGTGCCGGCTCTATGACCAGCTGCTGGGCCATGTCGACGTCCTGCTGCAGGCGCCCGGTACAGCCGTGTTGGCCGGCGCAATGTCGCCGCTGCACGGCGACGCCGTGCCCACACCCGGCCGCCACGCGGCCGCCGCCTACCAGGCGCGCGCCCCGCCCGCTGCCTGAAGCGCGGCGCCGCTGCGCGCCTGCCTGAACCACCGCAACTGCCCGGCACCGCCTCTTCGGCGGCTCCGGGCCATCTGTCCATGGGTCCATCGCCGCCGCTGCTGTAGCCGGGCGTTGCATGGCCCGTCTTCGATCGGCTTCTCATGTCCCATCCTTTTCGTACTTTTCGTTTTGCCCTGACCGCCTGCGCGCTGGCGGCCGGCGCCGCTGCCACGGCTCAGACGCCCCTGGGCAGCCAGACCGTCGTCATCACCGGCAACCCGCTGGGGCGCAGTGCCCTGGCCCAGCCTGCCAGCGTGCTGGCCGGCGACGGCCTGGTGCTGACGCGCGCCGGCACACTGGGCGAAACGCTGGACGGCCTGCCCGGCGTCAGCAGCACCTGGTTTGGCCCGAACAGCAGCCGGCCGGTCATTCGCGGGCTGGACGGCGACCGCGTGCGCTTGCTCGACAACGGCGGCGTGGCCACCGACGCATCGAACCTGAGCTTCGACCACGCGGTGGGCACCGACCCGCTGGTCGCCGAACGCCTGGAAGTGCTGCGCGGCCCGGTAGCCTTGCTGTATGGCGGCAACGCCACGGGTGGCGTGGTCAACAGCATCGACAACCGCATCCCGCGCGCGGCGCCTGCGGCGGCCCTGGGCGGGCGGGCCGAACTGCGTCTGGGCGGCGCGGCGTCTGAACGTGCCGGCGGCGCGGTGCTGGAAGGCGGTGCGGGCGCGCTGGCCTGGCATGTGGACGCGTATGGCCGCCGCACCGATGACCTGCGCGTGCCTGGCTATGTGCCGGTGGCCGATGGCGAGTCTCTGGCCCCCACCCGCCGGGTGCGCAATTCGGCCAGCGAAGGCCAGGGCGGCGCCATCGGTGCCAGCTGGGTGGGCGCGCAGGGTTACCTGGGCTTGTCGGTCGACACGCTGCGCAACCGGTATGGCGTGACGGCAGAAGAAGAGGTCACCATCCGCATGGAACGCGACCGCGTGTCCCTGGCCGGCGAATTGCGCGGACTGGGCCCATTTGTGACGCAGGGCACGGTGCGCGCCAGCCATACCGACTACCAGCACATCGAATTCGAAGGCGCCGAAGTCGGTACGACCTTCAAGAGCAAGGGCAGCGAAGCGCGGGCCGAATTCCGGCATACACCGCTGGCGGGAGTAGAGGGCGTGTTCGGCTTCCAGATCGAGACGCTGGACTTCTCGGCCCTGGGGGCAGAAGCCTTTGTGCCAGGCACGCGCACGCGCAGTCAGGCCGTCTTCATCGTCGAGGAATTCCGCGCCGGCCCGGTGGCGCTGACGGCGGGTGGGCGCATCGAGCGTGCGCGCGTGTCGTCCGAGGGCGACCTGCCCAATGCCGAAGACCCGCGCTTTGGGGCTGCGCGTGAACGCCGCTTCACGCCCAAGAGCGCTTCGCTGGCCGCGGCGCTGCCGCTGGCCGGCGGCTGGCAGCTGAATGCCAGCCTGGGCCACACCGAACGGGCGCCAGCCTATTACGAGCTCTATGCCAACGGCCTGCACATCGCCACCGCGGCTTTCGAGCGCGGCGACCCCGACCTGCCGACTGAACGCAGCCGCCATCTCGAAGCTGGCATGGCGTGGAAACAGGGGGCCCACAGCCTGAGCCTGAACGTCTTCCAGACGCGGTTTTCGCGCTACATCGCGCTCGATGCCACGGGCGCGAGCATCGAGCTGGAGGACGACCACCACGACGGTGAAGGTGGCGAAGACGGTGAACACGCCGCCATGCAGGTGCCCGAGTACGCCTTCAGCGCGGTGCGCGCGCGCCTGCGCGGCTTTGAGATCGATGGCCGCTTCAGGCTCTTCGAACGCCCCTGGGTACTGGACTTCACGGGCGGTGTGGACTTGGTGCGCGGCGACAACCTGGACACCGGCGAAGCCCTGCCGCGCCTGGCCCCGCTGCGCGTGCGGGCCGGCCTGGAGTTCAAGTTCGACCAGCTGCACGCGGCCATGACGGTGCGCCACTCTGCGCGCCAGGACCGCGTGCCGGCGGTTGACCGCAGCACCGCCGGCCACACCCAGCTGGACTTGTCGGCCAGCGGGCCGCTGGCGGCGCTGGCCCAGGGTGCGTTCTGGTTCGTGAAGCTGAACAACGCCACCAACGAACTGGCCTACAACGCCAGCACGATCGAGACTTTGCGCGGCCTGGCGCCGCTGCCGGGCCGCGCGTTGGCGGCGGGGGTGCAGTTGCGCTTCTAGGCGTACTTGCGCGGCGGTTGGCGCTTCAGGGCGCCAGGCGTTCGCGCACCCAATGGCCGTCAGCCTGGCGGTAGCGCAGACGGTCGTGCAGGCGGCTCTTGCGGCCCTGCCAGAACTCCCACTGGTCGGCCTGCAGCCGCAGGCCGCCCCAGTGCGGCGGCCGCGGCGGGTTCAACAGATGGCGCGCAGCGGCCTGCGCAGCAGCCGTGACGAGGACGGTGCGCGAGGGGATGACCTCGCTCTGCGGGCTGGCCCAGGCGCCCAGGCGCGAATCCAGCGGCCGGCTGGCGTAGTAGGTATCGGACTCTGCGTCCGAAACCTTTTCAACCCGGCCCTCGATGCGCACCACGCGTTCCAGTTCTACCCAATGGAACTGCAAGGCGGCCCAGGGGTGAGTGGCCAATTCGCGCCCTTTGCGGCTGTTGTAGTTGGTGTACCAGACCAGGCCGCGTTCGTCGAAGCCCTTGATCAGCACCACGCGCGTGGACGGGCGACTGTTGGCACCCACCGTGGCCAGGGTCATGGCGTTGGGTTCGGGCAGATCGGCTTTCAGTGCCTGGTCGAACCAGGTGCGGAATTGCTGCAACGGGTCGGCCGCCGAGGCGTCTTCGTCGAGCGCGTCACGTTCGTAGCTCTTGCGCAGGTCGGCAATGTCGTTGGTGGAAGGCGTCATCGGCCCAGTATAGGAAGGCTGGCCTGGGACTGCCGTTTACGTGGTTGGCCGTAAGTGGTTGGCCGTAAGTGATTCGCCGTAAGTGGTTCGCCGTAAGTGGTTCGACTTAAGTGATGGCCCCAGTACCTGGACCCGCGTATCGCCCGCATCCTCCGGGCGTCGGCTTCGCTGCGCTGCAACAAAACGTCTCGTTACAAATCCAGGTCAGCCTTTCCGCATGCGCTTTCGTCCCACCATCGTTGTTCTTGCCGCTGGCCGTGGCAGCCGCTTTGGCGGCGACCGCCACAAGCTGGCGCAAGACTTTGGTGCGGCCACGGTGCTGGGCAGCACGGTGCGCAACGCCATCGAAAGCCAGCTGCCGGTGGTGGTGGTGACAACGGCGGCGCTGGCGCCGCTGGCGGCGCGCCAACTGGCCACCCGCGACATCATCGTCGTCACCGACGAACAGGCAGCAAGGGGCATGAGCCACAGCATTTCATGCGGCGTCGGTGAACGCTCGGGCGCCCCAGGCTGGCTGGTGCTGCCCGGCGACATGCCCCTGGTTCGCCCCGGCACGCTGCTGGCGGTGGCGCGGGCGCTGGAACAGAACGCCGTCGTGTATGCCCAGCACCGCGGCCGGCGCGGCCACCCGGTGGGCTTTTCGGCCGAGCTCTATTCCGAACTGGTGATGCTGACCGGCGACGACGGCGCGCGCCGCGTCGTGCTGCGTTACCCCGCGCATGGCGAAGAGGTTGACGACCCCGGGGTGTTGCTGGACATCGACACCGCCACCGACTTGCAGGCGCTGCGCCGGGCGGCCGGCATGCCTGCGGTGGCGGCAGAACCTGAACCGCCGATGCCACTGCCGGTGGCGCCCGCCACGGGGGGCGGGGGCGCCAGTCTCAAGTCGTAGCGGCCGCCGCTGTCGTTGCCGCTGCCGCCGCGCTTTCGGACGGTCCGGGTACCAGGCCATGGGCCTGTGCCAGCCGCATCAGGCGTTCGATCTCGCGGTCGCGCAGGCCCTGCGCGCGCAGGGCCAGGGCGGTGCTGGCCAGGTATTCCAGCGTGCTGCCGTAACGCCCGCGGGCATGGCGCAGGATGTGCAGCATCTGTTCGTCCGGCAGCCGGGCCAGGCAGCTTTCGCTGCGCCGGCTGAGGGTGAAGGTCAGCGCTGTCACCACGCCTTGGGGCGTCTGGCAGGGCAACAGCCGGGGGTCGTAGACGCCGGTGGGCATCTCGCGCGCCCACAGGCGTTCGATCTCGGTCTCAGCCTCTTCGGCCCGCATGCGATAAACCACCCCCCGGCAGGCACCGCCTTGAAGCAGCGCAAACACCAGCCCGGGCTGCTGCGGGGTGCCGCGGTTGATGCGTGAGCGCATGCGCAGCGCGCGGTGCCAGCCATGCACCAGTGCAGGGCGGTGTTCTGCCGCATCGAATTCCGGCCGCCAGATGAGCGAGGCATAACCAAAGACCCAGCGCTCGCGGCTGCCAGCCCACAACGGGTGCTGGCGCAATTGCTGCAAGGCCTGCACGGGGCATCTGACGACGAGCTGCGGGTCGATGGCCGGTAAAGCTGTGGGCGACATGGATGCGCAGCATGCCACGCCGGCTGCCGGGCCGATGCGTCAAATTGACCCTGTAACTTGGTTTCAAGATAATTGGCGTGTCGGTTACAAGAGGAACTGTCGATGAAACCCGTGCTTGCCGAAGTCACCCAGCGCATCCGCGAGCGCAGTGCCCCGACGCGTGCGCCGTACCTGGCGCGCATCCAGCGGCTGGCGCAACGCCCGCCCGGCAGCGAACGCATGGGCTGCGCCAACGTCGCCCACGCTTTCGCGGCTTTGCCTGGTAGCGACAAGTTCCGCGTCGTCGCCGAGAAGGCACCGCACATCGGCATCGTGACGGCCTACAACGATATGCTCTCTGCGCATCAGCCGTACGAGAGCTACCCCGAAATCATCCGC
>JBBQAW010000052.1:0-17590 GCA_038316815.1 Burkholderiales bacterium
CCTGGCGGCTCTTGATGACCACTTCGCCCTGGTCCGCGAAGCCGTTCGCCGGGGTCAGCGGTCCCTGGCCGTGCTGAAGAGGGAACCAGCGGCCGCTGCCGTCGGCGTCGAAGCGCGCCACGTGGAGCGTTCCGCGGTCGAGCAGCTCGCGGTTGGCCTGGGCCGCGCTGAGCCCCTTGCCGGCGGGGGCGATGCGGTCGCGGCTGACGAACTTGTAGATGTATTCGAAGCGCGAATCCTCGCCCGAGTAGACGACCGCGCGGCCGTCTCGCGTGACCGCGACCCACGCGCCTTCGTGCACCGCGCGGCCGAGCGCGGTGCGCTTGACCGGCGTGCTCGCCGGGTCCATCGGGTCGATCTCGACGACCCAACCGAAACGGTTCGGCTCGTTCGGGTTCTTCGACACGTCGAAGCGTTTGTCATGCTCGTTCCAGCGGTACCAGGCGGTCTTGCGCAGGCCCCAGCGCCGCTGGTGCGCATCGGGCTGCGTGTCGCCAAGCGCGAAGTAGCCGTTGAAGTTCTCTTCACCTGACAGGTAGGTGCCCCACGGCGTCTTGCCGCTGGCGCAGTTGCCGATCGTGCCCAGGGCCGTGCGGCCGGCCGGGTCGGCGGCGGTCTTCATCATCACGTGCCCGGCGGCCGGGCCACCGATGGCGAAGGGTGTGTTGGCGGTGATACGGCGCGCGTACTTCGAAGGCCGCACCATCTGCCAGCCCGTGCTTGCGCCCCCACCCCCACCCCCGGCCTGGCGTTCGATCTCGATCACCGCAATGCCGTGCGCGGCCTGGGCCTTTTTCACCTTCTCGGCTGTCCACGGCGTCTGGCCGCCGGGGTGCAGCAGGCCGTCGTCGGTGTATTCGTGGTTCATCGCCAGCAAGCCGCGGCGCGAACCCGCCGCGCCACCGTCCAGCGGGTAGTAGTGCAAGCCGTCGTGGTGCATGCCCATTTGCAGGGCCTGGTCTGCGGCGCTGTTGCTGGCGTCTGTCTTCCACGCCGGCATCGGTGCGCCGCTGATGCCGGCGGCTTCGCCCCAGGGCGCCAGCGTCTGCACGACATAGCCCAGCGGCACGCGCAGGGTGTCGGCGGTGGAGGCGGGTACGCTCTCGAAGCCCATCTTCAGGCCGGCTGCGCCACCGCCGCCACCTGGGCCGCTTCGACTGCCTGCGCTGGTGCAGCCCGTCAGGCCCAGGCCGCCAAGCCAGCCCAGCCCGGCCATGCCGGCCATGCCAGCACCCGCGCGCAGCCACAGCCGTCGGGCGGGGTCGGACACCTCGTGGATGCTGGGGTTGGAAGAGCGGTTGCTGTCTTCCATGGTGTCGAAGTCTTTGGCCATCGGGGCTGCTGCGCTGGAGGGGATGGCCTCACTCTAGTGCAGTGTTCGACGCCATGTGGAACATAAAACCGCGTCTTGGGTCGCCTGGCGCCGTTGCAAATCCGCGCGATGCGAAAGTGCATCGCTGTGGTTTGGGCCTGGCCAGACCACCCAATCCATCGGTTTTCTCAAGTTCCACATGGCGCCGAACACTGCACTAGCCCAGCCCTCAAAAGATAAAGTCAGGCCATGGACAGAAGCTTGCTCATCACCGGCGGCAGCCGTGGCATTGGCGCGGCCACCGCGCTGCGTGCTGCGCGCGCAGGCTGGCACGTGGCCGTCAACTACACCCGCGACGAGGCCGCCGCGCAGGCCGTCGTGGACCAGGTGCGCGCCCTGGGTCGCCAAGCCCTGGCCGTGGCCGCAGACGTGGCCGACGACAGCCAGGTGCAGGCCATGTTCCGGCAGGTGGACGCTGCCCTGCCGGCGCTGGGCGGCCTGGTCAACAACGCCGGTGTGGTGGACGTGGCCGCGCGCGTGGACGAGATGGACGCAGCGCGCATCCAGCGCATGTTTGCCGTCAACGTCTTCGGCAGCTTCTACTGCGCGCGTGAAGCCGTGCGCCGGCTCAGCACTCGGCACGGCGGGCCGGGCGGGGTGATCGTCAACCTGTCCTCAGCCGCGGCGCGAATGGGTTCGCCCGGGCAGTATGTGGACTACGCTGCAGCGAAAGGCGCCATCGACACCTTCACGCTCGGCCTGGCGCGCGAATTGGCGGCTGAAGGCGTGCGCGTGAACGCGGTGCGGCCCGGCATCATCGACACCGAGATCCACGCCAGCGGCGGGCAGCCCGAACGCGCCCGGCTGCTGGCGGCGCAGGTGCCAATGCAGCGTGCCGGCACGGCTGACGAAGTGGCTGCCGCCATCGTCTGGCTGCTGGGCGACGAGGCCAGCTACACCACCGGGGCCATCGTCGACGTCAGCGGCGGGCGCTAACCCGTTTTTCTAGGCCGCTTTTTCAACCCGCTTTTCTGAGCCGCTTTTCTAAGCCGCTTTCTCAGCCGCTTTCTAAGCCGTTCTTCCAACCCGTTCCCCAGCCTGTTTCTTGGCTGCCCTGCGCGTTTTGGCGGCTTTCGCGGCCGGGGCCGGTGTTCCGTCCGGGGTCTCGGCACCGGCCGGCACCGGCTGGCGCCCTGCGCACTTCTTCAGCCAGTCATGCACGCGCCGCGCTGCCACGGCCTCGGCCCCGGGGTGGGCAGTGGCGTACGGGTCGAGCAGGAAATCGCCCTGCTCGGCCAGCGACGCCCACAGGTGCTGCGACCCGACGCGTGTCTGCAGCTCGGCCAGGCGGTCCAGCAGCGTGTTGGCGTCGTGCGCCAGCTGCCGGTTGGCCAAAGACTGCAGCAGGTCGATCTCGATCAGGCCGGCATAACACCAGAAGTCCGGGGCCTGCAGCGCGCTGGTTTGCAAACTGCGCCGGGCCGCTTCGACCTGGGCCGGGTCCAGCTTGGCGGGGGGGCCCTTCAGATGCAGCGCCAAGGTCATGGCCAGCTCGTTCATCACCGGGTAGAACAGGTTGGGCAGCTGCTGTTCGATGGCCAGCGCGCTGGCCTTGGCGTAGGCCCGGCGCGACAGTTCGAGCGCGGCGGCCTCGGCAGCGGGGTCTTGCTGCTGGCGCTCCAGCAAGGCCAGGCGCTTGCAGGCTGAACCCACCAGGCTGTGGCGTTCCTGCGTGGGTTGCAGGTTGGCCAGCAAGCCCAGGTCGCGCTGGGCGTCGGCCAGGTCTTCGCGCGCTTGTGCAATGACGTCTGCGTCCTGGCTGTCGCGGGCGTTTTTCCAGGCTAGCCGGGCGCGCAGGTTGCCCAGTTGTTCTTGCGCCTTCATCGACGCGCTGGCGTCCTGGCTGGCGATGGCGCGCTTGAACCAGTCGATGGCCGTCTGGCTGTCGCCGCCTTCCTGGTAGGCCAGCGCGAAGGCTTCTGCCACGGCGCCCATGCCACCCCACAGGCCGCCGAAGCGGGCTTCCAGGTGGCGCACCTTTTCAAGCTGGCGCGCTTGTTCGGTGCTGCGCTGGGCCGGCCCGCCCGAGAGCATGAAACGCGTGCGCACGATCACGTCTTCCAGTGCCAGCGTCAGCGCCAGCGGCGATGCCACGCTGTCGAATTCGTCGCGCAGCGCGCGTGGCGGCTGCCAGCCGTCGCGGCTGTCCTGCAGCCAGGTCCAGTTCGGGTCGCCGTAGCACTGGTAGGCGGCCCAGGTGTTGCTGGCGCGGTTGTTGTTCCAGGCCGCCTCGCGCGCGCTGCCCACGGCGTTGATGAAGGGCTGGCCGCTCAGCAGCGAACGGTAAAAAGCCGTCGCGAAGGCTTCGGCCGGCAGGTCGTCAACCGCCCAGCCGGCGGCCACCACGCAACGCACGCCGATCTCGATCAACGCGTCGGCCAGGCCCGAGGCAAAGGCGGCGCGGTCGAAGGCCGTTTTCTCGCTTTGGGCCAGCGGCAACTGGTCGGCCATCGCCGCCAGATGGCAACAGTTGACGAACACCAGTTCTGGCACCGTGCGCATGCTGCGCACCTCGTCCGGGCCCAGAAAGGTGCCGTCTGAAAGCACGACGCCGCCCTTGTGGATGAGCTTGGTCTTGTCCGTTTCGTCGTATTTCACGGGCTCGCCATGCCCGGCGATGTGCACGATGCGGTAGCGGCGCGCGAACAGTTCATTGATCACTTGCGAAGAGGTGGGCGCTTCCAGCAGCGAATGCACGCGCTCGGCCACGAAGCTGCTCGATTCACGGATGGCCGCGGCCACCGCCGCGGCTTCGCGGCGTGCGCCTGCCAGCGCCGGGTAGCCTGGGTCGGTCATCTTCGGTTCACCGACGACCAGGATGGCGTCGTCGGGCCGCGCGTCTTGCACCACCTGGCGGTAGTGGTCCTTGCGCAGCTTGCGCAGCAGCTGGGTGCGGATGGCCCAGGGTTGTTCGCCGGGGCTGCTGGCGGTTGTGGGTTCGGCCCGCGTGTCTAGCAGTTCCCAGGGAATGGGCGCGGTCTTGGCGTCCAGTTCCAGCAGCATGCGGCTGGTGCCGGCCAGGAAGGGTTCCACCTCGGGCGGCACCAGCAGTTGAAACAAGGTGCGGCCCAGTTGCGGGTCGTCGTTGCCGGCGTGCGATGCCTTCTTCACCAGTTCGCGCAGCAGCTTGCGCTGGGTGCTTTGGGCCCGCACTTCGGTGCGCGCGCGCTTGGTGTCAAGCGTGAAGGCAATGGTGTCGTCGACGGGTGAGGTGGCGGTGATGAAGTCGTAGTCGGCACCGCGGTAGCCGCTGTCGACCTGCCGGCGCAGCGGGCCCACACCGCTGATGATCGTGGGTGCGATGTCGTAGTCGCCGGGTGCGGCCTGGCCCAGCACCTGCAGGCCGTGCCAGGCATCGGAGGCACGTTCCAGGTACAGCTCGACCAGGGTGAGGTGGGCCACCACGGGCCAGCCGCGGTCGGTGTTGATCTGGGCCAGGCGCAGGTTGGCAGCGCGCACGCCCAGGGTGATGGCGCGTGCGGCATTGCTGGCGTTCATGCCGCTGCCGCCGCTGCCCATCAGCGTGGCGGCCAGTTCGATGCCGTTGGGCGCGCCGCCCTGCTTTTCGGCCATGCGTTCGGCCCAGGCCAGCACGCCCTGGCGCACGGTGCGCGTCAACCGTTCTTCGTTCAGCTTGCCTTCGTCGCCCAGGCCCACCACCACTGCAGCGTCGGGCCGCGGCGCAGCCCAGGGGTTGTCGGGGTCCTGGCGGGTGTTGAGGAAGATCTGGTGCGAGCCGGGTTCGTCCGGGTACAGGCCGATGTCGAGCGACGCTTTCATCGCCCCGCCCAGCAGCGCGTTCACGGCGCTCTCGGTGCCGGTCAGCACCAGAGACTGCGAATGCCCGACCATCAGCGCGCTGCGCACGAAGCTGAGGTTGCCGTTGAGCACGCTCACGCGCAGGGCAGCCTGCTGCGGGCGCCGCGGTCCGTCGTCGAAGGCCTGGCCCTGCAGAAAGACGTCGCGCATGCTGTCGGCCGGCAGGGCCTGGCTGCGCATGCGTGAAGGCCGGCTGCTGACATGCTGCACCGGCACCAGCGCAGGCACGGCACCACCGCGCGAGACACTGGCCGGGTGGCGCTTGAGCAGCGTCGTGTCGCCGCGCTCCAGCAGTTCGACAAGGGCGATGAAAGCCTTGTCTGCGTCTGGCATGGCGCCATGTTCGGCGTCCAGCATCCAGGTGCGCACGCCGGGCAGCATGGCTGATGCCAATGTGACGCGGCCGTCGCCGCCGTCCACGGCGGCCTGGTAGACGAAGCCCTGTTCCCGGTCGACGCTGTAGCCGTCGGGCGTGAACTTGGCCTGGCCCACCACCAATGCCAGCTTGTTGGCCACGGCGCCCAGGTCTTTGTCGCGTTGCTGGTCCAGGCGTTCACGCAACTGGCGCGCGCGCGTCAGAACGGCTTGGGGCGGCACGCCCCATTTGTAGGGCGCGGCGGCGGTGCCGCCATTGGTCTGGTGCCACCAGCTGCGTTCTTGGTCGAATTTGTAGTCGGCCTCGGCCAGATCGCGCCAGGTCTTTTCCTGGTCCAGGCCGTTTTCAAGCAAGCCCGCCTGAAGCTGAATGAAGCCGGGCATTTCTGCCATCAGCTGGCGTGCCTGCTTGTCGCGCAGCGGCGAACCGAAACCCGTCAGCGCGTTGCCGAAGGTGTCGTCGCCCGACAGGCATTGCATCGGCGCCCAGCTGCCGCCGTTGGGTGTGCCCAGCATCACCAGGCGCGCGCCCGGGCGCTGCATCAGGCGTTGCCAGACGTCGGGCTTTTCAAGCTGCATGGTGCGCGCAACGACGCCGCCCATCGAATGCGCCAGCATCCGCACCGGCTGGCCGCTGGCGTTGCGGGCGTCGAGTTCACGCGTCACTTCCGCAGCCAGCCGCTTCGCTTCTTCCTCGATCGGACGGCGCCAGTCGTAGCTGAATTCGATCACCTCATGGCTGGCAGACAGGTGTTCGATCAGGTCGTCGTAGCTCAGGCCGATGGCGCCGTCCGGGGCCACGCCGTCGGCGCCGCCGGGCTGGTACTTCAGGCGACTCAACCCGCCCAGCAAACGCAAACTGAGCCAGATGCGCTGGTCGCCCACGCGCAGGTGGCTGCCCAGGATGCCGGGCAGCACGAACACCGCTGGCCGTTCGCTGGCCGGGCGGTCGCCGCGCGCGGCACGGGCGATGGTGGCGGCGCGCTGGCCGTCGCTGCTTTGCCCGGCCCACGACAAAGGGCCGATGACGCCGAAGCCCACCGGCTGCTGTTGCGTGAGCCCGGCCACCACGGCCTGCACAGTGCGTTCGTTCGCGAAGTACGCGAAGTGCGTGACATTGCCGCCGCGGTCCAGCATGAAGCGCGCTCCGCCAAGGCGTGGCGCGCCGCCGTACATCGAACGCGTCTGCACGACGATGTCGTTGTCGGTCCAGTAGAACGAATCGGCCAGCAGGGTTTTCAGCCAGGTGCCCAGAGAGTCGCCCTGCAAGTCGCCGGCAATCACGCGCAGGTCGCCGGTGATCGGTTCGTCCACGGCATTGAGCCAGTTCAGCAGCGGTGCCTCGGGCATCATGGCCGCCAGACCCGGCAGTTCTTGCGGGTCGGCGCGGCGCCGAGCCACTTCGCTGATGAAGTCCAGCAGGGTGGGCGCCACCGGTACCGACGCCACTTCCAGCGTCCACTTCAGCACCGACAGATAGGCGTCCAGCCGGCCGCTGGCCAGCAGCGTGCCGCGCGCCGGGCAGGCTACGCGCACGACGCGGTCGACATGCACGTCCTTGTCTTTCACGGCGGCCAGCAGGTCCTGCAGTTCCTGGCGTTGTGCCGCGTATGCGTCGCCGGGGAAGAAGGCCAGGTCCTCTGCGCCCACCTGGCGCGTGGCGGCCACGCGCGCCAGCACTTCGGCCACCAGGCCGCCGCGCGAATGCGTCACCAGGTGCAGCCGTGCGCCCAGCGGCAGGGCTTGCACCAGGGTCAGGGCGTTGGCGATCGGGCTAGCGCCGATGGTGGGGTGGTCGAGCGCGAAGACGCGGTCGCCATAGGCCGTGAACAACTGACGCACCACCTGCGGGTGCAGGGCCCAGAGCTTGCCAAAAGTGCTGAAGGTGTCGACGAAGGTGCCGTGCACCAGCACCAGCAGCGGCTGGGTGGCGGGCTGCCGGGGGGCGAGGACTTGGGTCAGCCGCTTGCCGCTGCCCTTCAGTGGCGCCAGGCCCTGGGCCTGCAGCGCATAGACGCCGGCTTCGACCTGGCCGTCAACCCGCTTGACAACCTGGCTGGCGACGAAGTCCACCAGAGGTTCGCGGCCCAGGCCGGTGACGACTTCGAAGGCTGTCACCAGCACTTCGCCCAGGAAGCCGCCGACCCCGCCGATGCCGCTCAAAACGCCGCGCGTCGGTGCGGCCTGTTCCAGCCCTTCCCAGCGCAGGCGGGCGCCGACCTGTACTTCGCCGTTGTCCGTGCCCTTGGCCTGCCGGTCGCGGGCCTGGGTTTGTGTGAGGCCGGCCTGGCCGCGCATCAGCGCGGCGGCCGTGGCCGGGTGCAGGGTCAGGGTGGGCCCGCCGGCGATGTGCAGCACGACCACGTCTTCGCCCGGCACGGCGGTGACGCGCACGCTGTCTTGCGCGCCGGCGCGCCGGGCCGAAATCTGCACCCGCGCCTTCACCTGCCCGGGCCCGCTGCTGGCAGACTGCGGCACGGCGGCGCCACCGCTGCGGCTGGCGCCGCTGTCGACACGCTGGCCAGGGATGACGAAGGTGATGGGGGCGTCAGGGTTTTGCATGGCGGCGGGGTCGGTGGATCGTTCTGGTCTGGAAGATCGGGTGCGTCGGGTGCGTCGGGTGCGTCGGGTGTGTCGGGCGCCCTGGGCGCATCGAGCGCATCGGGGCACTTTTGTGCGCTCTGTGCAGATCAGTCAACCGGGGCGTTGAGCATCCGCGCAAACGCGCCGCCCGACAAGACCAGTTTCTCAGCCGGCTTAGGGATGTGCAGCCGGGCTGGTCTTGGGTTCGGTGGCTGTGGCTGTGGCGGCAGATGCGTCCAGCCAGAAGCCGCTGCGAATCTCGGCATGGGTCAGGCGATGCACTTCGACCGGGGCCACGGCGCGCAGCAAGCCCAGCTTGGCCGCTGCGGCATAGCTGAGGTCGATGACACGCCCGGCCACGAACGGCCCGCGGTCGTTCACGCGCACCACCACTTCGCGCCCGTTGGCCGGGTTGCGCACCCGCGCGTAGCTGGGTATGGGCATGGTTTTGTGCGCTGCCGTCATGCCCAGCATGTCGAAAAGCTCGCCGCTGCTGGTGGGCCGGCCGTGAAACTTCGTGCCGTACCAGGAAGCGCCACCCACCTCGCGCAGCGGTACGTCAGCGGTCAAGGGGGTGTAGCGCTGGCCCAGCACTTCATAGGGCTTGTTCGGGCCGCCCTGGCGGATGGGCTCGACCCTTGGGGTGGCGTCGGGCCAACGTTCCAGACCGGGTGGGGGCTTGGCTGGCGGGCCATCGCGTTCGGGTGGGCGGCTGGCGCAGCCGGCCAGCATGACCAGGGCGCAGGCCCATGCACAGGCCCAGGCCCAGGCTGATGCTGATGCTGATGTTGATGCCCACGCCGATGCCGATGCCGAACGCTTCAAGCGCCTGGGCCGCATCAGCCTTGGGAACGCCGGCACGAATGTTGGATGGAGCGCTGGATTGAGCGCTGGGTTCAACGCCGGCCGCCCACGCTTTCAGTCTTCCAGCTGCAGTTCGACACTCAGGCGCGGGCCCCCCAGCGCTGCAGGGTCGGCTTGCAGCAGACCACCGTAGGCCCGCGCATGCGCCTGGGCGATGGCCAGGCATTCGCTGTTGCGGTGGGCCGGCGGTGGGGTCACGCGGGCCTGCGCGGCCCAGCTCAGGCGGCTGTTTGCGCTGTCGACCTGCACTCGCAAATGCAGGTCGGCCCCCGGGGCCTGGCGCGCTAGATGCTGCAGTCCGTGCTCGCTCATGCGGTAGACGGCCATCAGCAGGGCATAGGGCAAAGGGCGGCTGTCAGCGTCGAACTGCAAGGTGCAGCGTGTGGCGCTGCCATCCGGGGCTGCCATCTCTTTAACCAGGCCTTGCAGCGCTTCGGCCAGGCGCTGTGGCGATTCAAAAGCGGCCGGCGGCACGGCAGCAGTACGGGCCAGCGGGTACAGCGCCTCGGGTGCGGTCAGCGGTTGCAGCAGCCGACCCACGGCCTGCGACATCGCCGCCAACTGGCCCAGAAGGTTGGCGATGACGGGTGCGGTATGCACATCGCCCTGCAAGTGGCGGCGCAACCAGATCGTGTCTAGCCGCAGCGCGCTGGCATGCTGGCCCAAGCGTTCCAGCAACTGCCGCGCCAGCCAGGCGTGTTCGGTGGCCTGGGCTTCCAGCAGCTGCCGGGTGACGATGCGCTGGTCTTCGTAGGCACGTTGCACTGCGTCTGACGCCGGATTTGACACCGGGTCTGACCGCGCGGCAGCCAGCGCGCGGGCTGCGGCTGGCTGGCGAACCAGGCTCCAGAACAGCACCCCCAGAACGACGGCGGCCCCCAGGCTGAACCAGACCAGCCCGTGCAGGCTGCCGATCAGCGCCGCGCCCCAGCCGCCCCCGGGTGCGGCTACCAGCGCCACCGTCCAGGGCGGGCCGGTGGGGCGGGCCACAGTCCAGGCAACCGAACGCTCGGTCGCTGAAACCGGCAATTCGGCACCGATGCGCACCTGGCCATCACCGTCGGTGACGCGCAGCCGCAGGTCGGGCAACTCGGCGTTTTGCCGCAGCACGTTCATCGCCTGGGCGTCGCTCAGTTGCGGCAGGTTGCTCAGGTAACGCGACAGCCGGGCTGCTGACAATGCGTTGTCGATGCCGTCATGGGCTTCGTGCCGGGCCGCGGGCAGGCCCAGCAGTATGGCCAGGGCCAGACCGGCCAGCGTGGCGAGCAAAGTGCGGCGTAACAGCAAGCGCGACAAAGGCGTCGGTGTGGCGCCACCAGCGCCGGGTGCGGCTATTGCGGTTGTTGCGGCTGTTGCGCCTGTTGCGGTCTGCAGGGTGTTTCTGGGCAGCTTGGAAGACTGCGCTTTTGCTACAGGCATGGTGGGTGGCCCGGGTAAAGCTAGGCCTCAAACCATAAGCCCTGGCGGCCGCGAACACACTGGCATAAACGAGTAGCAGGCGTGGGCGGCCACCGCCACGCTGTTAGCGTAGGAACCACACCGTTGCGGCAGGAGCCAGCCAACCATGCACCCCACACCCGACATTCTCGTCATTGGCGCCTCGCGCGGCGTCGGTGCCGAGTTCGTGCGCCAATACCGCGTGGCTGGCGCCGTTGTTTCCGCCACGGTGCGCAGCCCGGCAGCGAGCGCCGCGCTGCACGCTTTGGGCGCGCAGGCGCTGCTGTTGGACGTTGCCGACGCTGCGCATGCCAGCACCCTGGCCGCACAGATCAAGGGCCGGCGCTTTGGCTTGGTGATCTACAACGCGGGTGTCTTCGGGCCCAGATCGACCGGCCTCCAAGCCCCCAGCCGCGACGACTTCGACGAGGTCATGCACACCAATGTGCTAGGCGCGATGCGTGTGTTGCCACAGCTGACGGATGCTCTGGAACCCGGTGCGGTGGTGGCGGTGTTGTCGTCGCGCATGGGCTCCATCGGCGAGCGCAGCAATGGCAACGCCTGGCTTTACCGCGCCAGCAAGGCTGCGCTCAACTCGGTGCTGAGAGATGCCTCGTTTGCTTACGCGGGCCGGGCAATCTGCGTGGCCTTGCATCCTGGCTGGGTGCGCACCGACATGGGCGGGGCGGGCGCCGACCTTGCGGTCGAAGACAGTGTTTCCGCGCTGCGGCGCACGCTGGCGGGTTTGAAGCCAGCTGACAACGGCCGATTCTTCGACCACGACGGTACGCCCATCGCCTGGTAGACCGCCACGGGCTCGCGGTGATTGCGGTGCGGCCATGAAGATATTTTTGCTGGCGCACACAGCTCTGGACCTTGGGGCCTCTGTTAATGTCCGCGCGGTGCCGCGGCCTGCGGCGCGACAGGAGCCGCTGCCGATGGTGATTTCCGATCTCGCACGGCGACTGGCCAATACGACCATGTTTTCGCCCTTGCCCAGGGCGCGGCTGATCGGGCTGCTCGAAAGCAGCCCGCGCCAGCAGGCGCTGGCGGGCGACTGGGTCGACGACTCGCCCGCCGGCCTGCGCCACCACCTCGTGCTGCTGGAAGGCGTCGTTGAGACCTGCCGTGCTTGGGTGGGGGACGATGGCGCCAACTGCAGCACCACGCGCCGGGTGCAGGTGGACGCGGCCGGGCCCGGTTTTGCGATCGTCAGTGCCATTGGCCCGCAACTGCGGGTTCGCGCCCTTGGCGACATCGACTATCTCACCATCGACAGTGACGAACTCGACGAGTTGCTTGGCTGGGGGCATCTGGGCGCCTTCGTGCTGCCCGAGCCGCATCTGAAGGTGTTCCACCGCTTGCCGCTGGACCGCGTTGCGCAGGCCATCAATCGCCTGGTCGAACGCAAAGTGGCAGCGGGCGACGTCGTGGTCAGGCAGGGAGAGCCCGGGGATGCCTACTACGTCATCCTTGCCGGCGAGGCCGAGGTCTGGGAAGCGGACGCCGACGGCGCGCCGCCGCGGCTGGTCAACCGCCTCGTCGACGGTGACAGCTTCGGCGAAGAAGCGCTGCTGTCCGAAGGCCTGCGCACCGCCACTGTCGTGATGACCACCCCCGGCCGATTGCTGGTGCTGGGCAAGGCCGACTTCGACACCCTGATGCGTTCATCGCTGGTCGAGCACATCGACGCTGACAAGGCGCGACAGTGGCTGGGCCGCGGGGCCGCGCAGCTGCTGGACTGCCGACACCCCGACGAGTACGCCGCCTGCCGCATTCCGGGCGCCCAGCTGGTGCCGCTGGACCGGCTGCGGCACGAAGGCGTTTTCAGCATCGATGCCGAACGCACCTGGATCGTGTGCTGTCGCAACGGCCAGCGCAGCCGGGCTGCAGTCTTCCTGTTGCGCGAGCGCGGTGTCCGTGCCCTGGTACTGACCGGCGGCTTGGCCGGCTGGCCTTACGAACTTTCCGCCGCAGGCAGCTGAACTTGGTGTTGGCAGGTGGGTGGACCCATCATGAACCGAATCTTGTCTACTGCTTTCTCTCCGCGATCACGCTGGCTTGCGTTGCGTTGCCTTGCGTGGCCCAGCCGCGCCTCAACCCCTGTCTCAGCCAAAAGCTCAGGCCCAGCCACGAGATCTGGCGTTTCAGGTCAAACAGCTCGCTGGCACTTGGGCAGCGTCGACGATTCCGAATCAGGGGTGTACCAACAATGAAGTCCGCTAGTGCCTCGAATTTTCACCAGACGGAAAGCGACTGACGGATCGCCTGAACCGAATTCATCCGACCGAGATTGGTGATCGGGACCCAGCCGCGGCGGCCATCACCCGATTCTCCGAGCGCTCATTGACCAGTGCCTACGACGCCGGGTCGCGTACACGCCCGGACAGCACAAAGGTTCAGGGGCAACTGCTCGTTGTGGCGCCAGGCGTGTACCGTTGGCGCGAAACAAATCGGCCTCTCGAGGGCGTCAACGTCTTTGTGGACCTCAGGTGCGGCACATAGGTGCCAGCCTGAACCCTCGCTAGAACGGCGGTTAAAGGGAAATCAAACGCCAGACTTGGCAGCCCAAAATTAACGCCCGCTTAGCTCGAAAGTTAGGCAACTGGATGAACTTTCGCGTGCGCTGGGAGCTCATAGAAATTCATCCGCTGGACGCCATCGAAGCTGCACATGTCGAAGATGAAGTGGCTTGGGTCGAGTCGGGTAAGCCACTCTTCCGTATCGCCAAGCCAGCAGCGCGGCCAAAACACTTGGTTTCGTACTTCGCGGTCATAGACTGCGGGAACATCCTGTTTGTGGACCACAAGAACGCACAGCTGCCTACCCGTAGGCGGCCACGTCAAACCAGGAAAAGACCCCAGAGTCACCATCGTTCGTGAGCTGAAGAAAGAATTCGGGCTTGATGTCGATCCCGAAGCCGTCGGGCCGTCCATCATGGTCACGGTCACGGTCACGGTCACGGTCACGGTCACGGAAACCGTCGGCCTGACTTCCGGCCACACGGACGTTTCACTGTGGTGCGCCGTCAAAGGTAGCCGAGACGCCCCGCTTGCCTTCAATGCGAAGGAATTCAGTGAACTCCGGTGGTTCACTTTCGCCCAGGTTCCACGCCATCGCAGCGAATCCCACCTGCAGAGGTTCCTTGCAAAGGTTGCCAGAACTGATGCTTAACTGGCGGCAAGCCAACAGCGTCAAGGCCGCTTTTTGATGACACAAGCCCTGGTCGACATGGCCGCCGCGCTGCCGCTAGGTTTCGAGCGCGAAAAAGGAGGCAACGGACCGCTTCACGGCAACACCTGCCCCACGACGCGCCCGATGCTGCTTTCTACCAACTCGCGTAATTTTTCGACCTTGCTGGTAGCGCTGAGGTAGTCCCAGGCGTTGTTGCTGGTGTCGGTGCTGCGCGCGGTATGCATCGTGTTGTCGCGAATGTCGTAGGTCTTGGTCACCTCGCCTGTGTTGGTGTCCATCACGGTCAGGCGGAGCATGGCGAAAGGGCCGAGGAATCCATTGCTGAGGACGCCCGTGCTGCGATTCATGATCTGATTGACGCGGTCGATGTAAATGCCCACGCCTTCCAGGTTGCCTGTGCCCAGCGTAAAGCCTTCTTGAACAGGAAAACTCGCTGCTCCACGGCCGCTCGTGATGAGCAGCACATGCGTCAGCTTGTCGGCTGTGATGGCATTCACGATCCAGGCCGGCAACTCGCTGCGATGCGCGCCTTCGGCGACCGTGCGCTGTTCGTCAATGCTGATGGGTGCCGTGGCGCGGTACAGCGCGAGTTGGGTGCTCGGCTGCGTTCGCTCAACGACACTTTTCACACCCCGCAGTGCCGCCTCGTCCAAACCGATACCGCGGGTGTTGATGGAATCGCGCTGGTTACGGTCCAGCCGCGTGCCAATGGTTTCGTCGGCTGAAGACACCACCAGAAGACCTTCTCCCAAAAGCGCAAAGACGCCGATCTTTTTCGCTGGTGCTTGGAGTGCTGCTTGGACTGCTGCTTGGGCCGGTGTTTGTGCCGCTGTTTGTGCCGCTGTTTGTGCCGCTGTTTGTGCCGGTGGTTGGGCCAGAGCCGGAGCCGATAAGGCTGCCAACGCAGCGATGCCGAAGGCGCGTCGCGTGGCGCGAGCAAAGGTCTCGTACATGGTGCGTTTCCAAAAACCGGGAAGATTCCTACACCCAGCATAGCGGCCCTGCGGGCCGGCGCTGGTTTCTACGTTCCGGCCGCTGGCTTGGCCGGCTTGTCGCCCTTCGCAGCCGGGTTCTTGTCGTCGGTGGTGCGTTGCCAAAGTGAGGAGGGCGATCTGATGTCGATTTGCAGATCTGCAGATTTGCAGATCACCGGCGGCCCTGAGCGACAGCATCCTAACAGCGCTCCTGAAGGTGAGCCGATAACTTCATCGTGCGCAACCATCAGAGCGCCTATGTCCGAAAGCGCCGGTCTTGGTGTCTTGCCGCAGGCGACCCGTCTCGTACTTGACCCCTGACGAGCGCGGCACGCTCGGGTCCATCAAACTAAGCTCTCGAGGGCCGTGCCCTTGCCATAACCGCAGCCTTATCAAGTCTGCCGGTTCGTTCTCTAACTCAAGCCATCCCAATCAATGTCAGAGCCATCGATTTCTACAAAGACAAAAAAACTTGCCAAGCTCTACGGTATTGGCATCCTGGTCTTTTCGGCCATCCTGGGTTTCATCACCGTTTTCGCAAAGTTTCTCTCGTACTTGAGCTTGACTTAGCATGTTGCTGGCCTATGTCTCTGTGGCTCTACGGCTCTACGGCTCTACGGCTCTACGGCTTCACGGCTTTGCGCCTCAGCGGGCTGTCGCGGCATCCGCCTAAACCCTGACAGCGGCGCCACTGACCATCAGCCGTGACGTGGCGGAATGGCGGTGAAGTGCTTTGCTTCACTACCGACAACAACTGGCAATTACCGACAACTACCCACACGACTGCAAAGGCGCCTGGCTAGACTCCGTACTACCCATGGTGCAAGAGACCCCCATTCCCCAGATACCGGACAGGAGCTGCGTGAACGAAGCCGACATCACCGGCGTCATCCTGTGCGGCGGCCGCGGCAGCCGCATGGGCGGCGTCGACAAGGGTTTGCAGCTCTACCGTGGCACGCCGCTGGCGATGCACGCGCTGCTGCGCCTGTCGCCGCAAGTCGGCCAGGTGATGATCAGCGCCAACCGCAATCTCGCCGCATACGAGGCCTTGGGCGTGCCGGTGTGGCCGGACCCGCTTGCCGACTACCCGGGCCCGTTGGCCGGGTGGCTGACCGGCCTGGAGCATTGCAAGACGCCCTACCTGCTGACCGTGCCCTGCGACACGCCGGGCTTTCCGGCCGACCTGTCAGACCGCCTGGCCGAGGCGCTGTCGCGCGAGGGCGCAGAGATCGCCATGGCCGCCACCGTGGAGCACGGCCGACCGCAGCTTCAGCCGGTGTTCTGCCTCGTCAACGCGCTGCTGCTCAGCAGCTTGGCTGCTTACCTGAAGAGCGGCGAGCGCAAGATCGACCGCTGGACGGCGCAACACCGTTGCGCGACGGTGGTCTTCGACGACACCGGCGCCTTCGCCAACGCCAACACGCTGGCGGAATTGCAGGCGTTGCAGGTCGGCCAGGGCTAAGCCAGGCGCCTGCGGTACGGCGGTGGCGCGGTTTTCATGCGGTCGCCTCTAGCGAGGCGGTCTGCGCCATGCGTTCGCGATGTGCACGTTATCGATCTCGCGCATGTTGACGAAGTTCTCGCCTGTTTTGACGATCGTGAAGTGTTTAAGAATGCTGCGGTTTGACTGAAGCCGTTCATGGATTGTGCGTTACAAAATTACCACGATTTTTCGGGTATTAATCTTGAAACCCATCAGCCATGGGTGGTAATCCTTTAAGTTTGCGCAGTCAACCCTCTCTCCTTCCTGGCGGGGTTCATGCTTTGGCTCGCCGCAACGCGCACATCAGGCTTTATCCTAAATCCGGCAGTTACCCGGTACCTGGAAGCGCCTGAGGCGGCCTAAATGGGGCAATGACTGGCGCCATCTTGTCGCTGACGTAGCGCAGCAGCACGGCCCATCGGTCCGTCGTTTTGATCTGCTCCGCAGCAGCCTTGACGTGCCGTAAAGCCGCATGGATATTGGCGATCAGCGATTTGAGCAAGGCCACCTTTCCATGCAACGGCGTAAGGTACAGCGTCGTCTGGCCTGAGCTGTTTGTTGCCCGACCCACTGCGGCTAGTAGCAGCGGCCTGCTTGTGATGGCCTCCATCCGCGCCGTCGGGTTGGCTGTCCTGCAGTACCAACTCCACCAGTTGTAGACCAGCGCGCACGCTCTGGCCGTGGTCTGGCAGCGATTGATGTCTTGGGTCGTGAAGCCGCTCAAGCCCCATTGATTCTTCAACTCGTCAAACCCGTTCTCGCAGTCAGCACGGTCGCGGTACAACTGCGCCACGGCCTCGATCGGGTAGCTCACGTCTGTGACCAGCACCGCGTAATCCCACAGCCTCTCACCCTCATGCACGCTGGCGCCAACCAGGTCCAATTTTAGTTGCTTGCCGTCCACGCGCCGCTCGCGTGCGATGCCGCCCTTGATGCGCTGGCGCACGACCACGACACGGCGTTTCTTGCTCCAGCCCAGTAGCTGCAAGTGGTCCTCAACAACTTGGCAACCCTGGCTGTCGGGCCGGCTCCAGTCCTGACGTTCAAACTGTCGCTTCAACAGGCGCTGTACGTTGGCCGTCTGGCGCAGCCGCAGCAGATACGGCTGCCGGCGGCTCTCTAACTCCAGCAGGATGCCTTCGTTGCACGCACAGAACGGAGAAGGCCGGGCTGCGCCCGTCTTCGCGTCCCCGAGTCACCTCTGACCAGAGCGGGTCCCTTGTCGCCCAAATCGTCCAGCAGCCGTCCCAGCGCTGTCTTGGCGTGCACGCTGGCGTGCTACTTGCCGGAGATGACTTGCACGTCCAACACCAGTCGCAGGTTGCCGACCCAAAACGTGTGCAGCACGTGGCTCGGTCGGCCGGACTTGCGGGGGTTGTAGCCAAGCTCAGCGCCCTCCTGGCGGCCGTACAGCGGCTTGATGCTGGCGTCGATGTCCAGCACCCATGGGCGGCTCAACGCTTCTAGCACGGAGTGCATCAGCGCGGG
>JBBQAW010000053.1:0-17287 GCA_038316815.1 Burkholderiales bacterium
CACCACCTTGCCGAAGAACAGCACCACCACCAGCAGCACCAGGGCCGCAACAAAGACCCAGGGCGCGTACTTTTCCCAGAACGAGATGGGAATCTGCACCGTCACCAACGCAGCGACGAAGGCAATGCAGATGGACACCACATGCCGCAGCAGAAAGTGGTGCTGGGCGTAATTCTGGAACTTGGGGTTGTCGGGCAGCGCCACGCTGGCCGAATAGACCATCACCACGCCCAGCAGCAGCAGCGCGCCCAGCACAGACACCAGCGCCTGGTCGAAGGCCAGCAGGCGCACCGGGCGCGCACCGGCCAGGTTGATGTGGTCGCGCACCGGCAGCGCAGCGCCGTCGCGTTCGCGCCCTGGGCGCCAGCCTTTCACGGCCTGCATCAGGCCCTGCAGCGGCGTCATCAGGCGGCTGAACGCGGCGTTCACACCTGCCCCCGGGCGGCGGCCAGGGCCTGCACCGCTTGCACGAAAACTTCGGCGCGGTGGGCGTAGTTTCTGAACATGTCCAGGCTGGCGCAGGCCGGGCTCAGCAGCACGGCGTCGCCCGGTTGGGCTTGATCGAAGCACCAGGCCACCGCCGCTTCAAGGCTGGCGTGGCGCTGCAGCGGCACGCCCGGCAAATGGGTGCCGATGGTGGCTTCGATGGCTTCGGCATCGCGGCCCAGGGTGGCAATGGCCGCAGCATGGCGCTGCAAGGGCGCGACCAGGGGGCTGAAGTCCTGGCCCTTGCAGTCGCCGCCCAGGATGACCACCAGCCGCGACGGCGCCTTGTCCGCGCCCAGGCCCAGCAGCGCCGCCACCGTGGCGCCGACATTCGTGCCCTTGCTGTCGTCGAAGGCTTCGACATCGCCGATCTGGCCCACGAACTGCACGCGATGCGGCTCGCCTGCGTAGTCGCGCAGGGCGTGCAGCATCGGCGCCAGCGGGAAACCGATGGCGCTGGCCAGCGCCAGCGCAGCCAGTGCATTGGCGGCGTTATGCCGGCCGCGCACGCGCAGCGCGTCGGCGGGCATCAGGCGCTGCAGATGGATTTCTGCCTCTTCGCCTTTCTTGCGTTTCAAGGTCTCGTCGACCGGGTTGGCGCGCACCAGCCAGGCCATGCCGTTCTCGACCACCAGGCCGAAGTCACCCGGGGCTTGGGGGGCGTCCAGGCCGAAGCGGACCACCTGGCGCTGAGGCAGGCGGTCGCGCACCTTCACCTTGCCGGCGGGCGGCTGCGGCTGGGCGCTGGCGGCCAGGGCCTCCACAGCAGCGTCGTCGCTGTTGACGACCATCACCGTGCGCGGGGCGGCCCCGCTGGCTACGACGCCGAAAACGCGGCCTTTGGCGGCGCCGTAGGCCGCCATGCCGCCATGCCAGTCCAGGTGGTCTTGCGTGATGTTCAGCAGCGCAGCGGCGTCGGGTTCGAAGCCGCTGGAAGCGTTCAGACCGAAGCCGCCGCCTTCAAGCTGGAAGCTGCTGAGTTCGAGTACCCAGACCTGGGGCAAGGGCTCGGTGCTGGCAAGTGCAGCGGCAAGTGCAGCGGCAAGAGTGTCGAGCAGCGTGGGCCCGATGTTGCCCGCAGTGGCCACGCGCCGGCCAGTGCGCGCCACCAACAGCGCCGTCATCGCCGTGGTCGTGGTCTTGCCATTGGTACCGGTGATGGCCAGCACACGCGGCGCGTAGTCGCGGCTGCGGCGCAGGTCCTGCAAGGCGCGCGCGAACAGGTCCAGTTCGCCCAGCACGGCAATGGCCGAGGCGCGGGCTTCGGTCAGCAGCGGCGCGATGCGCGCGTCGCCAGGCGGCAGGCCCGGGCTCTTCAGCACCAGTTGCACGCCAGCCAGCGCGGTGGCTGGCAGCTCACCGGTCATCAGGCGCACATCGGGCAGGTCGCTGCGTAGCGCGGCGGCCTGGGGTGGCTGTTCGCGTGAATCCCACACCGCCACCCGGCCGCCGTGCTGCTCGCACCAGCGCGCCATCGCCAGGCCGCTGTCGCCCAGGCCGAGCACGAGGATGGAGCGGTCTTTGAGGAAGTCCATCGCCGTCAGCGCAGTTTCAAGCTGGCCAGACCGACCAGGCACAGCAGCATGGTGATGATCCAGAAGCGCACCACGACCTGGGTCTCGGTCCAGCCCTTCTTCTCAAAATGGTGGTGTAGCGGCGCCATCAGAAACACGCGGCGGCCGGTGCCATAGCGCTTCTTGGTGTACTTGAACCAGCTGACCTGGATCATCACGCTCAGCGCTTCGGCCACGAAGATGCCGCCCATGATGCCCAGCACGATTTCCTGGCGCGTGATGACGGCAATCGTGCCCAGCGCCCCGCCCAGCGCCAGCGCGCCGACGTCGCCCATGAACACCTGCGCCGGGTTGGCGTTGAACCACAAGAAGGCCAGCCCTGCGCCAGCCATCGCGGCGCAGAAGATCAGCAGTTCGCCGGCGCCCGGGATGTACGGAAACAGCAGGTACTTGCTGAATACGACATTGCCCGTGATGTAGGCAAAGATGCCCAGGGCGCTGCCCACCATCACCACCGGCATGATGGCCAGGCCGTCCAGCCCGTCGGTGAAGTTGACGGCATTGCTGGCGCCGACGATGACGAACCAAGTCAAGAAGATGAAACCGAAGACGCCCAGCGGGTAGCTGATGGTCTTGAAGAACGGCACCATCAGGTCGGCCTGCGGTGGCAGCGTGTTCGAAAACCCGCTGGTGACCCAGCGAATGAACAGCTCTGCCGTGCGCAGCGCACTGATCTCGCTGACGCTGAAGGCCAGGTAAAACGCGGCAATGAGCCCGATCAACGTTTGCCAAAAAAATTTTTCGCGGCTGCGCATGCCTTCGGGGTCTTTACGCACCACCTTGCGGTAGTCGTCGGTCCAGCCGATGGCGCCGAAGCCGAAAGTCACCAGCATCACCACCCAGACGAAGCGGTTGGTCCAGTCGAACCACAGCAAGGTAGATACGCCGATGCCGATGAGCACCAGCACCCCGCCCATGGTGGGCGTGCCGCGCTTGCCCAGGTGGCTTTGCACGCCGTATTCGCGGATGGGCTGGCCCATCTTCATTTCGGTCAGCTTGCGGATGACCCAGGGCCCGAAGGCCAGGCCGATGAGCAGGGCCGTCATCGCCGCCATCACGGCACGAAAGGTCAGGTACTGGAACACGCGCAGGAAACCCAGCTCTTCCGGGTAGGCCTGCAGCAGGAAATGCGACAGGCTAAGCAGCATGGCCGGCCTCCGCCTTGTATGCCGTGTGCAAGGCCTGCACGACTTGCTCCATCTTCATGAAGCGTGAACCCTTGACCAGGATGGACGCTGCGGCCGGGCCTTGCGGCAGCGCCGCGAGGAGTTCAGTCATGCCGGCGAAGTAGCGGTGGGCGCCCACGTGGGCACACAAGGTGCCGACGGCCCAGACCGTGTCGATGCCACTGGCGCGCGCGTGCTGCCCCACTTCGACATGGAACTGCGGGCCCTGGCTGCCGACCTCGCCCATGTCGCCCAGCAGCAGCCAGCGCGGGCCGGGCAGGCTGGCCAGCACGTCGATGGCGGCGCGCACGGAATCGGGGTTGGCGTTGTAGCTGTCGTCGACCAGGGTCACGGCCTGGCCCGCACGCTGCATATGCAGGGTTTGCGAACGGCCAGCCACGGGCTGGAAAGCCGCCAGGCCCAGCGCCACGGCGCGCAGCGGCGCGCCGGCGGCCAGGGCGCAGGCGGCAGCAGCAGCGGCGTTGGCAACGTTGTGGCGGCCGGCCAGCGCCAGCGTGGTGTCGGCGGCGCCGACGGGGGTGTAGAGGTGCAGCACCCAAGTTGATTCAGCGGCTTGCCAGCGCGCGTCGGCGTGCACATGCCTGCTGGCATCAGCTTGTTTGTTGAGTCCGAACGTCCACACTGTCCTGCCGCCCGCCAGTTCGCGCCACAGCGGCAAGTGCGCATCGCCCGCAGGCAGCACGGCCACGCCTTGCGGGCCCAGGGCTTCGATGACGCTGCCGTTCTCGCGCGCCACGGCTTCGACGCTGGCCATGAATTCCATGTGTTCGCGCTGGGCGTTGTTGACCAGGGCCACGGTGGGCCGGGCCAGGGCCGCCAGAAGGGCGATTTCGCCAGCGTGGTTCATGCCCAGTTCCAGCACCGCCGCGCGGTGCTGCCCGGGCCGCAGGCGCAGCAAGGTCAGCGGCACGCCGATGTGGTTGTTGAAGTTGCCTGCCGTGGCCAAGGCCGGGCTGTCCACACCCGCACCCAGCCAGGCGTGCAGGATGCTGGCCACCATCTGCGTGACCGTGGTCTTGCCGTTGCTGCCCGTCACCGCCACCAACGGGCCGGTGTAGCGCAGGCGCCAGGCTGCAGCCAATTGCTGCAGGGCAACCAGGGTGTCGCCCACCACCAGACAAGGCAGGCTGCAGCCCGCTGGCACATGCTGAACCAGCGCGGCGCTGGCGCCCGCGGCCTGCGCCTGGGGCAGGAAGTCATGGGCATCGAAATGTTCGCCGCGCAGGGCCACGAACAGGTCGCCCGCGCGCAGGCTGCGGGTGTCGGTGTGAACGCGCGCGAAGGCCGTGTCTTGGGCACCTTCAGCAGCTTCCGCAACTTCAGCACCTTCAGCACGTTCCGCACCCTGCGCAGCCTGCGCACCTTGCGAAACGTGAATCCGGCTGCCGGGCAGCAGGGCCTGGGCCTGGGCCAGTGTCAGCATCATGCCGCCACCCCCGCGCGCAGGCGCAGCGCGGCGCGGGCTTGCGCCAGGTCGGAAAAAGGCTGCTTGCGGCCGCCCACGTCCTGGTAGTCCTCGTGCCCCTTGCCGGCCAGCAGCAGCACGTCGCCGGGCCTGGCACTGGCCACGGTCTGGGCAATGGCATCCACGCGGTTGGCCAGCACGCGCACGGCGGCCGGGCGCGCCAGGCCGGCCACGATGTCGGCCAGAATGGCTTGCGGGTCTTCCAGCCGCGGGTTGTCGCTGGTCAGCACGACGACATCGGCCTCGCGTTCGGCGATGGCGCCCATCAGCGGGCGCTTGCTGGCGTCGCGGTTGCCGCCGCAGCCGAACACGCACAGCAGGCGGCCGCCGCGCGCTGCAGCCAGCGGACGCAGGGCCTGCAGAGCCTTCTCGAGTGCATCGGGGGTGTGGGCGTAGTCGACCAGCACATCGATGTCGCTTTCGCCTGCCGCCGTGGCGCGCTGCAATCGGCCGGGCACGGGCGACAGCGCCTGAGACTGCAGCAGCAGCGCCACTTCAGTCAGCGGCAGGCCCAGGGCGCGCAGGCCAGCGGCCACACCCAGCAAGTTGCTGAGGTTGTAGTAACCCACCAGCGGCGTGTGCACAGCGGCGCGTTGCGAACCTTCGGCCAGTTCGAAGACCAGGCCAGCCGTGTCGTGGCGCAGACCCCGTGCCTGCAAGCGCGCCGGGCCCTGGTGTGAGACGGTCCACAGGTCCAGCCCGCCAGCCTGCAGTTCGGCAGCCAGAACCGCGCCCTGGGGGTCGTCGATGTTCACCACGGCCGACTGCAGGCCAGGCCAGCTGAACAGGCTGCGCTTGGCGGCCCAGTAGGCGGCCATGTCGCCGTGGTAGTCCAGATGGTCGCGCGTGAAGTTGGTAAACAGCGCGACATCGATGCAGGCGCCCGTCAGGCGCTGGTCGACCAGGCCGATGCTGGACGCTTCCAGCGCGCAGGCGGCAAAGCCCTGGCGCACGAATTCAGCGAAAGCGGTGTGCAGGCTCAGCGCGTCTGGGCTCGTCAGGCCCGTGGCCTGCAGGTTGCCCAGGGCTTGCGGGTGGGCTGCAGCGTCCAGTGCCGTCGGCGGTTCGCCCACGCCCAGGGTGCCCACCAGGCCGCAACGCTGGCCAGCAGCCGTCAGCGCCTGGGCCAGCCACCAGGCGCTGCTGGTCTTGCCGTTGGTGCCGGTGACGGCCAGAACCCTCAGCTTCGCGCTGGGCTGGCCCAGCACCGCGTGCGCCACCCGCCCGGCTGCAGCCTTCAGGCCGGGCAGCGCGGCGACGCGGGGGTCGGCGGCAGAAGCACCCAGCACCACTTCGGCACCCTCGGCTTCCACCAGACAAGCCGCAGCGCCAGCGGCCAGGGCTTTGGCGACATGACGGCGCGCGTCTACCGCCTGGCCGGGCCAGGCGAAGAAGCTGTCGCCGGGCTGCACGCGGCGGCTGTCGGCCTGCAGGCGCGGCGGCAGGCCTGTGGGCAAATTCACGCACAAGCGCGCAGCCAGCCACTCGGCAGCCTGGGCGGGGGTGTGCAGCAGGCGCATCGCGCTAGATACTTTCCTGCTCGGCAACAACGGGCGCACCGCTGATCTGCGGCTTGACTTCGATGTCAGGTGCCACGTTCATCATGCGCAGCGTTTGCTGCACGACCTGGCTGAACACCGGCGCTGCCACGGCGCCGCCGTAGTACTGGCCCTTGCTAGGCTCGTCGACCATCACGGCCACGACGATACGCGGCTGGTTCACCGGCGCCAGGCCCACGAACCACGAGCGGTACTTGTTGGTGTACGTCTTGCCCACCTGCTTGCGCGCCGTGCCGGTCTTGCCGCCCACCGAATAGCCGATGGCCTGCGCCTGCGGCCCGGTGCCACCCGGGCCGGCGGCTAGGCGCAGCATTTCGCGCACCTGCTGCGCCGTCTGGACCGACATCACGCGCTGCCCGGCCACCGGCGGGCTGCCGGCGGGCTGGGCCAGCAGCGTGACGGGGATGAGTTCGCCATCGCGCGCGAAAACGGTGTAGGCGCGCGCCAGCTGAAACAGGCTGGCCGACAGCCCGTAGCCATAGCTCATCGTGGCCTGTTCGATGGGCCGCCATTTCTGGTACGGCCTCAACCGCCCTGTCACCACGCCCGGGAAGTCGAGTTGCGGCTTTTGGCCCAGGCCGATCTGGGTGTACATCTCCCACGTTTCGCGCGCCGGTATCTGCATGGCCATCTTGACCGTGCCGACGTTGCTGGACTTCTGGATGACTTCGGCCACGCTTATCACGCCGTGCGGGTGCGCGTCGGGTATGGTGCTGCCAGTGATGGTGATGCGGCCGGGCGCGGTATCGATCAGCGTGGCAGGCGTCACGCGCCTGGTTTCGATGGCCAGGGCGGCGGTGAAGGGCTTCATCGTCGAGCCGGGCTCGAAGGTGTCAGTCAAAGCCAGGTTGCGCATTTGGCGCTTGGCCTTGCCGCCGCGCTGGCCGGGGTCGTAGCTGGGGTAGTTGGCCAGGGCCAGCACTTCGCCGGTTTGGGTGTCGAGCACGACCACGCTGCCGCTTTGCGCGCCATGCGCCTGCACGGCGTCGCGCAGGCGCTGGTAGGCGAAAAATTGCACTTTCGAATCAATGGACAGCGTGATATCGCCGCCCTGCTGCGGGTCGACGGGCTCACCAATGTCTTCGACCACGCGGCCCAGCCTGTCGCGCACCACGGTGCGCTGACCGCCACGGCCCTGCAACTCGTTCTGAAACTGCCTTTCCATGCCTTCCAGCCCGCGCTTGTCTTCGATGTCGGTGAAGCCGACCACGTGTGAGGCCGCTTCGCCTTCGGGGTAGCGGCGCTGGTATTCGCGGATCGACTGCACGCCCTTGATCTGGAGCGCGGCCACCTGCTGCCAGGCCGCTTCTTGCACGTGCCGGCGCAGGGTGACGGTGTTGCCGCCGCTGTCCAGACGTTCTTGCAGCGCCACCGGGCTCAGCCCCAGGGCCTGGGCCAGGGCGCGGCGCTGGCGTGTGTCGGCGGCGAAGGTCTTGATGTCGACCTGCACCGAGGGCATGGCCACGCTGGTGGCCAGGACCAGCCCGTTGCGGTCCAGGATGCGGCCCCGGCTGGCTGGCAGCGTCTGCTTGTGAACGAAGCGCTTTTCACCCTGGGCCTGGTAGAAGTCGGTGGCAATGATCTGCACATAGGCCGCGCGCCCCAGCAGCACCGCAAAAGCCGCACCCACCAGCAACACGATGAAGCGCGAACGCCAGGGCGGCGTCTTGCTGGCCAGCAGCGGGCTGGTGGCGTAGCTGACGCTGCGCACGTTGGAGGCGCCGGCCGGGAGGTGGTTGCGGGCGGTCTTGCGGCTCACGGCTGCACCTTGGCGCTGGCAAGGGTGGTACCGGGCCTGGCCTGGGCGGTAGCGGTGGCGGTGGCGGTGGCGGTAGTAGCAATGACCAGCGTGTCTTCGACGCGTTCGGTGACGGCCGGCGTGGCCGTGCGCATGCGCAGCTTTTCGCGCGCCAGCTTCTCCACCCGCAGGTGCGTGGCCTGGGCCTGGGCTTCGGCGTCCAGGCGCTTGAATTCGGCGTTCAGCTTGCGATGATCGACGCGCGCCCGGTCGAGTTCTGCAAACAGCCGCCGCGATTCATAGCTGGTGTGCACCAGCACCAGGCTGCTGCCCAGCAATGCCAGCACCAACACGGTAAGCAGGCGGCCGTTCATCGCGCGGCCTCCTGCAGTCCATCGGCCAGCGGCACGCTAGTGCGTTCGGCCACACGCAGCACGGCCGAACGCGCACGCGGGTTGGCGCGCACTTCGTCGGCACTGGGCTTGATGCGCGCCAGCGCCTGCAGCTTCAGCGGCTGGACCGGGGCAAAAGGCGCGCGGCGGTCATAGGCTTCCTTGCCGTGGCGGCTGATGAAGGTCTTGACGATGCGGTCTTCCAGCGAATGGAAGGCGATCACCACCAGCCGCCCGCCCGGCACCAGCACGGCCAGGGCAGCAGCTAGACCCTGTTCGAGCGCTTCAAGCTCGCCGTTGACGTGAATCCGAAGAGCCTGAAATGTGCGCGTTGCAGGGTCCTGGCCCGGCTCGCGGGACTTGACGGCGCCAGCCACGAGCGTGGCCAGTTCGCCAGTGCTTCGCACGGGCGACCCGCCTTCGCGGCGAGCGACAAGCGCCTTTGCAATCTGCACAGCAAACCGTTCTTCGCCGTAGTCACGTATCACCTCTGCAATCTGCCGCTCAGGGGCATGGGCCAGGAAGTCGGCCGCGGTTTCGCCGCGGGTGGTGTCCATGCGCATGTCCAGCGGCGCGTCGAAGCGAAAGCTGAACCCGCGCACGGGGTTGTCAATCTGCGGGCTGCTGATGCCCAGGTCGAGCAGCACGCCATCCACCTGAGGCAGGCCCCGGGCAGAAAGTTCGGCGGCCATGTCGGCAAAGCTGGCGTGGCACACGGCCACGCGGGTATCGGCTGCCGCCAGGGCCTGGGCTTCGGCAATGGCTTCGGGGTCTTTGTCGAACACCACCAGGCGGCCGGTGGGCGCCAGGCGCGCCAGGATGGCGCGGGCATGGCCGCCGCGGCCGAAGGTGCCGTCGACATAGGTGCCCGTGGGTTGCTGCACCAGCGCGTCCACCGCTTCAGCCAGCAGCACCGCGGTGTGCTTGAACGGTGGGGCCCCTCGCACGGGAGGACCCTCGGGCGATCCCCCGAGGGGATTCGGTCCGGCTTGGGGCGGCCCGGCACTTTCCCCGGCGCTCGGCCCGCCACCCTGACGCACAGACGCGTTCATCGCACCACCAGGCTGCGCACGGCCTCGGGCCGGCCGGCGGCGATGGCGGCCACTTCGCGGGCGTCGTAGCGGGCGCTGTCCCACAATTCGAAGTTCGAGCCCACGCCCATGAACTTCACTTCCTTGTCCAGGCAGGCCCACTGCCGCAATTCAGGCGGAATGAGCACGCGCGAACCGCTGTCGATGTCGACTTCGGTCGCCGAGCCGATGTACAGACGCCGCCAGGCGTCGAAGTCCACCGGCAACTGGGCCAGTTCGGCCTCGAAGGTTTCCCATACCGGCAGCGGAAACAGCGACAGGCAGCCGTCGGGGTTCTTCGCAATCATCATGTGGCCCTGGCAGATGGCCAGCAGCAGGTCGCGATGGCGAGCGGGCACGACAACACGCCCTTTCCCGTCGAGCGACAGCACCGGCCCACCCCGAAACACCACATTACCCACTTTTACGCTCGCTCCCCACACAATCTACCACTGGCGCAACTCTAACCGGCCGCTGGAGGGTGGTCAATGTGACGGGGCCAGCCGTACTGGGTAAAAACTCAGCAAAATCAATGACTTAGGCCTTGGTCTTGAAGCCTTCAGAACTAAAAAAAGCTTTGTGAATGAATGACTTGGCGGGCTGTATGAAAGTGCTTTGTCAGAACTCGGCCTGCTCGCCCGAGCACCCCTAAATCGAAATAAATTTCGTTCATTCAAGATGCTCGACAACGACCCGCTCTGGAAACTGCGCCACGCCCTGGCCGGGTTGGCGCTGGCGCTGCTGGCGTCTGTGCTGCTGGCAGCCTACGCCGGGGCCTTCCTGGCCGACCTGTTCGGCGACAGTTACGGCCGCCGCGTGGCGGTGTATTCGGCCTTGCTGGTCTATGTGCTGGCCGGCGCCGTCGTGCTGTTCATGAAGGTCGCGCAGCACGAAAAGCGCCCGCTGTCTGCGGGCAGGGTGCTGCTGTGGACGGTGAGCCTGTGGGCGTGGCCGGCGCTGTTGATGCCGCGGCGCTGACGGCCGCGGTCAGACAACGGGTCCTGGCGGCTCAAAGCCGGCCAAAGCCCGGCTAACGAGGCTAAGGCGGCTAAGGCGGCCAACGCGGCCAACCCCAGCCCGAGCGAACCCCGAAATCAGTTCGACTGCAAGATGCGCCGCCCGGCCGCGTTTTGCAGCGGCCGCGCGTTCATCGGATACATGCGCGAAAAGATCTCGATCTGTTCGGGCGTGGCTGACACCGGCTGGCGCATCACCAGCCACTGCACGCCTTCTGAACACGGGGGCGTGGTCAGTGAGCCCATGTAGGTGTAATAGCGGCGGTCCTGCGGCAGCAGATCGTTCGGGTCCAGCGTGGCGCGGGCCTTGATGTCCTGGTGCTTTTCCAGCGGCAGGTTGTTCCACACCGTCTGCACCACGGGCTGGGCTGCGCCCTTGCCCAGCAGCACGCCCACCACGGCCTGGCGGCCTTCGCTGTCTTTGTGCACCAGATGCACCGAAAGCTCGAATTGCCGGCCGTCGATGCGTTCTTCTGAGGGGCGGTGGAAGTGGAACTGCAGCAGTTCGAAACGCCGGCCGCCCACGTCGATGCTGTTGCCTGGCGCCACATTGACCTGCACCGTGTGGCCGTTGTCGATGACGGAAAAGGCGCTGGGCTGGTAGCGGAACTGGATCGGTTCCAGGTCGACGGCCATGCCTTCCCGGATGTCGATCGGACTCTGCCTTTCGCCCTTCGCGCAGAGCTTAAATTCCGGGCGCAGGCCGCCCCATGCCTGGGGGCCAACCACACCGCTGTACGACCAGTGCAGGCTGCCGCGCGTGCTGCCGTGGGCACCGCCGGCCGCGGCCAGCGCACTGGTGGCGGCTGCGGCGGCTGTAGCTTGACGCGCCGGTCTGCGTTCGGCGGGCACGGCGGGCGCTGCTCTGGGCAGCACGGCGGCTGCAGCAGCAGATTCGGCTGGCGGCACGCTGACCACGCGCAGGTCGACGGCGTTGCCAGCGGCATTGGTGCGTACGCCGGCCAGGCGGTCTGCCAGCCTTTCGCGCAAGCGCTGCACCGGGTCTGCGCCGGCCGTCGATGCTGGGGCGCCGGCCGTTTCGGTCTGCGCCTGCTTGTTGGCGGCGCCGGCTTGTGCCGAGGCGGCTGGTGTCGAGGCAGCTTCTCTGGCCGCAGCCGGGTTACCGCCGCACAGCGCCAACGTCGCCCACGCGGCCAGGGCGCGGGCCACAGCCATGCGGCTACGGGTCAGGGTGGGCGGGTGTCGCGGGTTGGTCATGGCAGGGCCGGCGCGGACAGCGCGCTCGTGCATGCTTATCGGCCCAAGTTGGCCGCTGCTTGAGGGCCCTTGCCAAGCCTTCAGCCCTGAGACACCCCCTGCAACTGCGGCTTCACCCACAGCCAGGCCACGATGCCGATGCTCATCAGCCCTGCCGACGCCAGCGCCAGGCCCAGCGCAGAGTGCATCACCAGCGGCGCCAGCACACCGGCCACGGCGGCATTGGCCAGGCTGCCGATGCAGGCCTGCACCGAAGACGCCATGCCGCGCCGTTCAGGCACCATGTCGAGCACCATCAGGGTGACGACGGGCACCATCAACGCCCAGCCGAAAGCGAAGATGGCCACGGGCCACATCGACCACCAGACCGCGGGTTCGAAGAAAACGTTCAGCACCACGTTCAGCACCGACACCAGCAGCATGATCACAAAACCGTGCCGGATTTGGTGCCGCGGCTTGATGCGCCCGGCAAGACGGCCCGACAGCCAGGCGCCGCCCATGATGCCGCTGATGGTGAGGCAGAAAAACCAGAAGAATTGCGTCGGCCCGAGCCCCAGGTGTTCACCTAAAAAAACCGGCGCCGACAGAACGTACAGAAACATGCCGTTGAACGGCACGCCGCTGGCCAGCACCAGGGCCATGAAGCGCGGGCTCTTCACCATCTGCCAGTAGCCGCGCATCAAATGCCGGGTATTGAAGGGCTGGCGCGCGGGCGGGTCCAGTGTCTCGGGCAACCAGCGCCAGTTCGCCACCAGCAGAACAGCGCCCACGGCGGCCAGGAACCAGAAGATCACATGCCAGTCAGCATGCACGAACAGAAAGCCGCCCACCAGGGGTGCAACGGCCGGTGCAATGCCGAAGTAGATGGTGACCTGCGACATCACGCGCTGCGCGTCTGCCGGCGGAAACATGTCGCGAATGATGGCGCGCGAAACCACCATGCCGGCACCTGCGCTCATGCCTTGCACGGCACGCCAGAAGACCAGTTCGCCGATGGTGCTCGACAGTGCGCAGCCCACTGAAGCCGCGGTGAAGGCCAGCATGCCGCCCAGCACGATGGGCCGGCGGCCCAAGCTGTCTGACAAGGCGCCGTGGAACAGATTCATGATCGCGAAGCCGAACAGGTAGCTCGACAGCGTCTGCTGCATCTGCACCGGCGTGGCACCCACCGACTGCGCAATGCCCGAGAAGGCCGGCAAATAGGTGTCGATCGAGAATGGCCCCAGCATGCCCAGGCAAGCCAGAAGCAGGGCCAGCGTCCAGCGGGGTCGAGGCCAGAGCGTGGCGGCGTTGGGGTTCATCGATTCGCGGGGAAACCCTAGAGTCTAGGGGTTCGGCCCCAGCGGTGCTTCAATAACGGCATGAAAACCAATCCCGTCCGCCGCCGCCTGTTGCTTGCCTCCGCCGCCGCCGCTGCTGGCGTCTGGCTGGGGGCACCGGCCCTGGCCAGTTCGCGCCGCAGCATCACGACCATGGCCGAAGGCCCCTTCTACCCGCCACGCGCCTGGCGCGAAGGCTGGGAAGATTGGGACGCCGACCTCAGCCGCGTGCAGCGCGGTGGCGAATTGCTGACAGCCCGTGGCGAACTGATGGGCCTGCAGGCCAGCGTGGTGGACACGGACGGGCGCTTGATCGACAACGCCGAAGTCGAGATCTGGCAATGCGATGCCATGGCGCAATACCGCCACCCCCGCGTGGCGCAGTCGGCAGGGCGCTTCGACCCGGGATTTCAGGGCTTCGGCGCCAGCCAGAGCGGCGCCGACGGCTCGGTGCGCTTTCGCACCATCAAGCCCGTGGCCTACCCGGGGCGCACGCCACATATCCATGTGCTGTTGCGCCACGCCAGCTTCGGCGAACTGGTCAGCCAGCTTTTCCTGGCTGGTGACCCGAACAACGAACGCGACTTTCTGTGGCAACGCCTGCGAGAAGAGCAGCGGCCGCCGCTGGGCATGCAACTGCGGCCGGCACCCATGGAGAGCGGCTTGCGCTGGCAAGTACGGCACGCGCTGGTGGTGCCGGTCTAGAGTCTCGGCCCCCACGCTCACTTCGTTCGCTGCCGCCCCGAGGGGGCTCTCAGCACCTTCGGAACGGCCGGGCGGTGCTGAAACGGTGGCCCCCACGCTCACTTCGTTCGCTGCCCCCCCCCGAGGGGGTGCTCACCACCTTCGGAACGGCCGGGCGGTGCTGAACCGGCGGCCCTCACGCTCACTTCGTTCGCTGCCCCCCAAGGGGGCGCTCGGCACCTTCGGAGCGGCCGGGCGGTGCTGAAATCAAAAGTGTGAAGCAAGCCGATAGGCCGGATTCTGTGCAGCGCCCTTCCTTTCGGTTGGACGCCGTGACCGCCATTCCTCTGGGCCGGTGATCGCTCAACCGGCTCGGTGCCACCTACCCGCCAGCTCCGCGGGCCGCATCAACGCTGGCCTACTTGGTGTTGCTGCACGTAGAGATTGCCCGTTTCACCCGAACCGAGGCTTTGCCCCGGTTCGAATGGCTGTTCGGTTCGAGCTTGCGCCCAAGGCTGCCGCGGCTTGCGCCGCGACATCCCGCCAGCTTGCGCTGGCGCCTCACAGACCACCCTTCCCGGGACCCCTGTCCGACTCGTCTCTGTTGCTCTAATCCTCACCTTGCGGTGGGCAGCCGTTAGCTGCTACGCCGCCCTGTGCAGTCCGGACCTTCCTCCAGTGCCGTGTTTCCACGCTCACACCAGCGGCGGTCTGGCCTGCTTCACGAGTTGGATTATCTCCGGCACGAGGCTTGCGTCGCTCAGCGTGTTCTTTGAGCAGTAGCCAGCGTTGTCGGCTCGGGTTACAACCGTGCGTTGACCGACTGAAGTGAACCCAGACGAAACCGCCCATGGACCTGACGCCACGCGAAAAAGACAAGTTGCTGATCTTCACCGCCGCCTTGCTGGCCGAGCGGCGCCAGTCCCGCGGGCTGAAATTGAACGTGCCCGAAGCGATTGCCTTGATCAGCGCCGCCATCATGGAAGGCGCACGCGACGGCAAGACCGTGGCGCAGTTGATGGGCGAAGGCAAGTCCGTGCTGAGCCGTGCGGACGTGATGGACGGCGTGCCCGAAATCGTCACCGAAATTCAGATCGAAGCCACCTTCCCCGACGGCACCAAGCTCGTTACGGTGCACCAGCCAATTACCTGACACCCCTGCCGGAAGCCCCATGAAGAAAACCATCCCCACCACTTCGCTGGCCGCGCTGGCCCTGCTGAACACGCTGGCTGCGCACGCGCACCCGGGGCACAACATGCCCGGGGCCAGCCACTGGCATGCCACCGATGTGCTGGGTTACGTGCTCGTGGCCGCTGTTGCCGCAGGCGCGGCCTGGTGGATTCGGCGCAAGTAACCAAAAAAGCTAGACCTTAAAAACCAAGGCGGCAACATGATTCCAGGCGAACTGCTGATTGACGACGGCGAACATGAACTCAACCCCGGCCGCCAGACACTGATGCTGGAGGTAGCCAACACCGGCGACCGGCCGATCCAGGTTGGCTCGCACTACCACTTCGCCGAGACGAATGCCGCCCTGCACTTCGACCGCCAGGCCACACGCGGCATGCGGCTGAACATTCCCAGCGGCACCGCCGTTCGTTTCGAACCCGGCCAGGAACGCACCGTGACGCTGGTGGCTTACGGCGGGCTGCGTCAAGTCTGGGGCTTTCGCGGCCTTGTCAACGGGAGCGTTTGATGACGCGCACCATCGGCCGCCGCGCCTATGCCGAGATGTACGGTCCCACTGTGGGCGACCGCCTGCGCCTGGCCGATACCGGGCTGATCATCGAAGTCGAAAAGGACTTCACATTGCGAGCCGGTGGCTACGGTGAAGAAGTGAAATTCGGCGGCGGCAAGACCATCCGCGACGGCATGGGCCAGAGCCAGATCGTCAACGGCCCAGGCCGTGGCGAAGCGGCCGACTGCGTCATCACGAACGCGCTGATCGTCGAGCATTGGGGCATCGTGAAGGCCGACATCGGCATCAAGGGCAGCCGCATCGCGGCCATCGGCAAGGCCGGCAACCCCGACGTGCAGGACGGCGTGGACATCGTCATCGGCCCGGGCACCGAAATCATTGCCGGCGAAGGCATGATCGTCACGGCCGGCGGCGTCGACAGCCACATCCATTTCATCTGCCCGCAGCAGATTGAAGAGGCGCTGTGCAGCGGCGTCACCACCATGCTGGGCGGCGGCACCGGCCCGGCCACCGGCACTTATGCCACCACGTGCACGCCGGGGCCAGAAAACATTCACCGCATGCTGCTGGCGGCAGACGCTTTCCCGATGAACCTGGGCTTCCTGGGCAAGGGCAACACCACCCGGCCTGAAGCGCTGAGCCAGCAGATTTTCGCGGGCGCCATCGGCATGAAACTGCATGAAGACTGGGGCAGCACACCCGCGGCCATCGACAACTGCCTGACGATGGCCGAAGTCACCGACACCCAGGTCAGCCTGCACAGCGACACGCTGAACGAAAGCGGCTTCGTCGAAGACACCATCGCCGCCACGCGCGGGCGCACGCTGTGTGCCTTCCACACCGAAGGCGCCGGCGGCGGCCATGCGCCCGACATCATGCGCGTCGTGGGCGAGGCCAACTTCCTGCCCAGCAGCACCAACCCCACGATGCCCTACACCGTGAACACGGTGGACGAGCACCTGGACATGCTGATGGTCTGCCACCATCTCGACGCCGGCATCGCTGAAGATCTGGCATTCGCCGAAAGCCGCATTCGGCGCGAAACCATCGCTGCCGAAGACGTGCTGCACGACCTGGGCGCTATCAGCATGATGAGCAGCGACAGCCAGGCCATGGGCCGGGTGGGCGAAGTCATCATCCGCACGTGGCAGACGGCACACAAGATGAAGGGCCAGCGCGGCGCGATGAGCGCAGACGCGCGCCCCGCAGGCCTGCCTTCAGATTCCGAGCGTGCCGACAACACACGCGTGAAGCGCTACATCGCCAAGTACACCATCAACCCGGCCATTGCCAACGGCATCAGCCACGAGGTCGGCAGCCTGGAAGTGGGCAAGTGGGCCGACATCGTGCTGTGGCGGCCGGCTTTTTTCGGCGTCAAGCCCAGCCTGGTGCTGAAGGGCGGCTTCATCGCGCTGGCGGCCATGGGCGACCCGAATGCCAGCATTCCGACGCCCCAACCCGTGCACTACCGGCCGATGTTCGGCAGCTTCGGCGGTGCACTGACGGCCACGTCGCTGACGTTCGTCAGCCACAGTGCCCTGGACAGCGACATCGGCGGCAAACTGGGCCTGAAGAAACGCCTGTCGGCCGTGCGCGGCTGCCGCAGCGTGAAGAAGGCCGACATGGTGCACAACAGCTACCTGCCGGTAATGGAGATCGACGCCCAGACCTACAGCGTACGCGCCGATGGCCAGTTGCTGACCTGTGAACCCGCCACGTTGCTGCCGATGGCGCAGAAGTATTTCCTGTTCTAACCTGGTTCCATCAACGCGGCACGCCGTGCTGGCGCATCCAGATGGCGAAGGCGGCTTCGTCCAGGCTTCCAGCGGCGACTGCAAACATCGTCAGCGTGGCGTCGGCCTGTGATGCCCGCAGCCGG
>JBBQAW010000054.1:0-17040 GCA_038316815.1 Burkholderiales bacterium
GCGCCCGCTTGGGGCGTGCGAAGGAGGCTTATGCGCGCACTCACCTACCGTGGCAGCCGGGATGTTCAGGTCGACAACGTTCCTGACCCCGTTTTGCAACATCCGCAAGACCTGATCTTGCGCGTTACCGCCACCGCCATCTGCGGTTCAGACCTGCATCTGTTTCGCGGCAAAGTGCCCGGGGTCGAGGCCGGCGACATCCTGGGTCACGAATTCATGGGTGTGGTCGAAGAGGTGGGCGCGGATGTCACGAAAGTGCAACCAGGCGACCGCGTCGTCATACCGTTCGTCATTGCTTGCGGAAGCTGTTTCTTTTGCTATCGCAAGCTGTTCTCGGCCTGCGAGACCACGAACGACAACATCGGCACAGCCATGAACAAGAAGAGCTTGCGCCCACCGGCCGCGCTTTTCGGTTTCACGAAACTATTTGGCGGCGTGCCCGGAGGGCAGGCCGAATACGTGCGCGTGCCAATGGCCAACACCGGGCCCTTGAAAATTCCCGATGCGATGCGTGACGACCAGGTGCTGTTCCTGTCGGACATCCTGCCCACTGGCTACCAGGCTGTACTCAACGCCGCCGTTGGACCGGGCAGCAGTCTGGCCATCTTCGGCGCGGGCCCGGTCGGCCTGATGGCCGCGGCCAGTGCGCGCATGCTGGGTGTCGAGAAGATTTTCATGGTCGACCATCACGACTACAGGCTGCAGTTTGCCGAACAGACCTATGGCGTGCATTCGATCAATTTCGACCGGGTCGATGACCCTGCCGAGCAGATCATCGAAGCCACGCAGTTTCGGGGCGTTGACGCCAGCATCGACGCCGTGGGCTTCGAAGCCAAGGGCAGCATGGTCGAGACCGCGATGACCACCCTCAAGCTGGAAGGCAGTAGTGGGGCGGTGCTCCGCCAGTGCATCGCCGCCACACGCCGAGGTGGCGTGGTCAGCGTCCCGGGTGTCTATGCCGGCTTCATTCATGGCTTTCTGTTCGGCGACGCCTTCGACAAGGGCCTGAGTTTCCGCATGGGTCAGACGCACGTGCAGCAATACATGCCGACCCTGCTGGAGCGGATTGGCAATGGCGTTCTCAAGCCCGAAGTCATCATCAGCCACCACATGGCACTGGAAGACGCAGCGCGCGGCTATGCCATGTTCGACCAGAAGGAAGACGATTGCCGCAAGGTGGTGTTGACGCCTTCAGGCCCGCCGGGAATACGGCCTGCCACTGTGGCAGCCTGAAATTTTCCCCGGCCCTTCCCCGAACGGGGTACCTTTCATGGTCATCGACACCACAACCCACACGGCCGGCGCCACCACCATGGTTGCCGTTGCCGTTGCCGGTGTCGTTGCCGGGGTCGGTGTCGGTGCCATTACCAGCACTGGTACCAGCACCACTACCAGTATCCATGCTATTCCCGGCAGCCGCAGCGCCGACAAGGACCTCCATCTCACCGGCTTGTTTCCCGATCGCGACAGCGCAGAGCGTGCGTATAAAGGTGTGATCGCCCGCGGCTAAAAGTCGGATTGATTGAACCTGGTGATGTCAGACGAAATTGGCAATTTGGCAAGGGCAACGACCACGACAACTAGAGCGACACCGGCAGCGTTGGCGGGCATGAAATCGGCTCGGCAGTAAGGCCGCTGAAGGTGCCGGCATTGGCATTGGCATTGGCAACGGCATTGGCGGCACGGTGGCCGCCATTGCTGCGGCTGCGGCCGCTGTGGGCACCAGCATTGCGCTGCCGGGGCTGGGCCTGGTGATTGCGGGCCCTGTTGCCGCTTCGATGGCGGGTGCAGGAGCTGGCGGCGCTGCAGGCAATCTCGTGGGTGCGCTGATTGGCTGGAACATCCCTGAAGAGCGCGTCAAGGAACACGAAGAAGGCACGCATTAGGCCGGCATCCTGATGGCACTGCACCCGCGCAGCCATGACGGCGTATTGCACCTCGAGTAAAATTGGCGCGACGCGAACGAACTAACGGTCTTTCACTAACGCAGACGACTGAAGCGGTTGCACTGCTCAAATTCGGAACTGCCGCCGCATGGCTCCGCCAGGCGGAGGCAACCCAGATACTCAAGGATGATCAAACACTTGGCTTGTTTTCGCGCGCAGCGGGGGCTGAGAAGTTCTGCGAGCCGTGACATGCCGTGCAGTCCGGCAGCGCCAGCCCAACGGGCTCGGCACCCAGCTTTGAAGGCGCGTTGACAGTCTTTGTCATCGCTTGGGCTGTCTCCCCATTCAGTTGGAAAGGCAGCACCCAGATGTCGAACGACAGTGCCAGCAATGCGCCCGCACAGAATGCCCGCGCACAAGAGCCGGTCTCCAAGCGCCAAGCTAAGAATCCCAACCGTCGCACGGGCCTGCTCAAGCGCTTGTTGAACCCTTGAGGCTCAACGTGAACGGGTTCGGTCTTCGCTGCCACCCACCGGCCCTGGTTGGTCACCGTGGACGCGGGCGTCAGCTGACTGTTTCTGTTCGCGTCTGGCCTTGGTCACCTTGAAGTACTGCCATACGGCAATTCCCAGCACCAGGATGAAGGTGATCATGAACAGATAGGGAACGATGCTGCTGTTGGAATCCATGCTTAACTCCGTGTAATGGCAAAGGGTGAACATTCAAAGGGCAAGCCACGGGCCTGCCGCGGCCATCAGATTTTTCGATGCTTCGAGCCCGTGTCTTTTTGATGCGCCATGGCTATTTCAGATTCAACGCGTTCCTTTTTCAGCAGGCGTTCGCGTTCCACATGGTCCATCCCTGGGGTGCCGTGCAGGTCTGTATCCACCAGCCCGGCTTCTATATCGCGCGCGGCCTGCTGCATGACCGGGTCGGGTTGCTCGGCCGTTGAGTTCAGCGATTGATCCATTTCATGCGGCAAAGGCAGCGGTCGGCCGGCGGGAATCAACTCGCTCTTGATGCCCTCGCCAGACGATCCGGGGGGCTTGCGGCGCAAGGGTGGTCTCATGACAAAGCCCAACGCAAGCCGGCTAAGCGCAAGTTGTAATGGCACGTGACATGTCCCATGACCCCATTCACCTAAATCGGCTGCAGAACCGCGCCGCCATCGCGAAGAAGTGAATTCCTGGCTGCGAAGGCTGTGCGCCTGTCGCCAGCGTGCGCCACCACCGCCCAAAGACCTTCGCGCAGCGCCTGCTCGACTCCGCGCACGGCCTGGCGGTTGTCGGACGGCCTCCTTAGCAGGCCAGCTAGGCCCAGTGCAATGGCTGTGCCCAGCGCCATGGCGCCCATCAGTGTGTATTGCGCCGACGTGCTTTCCCAAAGCCAGCCAGCCAGAACCGCTGCAGCCAGGATGGCCGCCGCTGCAGCGCCTCGAACGGCCTCAATCAAATGTTGCTGCCACGTTGGCGGCGCTGGCTTTGCGGGGCGCATGCGCCGCATCTTGAAGGCAAGTTCTGGATCATCGGGGTGCAGCACATCGATGTTCTGGCGCGGCAGCCACTCTTGGCGACGCAGGTTATCTGCAGCACACAGGGCTTGATGCGGGTCTCCGAACACGGCGGCCACTGGCGTCAGCAGTCGGGCTTCATATTTGGTGATAAAGACCATGGTGCGTGCTCCGGAATAGACAGATGTCAACCTGCGCAAATTCGTTCGGGGGAGCCTGCATTGCAATTCAAGGGCGACGGCCGGGCCATCGTTCAATGCCGCGTGCTGAAGTCGGACAGCACCTACGTCGTTGCTTCGGGTTTGCCATCGCCTTCATCTTTGGCGGCGTTTTCAGTCTTGCGGGCACCTCGAATATTCATTGCCGCCAGCGCTGCCTGCAGCACCACCAGTGCCCAGGCTTGGGTCGCCCAGCCCCATACCACCCACAACAGGTTGCTGAGCAAAAAGACCCAGAAACCCCAGTTGCGTCGCCGATCTTGGCTGGAAGCCACCAGCCAGGACGCCGTCACCGTGACCACCATCGCAGGCCACTGCAAAAGGTTGATTGCTTCATCCATGTCCGCTGGTTCGAAGAGGGTCGATGCCTGGATGTTGATTTGCTGGTCTTCTATGCGTTGTGGGCACTGCGCTTGCCTGCATGTAGGACAGAGCGCAGCGTCCTGTCCTACAGCACGTTCGAACCATCGCCTATGTCGCCATGCGCCAGTGTGAGATGACACTGTTCAAGTTGAAAATTTATCTGAAAGCTCACCATGAACGCGCAAAACACAGCCACCCCGATGAAGCTGGACGAAGCAGCGATTGCACGCGCCAAGTCCGACCTGGATGATGGTTCTGTGACTCCCAGCGCCGGGCCTTGGGTCGAGCAGATCATCGGGTTCCTGAATGATTCCTTGGCGACTGAGTTGGTCTGCGTCATGCGCTACCGCCGTCATTACTTCACCGCATCCGGGCTGTCTTCACCCTCAATTGCAAAAGAGTTTCTCGTTCACGCCAATGAAGAACTGGCGCATGCCGACCGGCTGGCCGAACGCATTTCGCAGCTGGGCGGCGACCCCGACTTCAATCCGGCCAGCTTGCTTGAGCGCAGCCATGCCGATTACGACGAGTCCAAAGACATTCGTGCCATGGTGCGCGCCAATCTGGTGGCTGAACGCGTAGCTGTGGAAACCTACCGGCAGTTGATCAAGCTCATTGGCGACAAGGATCCGACCTCGCGCCGTTTGCTCGAGGACATCCTGGCCGACGAGGAAGAACACGCTACCGAATTGAAAGACATGCTCGAGCGTTGAGCCGCCGCCGACCTGCAAAGGGCTCCGTCGTTGATCAGCCTTTCACCATCTGCCGGTCCAGCCCAGGCCTCAGCCCCGAATCCAGACCGAGCCCGAGACCTTGACCGAGACCGGGACCGAGCCCGAGACCCATTGCTGCCCATGCTGTGCCGTGTTCCGCTCACGGCCCTTGTCTTGCTGCCCGTGCTTCTGGGCGGTTGCGCGGCGCTGACTGGTGCCACTGAGCCGCCAGAACCGCCATCCGTGCTGTCGTTGGAGGTGGTGGCGCCAGAGCCCCTGCGCGCGCTGCTCGGCAACGGGCTGAGCCTGGGGCGCGTCAATCGGCTGGCGCAGGGAGAAGCTTTGCCCCCCGGCGAACTGGACCGGCTGCTGGCCGCCACGCCGCAACAGGCGCGCGAACTGCTCGACACCGAGGGCTATTTCAACGCCGTGGTGACGGTGGAGCGTCTGGACCCGGCAACGCCTGAAGCTGCTGGGACACCTGCCGTGCGTGTTTCGGTGCAGCCGGGGCCGCGCACGGGTGTGGGCAGTGTCGAGCTCACGCTGCAGGGCCCGTTGCAGGCCATGACCGAAACAGTCACACCCGATGGCGCACATGCCCGCCAAGCAGCACAAGCGCTGCGACGTGACTGGCCACTGCCGCCGGGCACGCCTTTTCGCGACGCCGACTGGTCGCGCGCCAAAACGGCTTCCATCGCTGGCCTGCGCGCCCAAGGCTGGGTGCAGGCAGACTGGACGGCTTCGCAAGCGCGCATCGACGCCGCCACGCAGGTGGCCGATCTGTCGGCGACAGGCGAAAGCGGGCCGCTGTTTCGCATCGGGCTGCTGCGCGTGCGCGGGCTGAAGGTGCAGGACGAAGACACCGTGCGCAACATCGCCAACCTGCAGCCCGGTGCACCGGCCACCGAAGCCGTGCTGCTGGACTTTCAGGAACGGCTGCAGAAGTCCGACCTCTTCGACCGCGCCACCGTGACCCTGGACGTCTTGCCACCGCTGCCGCAGGCCACGCCGGTGGTGGTGCGCCTGGGTGAACGCAAGTTGCAGGAAGCGACGGTGGGTGTGGGCGTGGGCGCCAACGTGGGCGCGCGGGCGACTTTGAACCACGTCCACCGCCGGCCCTTCGGCCGACCCTGGATTGCCCGAAACCGCTTCGAGATCTCGCAGCTGGAGCAGCGCTGGATGGGCGAGCTGAGCACGCAGACGCTGCCACGCCTTTACCGCAATCTGGTGGCGGGTGGGCTGCAACGCCTGGTCTCTGACACCGATGTGGTGAACGCAGCCCAGCTGCGCCTGGGGCGCGCGCAAGACACGCAGCGCATCGACCGGCTGCTGTTCGCCGAATGGAACCATTCATCCACCACCAGCGCGCTTGGCCGCCAGCGTGCCGATGCGCTGGCCGTGCACTTGCATGGCGTCTGGCGCACGCTGGACGACCTGGTGCTGCCCACACGCGGGCGCGCCTGGACGGGGCAGTTCGGCGTTGGGCAGGCGAATTCCAGTCCGGGTGGTAATGGGCCCTTCGCACGTCTGTATGCGCGGCTGGATGCCTACCGGCCGTTGGGCGACACGTGGTACGGGCAGGGCCGCATCGAACTCGCGCAGGTCTTCATGCGCGGCGCCGTGCAGGTGCCCGAGGCGCTTCGTTTTCGCGCCGGCGGTGACGAATCGGTGCGCGGTTACGAATATCGTTCGCTGACGCGCTTCGTCGACGGCGTCGCGGTGGGCGGCAAGGTGCTGTTCACAGCCAGCGCGGAAGTGGCTCGGCCGCTGCTTCCGCGCCTGCCGCAACTGTGGGGCGCAGCCTTCGTCGACATCGGCCGCGCTGCCGACGCCTGGGGCGACCTGGACCCGGCCCTGGGCTATGGCCTTGGGCTGCGCTACCGTAGCCCGGTCGGGCCGGTCAAGCTGGACCTGGCCTACGGCGAAGAGGTGAAGAAGCTGCGGTTGCACCTGACCGTGGGGCTGGCGTTTTGACGACAGACAAAAACACGATAGCCGCCCCAGAGGCGCCGGCGGCACCCGCAGCCCAGCGCAGTGGGCCGCATGGTGCCGGGGCGGGGGCCGGGACGCGCGCCGGGACGACTGGCCGGCGGCTGCTGTGGGGCCTGCTGGCGCTGCTGGTCGCCACCGTCTTGCTGGTGGCTGCTTTGCTGGCCTGGCTGTGGCACAGCGACGGTGGCCTTGACCGCCTGCTGCAGCAAGTGCCGGGGCTGGAACTGCAGGGCCAGCAGGGGCGCCCGAACGGGGGCCCCTTTGCCGTGCAGCGTCTGGTGTGGCGCAGCGCCGATGGGCTGCAGGTAGTGGTTGAAGGCCTGGCCTGGGACGACGCTGCCTGGCAGTGGCGCCCGCACCCCGGGGCCTGGCTGGGCGTTGATCTGCAGCGGCTGCGCGCAGTGCGTGTGCAGTGGTTAAACAGCCCACAGCCCGTGGCTGCAGATGCCCGTGCGCAGCCGCCGCAAAGCCTGGTGCTGCCCTTGAAACTGCGGGCCATGGGGCTGCGCGTGGGCCGCGTGGAGATCGACCAGCAGACACCGCTGACCGACATCACCGCCGACCTGCATCTGGGTGCTGCCGCCGGCCTGGAACACCGGCTGCAGAACGTGCAGCTGCAGCGCGACGGCCTGCAGCTGTCGGCCAACGCTGTGCTGGGCAGCGGCGAGGGGCTTGCACTGCAGGCGCGCGCTGCCGCCGAGGGGCCATCCTGGCAGGCCGAATTGCAGGCGCAGGGGCCGCTGCAGCGCCTGCAAGTGGCGCTGCAGATGCGCCAGGGCGGCACGCCGGGCGAGCAAGGGCAAGCCCAGGTGCAAGCGACGCTGGCGCCGTTTGCGCCATGGCCGCTGCTGGCCTTGGCCGCCGATGCGCAGGCGCTGGACCTGGCCACGCTGGCGCGCGGCCTGCCGCAGACGCAGCTGTCCGGGCGCGCCGTGCTGGTCGATCCGGTGGCAACGGGCGGCAACAGCGGCGGTGGGGCGACGACTGCCTCGGCTGCCGTGGCTGCAACCACAGCCACCACAGCCACCACAGCCACCGGGGCCTGGGCCATGGACATCGAGCTCGTCAACGCCAGCCCCGGCGCCTGGAATGCTGGGCGGCTGCCGCTGCGCAGCCTGCAACTGCTGCTGCAGGCCCGCGCGGGCGAGCCCGACACACTGGTCTTTGAACGCTTGCAAGCGCAGCTGGAAGGCGCGCGCGCCGCCGGCTTGCTGCGCGGCTCAGGGCGCTGGCAGGCAGGCACGTTGGCGCTCGACCTGATGCTGGAGGCCGTGCGCCCCGAACTGCTAGACACGCGGCTGCCCGTGATGAGCCTGGCAGGCAAGTTGTCCACGCAGACAGAAGGCCTGACCGGGCCCGGTGTACCGCCCCCTGGCGCGGGCGGCGGGATGGCGGGCACTTTCGAAGTCGACCTGGACGGCAGTCTGCCGCAGCGCGGCGCGCCGACCCTGCAACTGCTGGCCGATGGCAGCTGGGCGCTGCCTTCCGATGGCAGCATGGCAGTGAAATTGCGCCAGGCGCTGGCGCGCGTGGGCGAGGTCGGCGCACTCAAGGCCGGCGGCAATGCCCGCGCCAGTGCAGACCTGGGCCGCGACTCGGCCGGCGCCTGGCGGCTGCAGACTACCGGCACGCTGGCCGGCTTCGACCCCGGACCCTGGTGGCCGGCGGCCGACAGCGGCGTCGTGGGCCAGCGTTTGAACGGCAGCTGGCGGGCCGACCTTTTTTTGCCGCCAGCAGCAGCAGCACCAGCAGCCGCTACCGGAACCGGAACCAGAACCGGAACCGGAACCGGAGCCGCGTCAGCCCCAGCAACAGCCCCAACGACAGCGCCAACAACAGCCCCAACAACAGCGCTGACGACCCCACGAGCGCAAACGCCCGCTAGCACGTCAGCGACCGCGCAGGACCTGGCCTCAGTCATTGAAAGCCTGCGTGGCAGCGCGCAGTTCACGCTCGACGACAGCCGCTGGGCCGGTCTGGCGTGGCGCGGGCAGGCGCTGCTGCAGGCCGACGCCCCGGCGCTGGCGCTGCAAGCCGAGTTGCACGCCGGCCCCAACCACTTGCAGCTGGAAGGCCGCTGGCCGCGCGACGGCAGCCGCACTGGGGCCGCCGCGCCGCAAGGCCGGCTGCAGGTCACCGCGCCCCAGCTTGCCGTGCTGGCGCCGCTGTCGCGTCTTCTGCCCGGGGCTGCCGCGTGGTGGCCGCAGCAGGGTGCGGTCAACGCGCAGGCCAGTGCGCAGGGCCGCTGGCCTTCGCTGCGCAGCGAAGGCACGCTGCAGGTGCGTGGCCTGCGCAGCCCGCAGTTCACGCTGGCGGCGGCAGACGCGCGCTGGCAGCTGTCGGCGGCGAATGCCGACGCTCCGCTGTTACTCGAACTCAAAGCCAGCGACCTGGCGCAAGGTGAACGCCGGCTGTCCGCTTTGCAGGCCACGTTGCAGGGCAGCCTGCGCGAACACACACTGGCGGTACAGGCCAGAACCCCGCTGCGCCCGCCGGCCTGGGCCGACGCCACGGCTGGCAACAAGGGGCCCGGCGGCAGTGTCTTCACACTGCGCGGCAGCGGCGGCTGGGCGCCGAATGCAAGCGGGGGCAGGGGCAGCGGTAGCGGTAGCGGTAGCGGTAGCGGTAGCGGTAGCGGTATAGGTATAGGTATAGGTATAGGTACAGGCGGGGGCGGCACCTGGCGCGCCAAGCTTGCTGAACTGGTAGCAGCGCCGCTGGCCGCGCCGGCTGCGCCTGCTGTGCCGGGCGTGCCGTGGCTGTCGGCCGCAGATGTTCAGGCCACCATCACGCTGGCCGCCGACGGCAGCGTGCAGCAGGCCAGCCTGGCGCCGGGCCGCGTGACGGCCTTTGGCGGTGCGCTGGCCTGGCAGCAGCTGCAGTGGCAGGCGCCGGCACGGGCAGGTGCGGCACCTCGCATCGACGTTCAAGCGCAGCTGGAACCGCTGCAGCTGGCGCCCTGGCTGGCGCGCTTGCAGCCGCAATTCAACTGGCAGGGCGACCTGGCCATTGGCGGGCGCATCGCCGTGCGCAGCGCTGAACGTTTCGACGCCGACATCAACATCGGGCGCACCGGCGGCGACCTCAGCCTGACGGTGGAGGGCAGCACGCAGGCCCTGGGGCTGAGCGACCTGCGCCTGGGCTTGTCGGCGCACGACGGGTTGTGGCAGGTGACGCAGGCGCTCGTCGGGCGCCGGGTGGGCGTGCTGGGCGGGCTGCAGACTATTCGCACCGCGGCGCAGGCGGCGTGGCCCGAGCCCACGGCGCCGCTGCAGGGTGGCTTGAGCTTGACTGTGCCCGAACTGCAAGTCTGGGCCCCTTGGCTGCCGCCCGGTTGGCGGCTGGGCGGCAGCCTGCGCGTGGCGGCATTCTTCGGCGGCCAAGTGCGCGCGCCTGAATACCGGGGCGACATCAGCGGCGAGAACCTGGCCGTGCGCAACCTTTTCGAAGGCATCGCGCTGCAGCAAGGCGTGCTGGACATCGCGCTGACGGGCACGCAGGCCACCATCCGCCGGCTGGAATTCCGCGATGGCGCAGAGCCCGTCAGCGGCGTGTTGCGGGTCAGCGGCGGCGCCAGTTTCGGCGGCGCGCCGGCGGTGCAGCTGCGCGCAGTGGCTGACAAGCTGCGTCTGCTGAACCGCTACGACCGCCGCATCACCGTCAGCGGCAGTGCCGATCTGGGCCTGCGTGCGCAGCGCGTGTCGGTCGACGGCCGCCTCACCATCGACGAAGGCCTGGTTGACGCGACACAGGCCGATGTGCCGCAGCTCAGTGCCGACGTGCTGGTGGTCAACCGCGCCGCCTTGCCTCTGCCGCCAGGGTCCACCGCGCGGCCAGCGCGCGCGCCAGCCGCGCCCGGCATGGCGCTGGCAGGGGCCGCAGCGCCCAGCCCCAGCCCCAGTCCCAGTCCCAGTCCCAGTCCCAGTCCCAGTCCGTTAGGCGCTGCCGACGTCGACCTGCGCATTGACCTGGGCCAGGCGTTGCGCCTGCGCGGACGAGGCCTTGACACGCTGCTGCGTGGCCAGTTGCGCGTGACGACACCCGAAGGCCAGATCGCCGTCAACGGCGTGGTGCGCGCTGTGGAAGGCACCTACACCGCTTACGGTCAGAACCTCGTCATCGACCGTGGCACCTTGACCTTCAGCGGCGATGCCGGCAACCCGGTGCTGGACATCCAGGCCATCCGTGCCGATATCGACACGCGCGTAGGCGTCGTCGTCACGGGCTCGGCGGCCAACCCGCGCGTGCGGCTTTACAGCGAGCCTGAACTCGACCAACTCGACACCCTGACCTGGCTGGTGCTGGGCCGTGCGCCCGAGGGGCTGGGCCGCGACGACACCGCCCTGCTGCAGCGCGCGGCGCTGGCACTGCTGGCCGGCGAACGGGGTGGCGCGGGCAGCGGGCTCATTCAGCGACTGGGGCTGGACGAGTTGTCACTCAGCCGGGCCAGCAGCGGCGGCGTCAACGAAACCATCGTCAGCCTGGGCAAGCAATTGTCCAAGCGTGTCTACGTCGGTTATGAGCAGGCCTTGGGCAACGCGGGGGGCACGTTGCAGCTGATCTACCGCGTCGCCAATCGCTTCACGCTGCGCCTGCGCACGGGCGAAGATGACGCGCTCGACGCCATCTGGACCTGGCGTTGGAATTAGGGGCTTCAAGCCCGCGACTAGCGCCTGCTGGTGGCGGCGCTGCAGGGCGCTGCAGGGCGCTGCGAGCGGGGCTGGCCTTGTGGCTGCTGGGCTCCAGTGCTTGACCCGCATGCGCAACCCTGGGCCGAAGCCGCCAGGCACGGCGTTTGCCGCGAACGTGCTTCCTCGCAGGGGCCTTTCGGGGGCACCTGTTCTCGGCCGGGCTGAATGCAGCCCGGCCCTTTTTTTCGCTGGGTGTGGACCCGCACCGCTCGCCGGGCGCCGCTCGACAGCTTCGTATGGGCACGCAAGTTGCCAAACGGGTTGTCACCGCGAAATTTCAGACCTCAACAGACTTCAGCAGCAGGAGTAAATGCATGAAAGCCAACCCAACCCAGTTTCGAATGGTCGCCGTTCTCGCGGTGACCGCAGCGGGCTTGACGGCGCTGACCGGCTGCGACCAGCGCGAGGTCCCCGAACCCATGCCTGCACCCATCGTCACGCCGATGCCCGCTCCCAGCCCGATGACCACGCCAGTGCCGCTGGAACCTGGATCCGCGGCGAGTCGATGACGGTGTTACGGCGCCTGGCGCGGTGGCTGGGCATCGCGTTGCCTGGCGCTGCCATTCACGGCCTTACCAAAGCAGCCGCTGCGGTGCCACCCGCGTCATGGCAGCGATGAAGCCCAGCAGCGCCGGCCAGCGCCTGACCAGCCCCAGCAGCGCGCCGCGGCCCAGCGGCCCCCGGCCCAGCCGGTACAGCGCAGACGCGCGTGCCACCTGCGCCGACACATCACTGCGCAGCCTTGCGTGGTAGTTCTTGGCGCTGCCGCCCCGTGCCCATTCATGGGCGGCCAGTGCCGCGGTGTGCAGAGCCAGGGCCATGCCGTCGCCTGTGAAGGACGGGATGACCACCGCCTGGTCGCCCAGCCGCCATAGCCCGGCGGGGTCTTCGGGTGCGCTGCGGTGCAGGTGGCCATAAGGCACGCGATAGATCGTTTGCGCCGGCCCCATCCAGGTGGCGCCTGAAAGCCGTTCGGCCAGCAGCGGGCATTGCTGCTGCAGGGTCTGCAGCAAAGTCTGCAAGCTGGGTGCCTTGTGCTCGGTGCTGCTGTCTGCTTGTGCCAGCAGGCACAGGTTGACCAGGCCGCCTTCCACGGGCTGCAGGCCGGCGTAGCCCTGGCGAAACAGCATCACCTCGACATGGCCTTCCAGCGCGTTGGCCTGCTGCGCAGCCAGCTGCAGGTGCACCTGCCAGCCCACCAGGGCCTCGGGCACCCTTTGCGGGCGGCGTGCCAGCGGTGCCAGGTCGGTCTTGCCGCAGGCCAGCAGCAAGGTCTGGGTGCTCAGCCGCTCGCCGCCTGCGAGTTGCAGCATGAAGGGATGCGCATCACCGCCCAGGTGCTGCACCGACACACGCTGGCCGCGCTGCAGCAGCGCACCGGCGGCCTGGGCCTGTTGCTGCAGCGCGCCGTCCAGGGTGCGCCGCGTCAGGCCCACGGCTTCGAAGGGCAGGGCGGCTTCCACCACCAGGCTGCCGCAGGAAAGGCGCAGCCGCCGTGTTGGGCGGCCACCCAGCGCGAGCACGTCCACGCCCAGCGCAGCCAGCGCCTGCACGGCTTCGACGCTGACAAATTCGCCGCAGATGCGCGGCGACACGGTGGCCGTGCGCTCCAGCAGCCGCGGCGCGAAACCCTGTCGGGCCAGCAGCACAGCCGCCGCGCTGCCAGCCAGGCCCGCACCGACGATCACGGGCGGCGGTTGTTTCAGCGGCATGGCGGGCCTGCCCGATCGGGCGCGGCATGGCGCGACTGCACCGTCAGCCTGAACGGCAGGTGGCGCTGCACCTGCGCCGGCACCCCGGCCTGCTGCAACAGCGCTTGCCATTCGGCTTCGGTGCAGGCACGGGCGATCGAGCGGGTGCCGTCGATGCGCACCACCCGGTGCCAGCCCGCCAGCCGCGCGAGCCAGCGAAACCCCAGGTAGGGCAGCCAGTGCCGGCGCAGGTCGGCAATGCACCAGCCCAGCCGCGCGTGCTGCTGCTGCCAGCGCAGGAAGTCGATGATCTGCGCGTCGGTCAAATGGTGCGAGAGCTGTGAACTGACGATGCAGTCGGCGGCATCCGGCGTGTGTTCGAAGACGTCGCCGGTGATGAACTGGATGCCCATCGCGGCCGGCGTGGCCTGCTGCGCGGCTTGGGTGCTGTGCGGGTGCATGTCCAGCCCGGTCAGTTGCACCGGGCGCTGTTCACGCCCGGCCAGGTGCCAGATGGCGCGCAGCAAGTCGCCTTCGCCGCTGCCGATGTCCAGCACCGAGACGGGCGCGCCGCGCGGCAGCCCAGCCCACACTTGGCGCAGAAAGTTCAGCACCGGCTGGTGCGTGCGCGTGGCCCGGTTCACCACCGCCAGGTCGGCCAGCACCCGTGCCTGCAAGATAGGGTCGCCCAGGCCGGGGCCGTCCATCAGCTCTGGCTGCTGGCTGCGCTGGGCCAGGCCGAAGACTCCGCCCGGGTTCACGGTACGCCGGCGAGTTGAAAGCGCAGGCTTTCGGCCGTCACACCGGGCCCGAAGGCCAGCGCCAGGCCGCTGGCCCCCGGCCGGCCGTGGGCCAGCATGCGCTGCAACACGAACATCACGGTGGCTGAAGACACGTTGCCCACCTCGGCCAGCACGGCGCGCGAATCGGCCAGCGCCGCATCGGGCAGGGCCAGGCCGCGCTGCACGGCGTCCAGCACCGTGCGGCCACCGGCATGTACGGCCCACAAGGCGTAATCCTGCGTTCGTTCGCCGCGCAGCAGCCCGGTGGGTGTCTGCGTATCGGCCTGCATTTCTTGCTGCAGCGCATGGTGAATGGCCTCCGGCACCTGACCCGAGAGTTGCATCACGAAGCCCTGGTCGCCGATATGCCAGGTGATGAGATCTCGGCTGGCCGGCAGCAGGCGAGTCTGGAAATCCAGCATTTGCGCGCCGCGCGGCACAGAGCCCACCATCGCCGCCGTGGCGGCGTCGCCGAAAAGCAGGAAGGACAGAAGTTCTTCCAGCGAATGACTTTCCAGCAGGTGCAGCGAACTGAGCTCGACGTTGAGCACCAGCACCAGGGCGTCGCGGTCGGCCAGCACCGCCTGCTGCGCCACGCGCAGGGCCGGCAGCGCAGCCGAACAACCCATGAAGCCGACGACGGTGCGCTGCACGTTCGGCTGCAGGCCCAGCGCGTCGACCAGTTGCACGTCCAGCCCCGGCGCCGCAAAGCCGGTGCAACTGGCCACCACCAGATGGGTCACGCGCGGCAGCAGCGCGGCCAGTGTTGGCTGTGGTGCCAGCGCGGCCACTGCGGCCTGCGCCAGCTTCAGCGACTCGGTCTCGTACAGCGCCATGCGTTTTGAAGTGGCTGGAAAGGCGCCGGAGCGATAGAACCCGTCGCCGTCGATTTCGCCCGCATCCAGCCGGCCGGGTTTCAGCACCGACCAGCGGTGGTGGATGCCGCTGCGCTCGACCATGCGGTCGAAGACCTGCTGCTCGCGCGGTGTGCGCAGCAGCGTGCGCGCATAGGCCACGAAGGCGGCGTGGACGTCGTTTGGCGGCACCGCCGTGCCAATGCGCTGCAGCCAGGCGCTCACGGCCAGCCTTGGGTGGCGCGCATGGCGGTGTTGTCGAACGGGCCGCCCGGCAGATTCACCCGGGTTGCCCCACAAGATGCAGCAGCGCTTGCGGCGCTGCGCGCATCAGCAGCACAGCATTGAGACCGCCGAACGCAAAAGAATTCGACATCGCGACCGAAACCCGCTGTTCGCGCGCCAGCAGCGGCACGCAGTCGATGGCGCAAGCCGGGTCAGCGCTGGTGAAGTTGGCGGTCGGGGGCAGGCGCCCTTCGCGCAGCGCCATGACGCTGATCACCGCTTCCAGCGCGCCAGCGGCGTTCAAGGTGTGGCCGAGCTGGCCCTTGCTGGACGAGACCGGCAGCCGTGCCAGCCGCGGGCCGAAGACGCGCAACAGGGCCTCGGTCTCGCTGCGGTCGTTCAGGCGCGTGCCCGTGCCGTGGGCGTTGACGTATTCCACAGCCGAGGCCGGCAGGCCAGCGTCGGCCAACGCTGCCTGCATGGCACGCGTGGCACCAGCGGGGTCGGGCGCAGTGATCTCGCCAGCATCGGCACCCATGCCGAAGCCCACAAGTTCTGCCAGCGGCACAGCGCCGCGCCGCAAGGCCTGCTGCCATTCTTCCAGCACCAGCACGCCTGCACCTTCGCCCATCACCAGGCCAGAACGGTCGGCTGAGAAGGGCCTGCAGGTATCGCGCGTGAGCACCCGCAGCCCTTCCCAGGCCTTGACCATGCCGGGCACCAGCGATGCTTCGGCGCCGCCGGTAATGGCCAGGTCCAGCATTCCGCTGCGGATGAAATGAAAGGCCAGCCCGATGGCATGAGCGGACGAAGCGCAGGCGCTGGCCGTGGCGAACGTTGCGCCTTGCAGGCCCCAGGTCATCGACAGCTGGCTGGCGGGCGCGCTGGGCATGCCGCGCGGCACGAGGGCCGGGTGCAGGCGTTGTGCGTGGCGGCCATAGAAAGCCAGGTAGCCATCGTCAAGGGTATGGTGCCCCAGCCCGGCACCAAACACCGCGCCAGCGCGTGTGGGGTCGATGTCGGCCTGGGCCAGCGCAGCGCGGTTGTTCAGCCCCGCCTGCGCCATGGCCTGGCGCGCCGCCACCAGGGACAACTGCGACACCCGGTCCAGCAGCGGTAGTTCGCGGGTAGTGAAGTGCGCCGCGGGGTCGAAGCCCTGCACGCGTGCCTGCGGCCAGCCCGTGGCCGCGTCGCGAACGATGGCCGAGGGCCCTTCGCACACCGTGCGCCACAGGGTGGGCACGTCGTTGCCTGGTGCTGCCAGTGCGCCAAGCCCTGTAATGGCCACCCGGCGCAGGCCACGCATGTCGCGCGCAGCCTGCAAATCGCTTGCGCCCTGCTCGGCTGCTGCTGTGTTCAAGTCGCAACCCGGGTCACTGCGGCGGCAGCCTCTTGGCGGTCACGAATGCACCGCAAGACTTGCTGCACAAGTTCACCGACGGTCGGTGAAGCGCTGCCGGCCAACGCCTCGGGCAGCAGGATGCCGAAACGATCTTCGATTTCAAAAACTGCCATTGCCATGTCGAGCGAACCGACGCCCAGGTCCGCGGCGCGCTCATGCAGGCTCAGCCGGCTTCTGTCGATGCGCGCTTCCTTGGAAAAGACATCCAGAATTTGCTCGGTCAGCTGGGCGTCTGAATCGGAACCGGAGTCGATTTGCATACCCCAGGATAGCAAACGAAGTGCCCAGCCTCGACCTGGCGCCGAGCGTCAAGCCAATCATGCTCTGCACCACAGTCCTTCGACTGGCGGGGAGACCTTCGTTTGCATAACCCATTCGGCAGCAATCGGCCCTTTGCGGAAGTTCGGTTCTCGTCTGTTGCGGACATGCGGCGCGGACCCTTCGGGATGTCTCCGTTGTCCGTGGGCTGCGTCAGCCGGCTGGCGCCCTCCGCTCATGTCCTCCGAACTGGGCTGCGCCCAGTTCTCCCCCTTTACTTCGCTGCGGGGGCCACCCGACTGCCGCAGCCCGCAACCATCTCGGCGTGCGACGGTGGCGTGCAACCATGTGTGCTGCAAAGGCGGGCTTGGCTTGGATGCGGCGCGCACGAGAGGCGCCGAGAAGCGCAGGGCCCGCGGCCGCGCGCGCCGCGCGAGGTGTGAACTGACTCAACG
>JBBQAW010000055.1:0-17040 GCA_038316815.1 Burkholderiales bacterium
ATGATGGTGATGCATGCTCAGGCGGTGCGCCGCGGCGCGCCCAACACCTTCGTGCTCGGGTGCATGCCCTACCAGAGCTACAACACGGTGGACCGCGCACTGCAGAACGCGACCCGTTTCATGCAGGAAGCCGGCTGCGACGCGGTCAAGCCCCAGGGCGGCAAGTCGCAGGCGCAGATCCTGCGCGCACTGGTCGACGCGGGCATCCCGACTGCCTCGCACATCGGCCTGACGCCGCACACGGTCGCCACCTTCGGCGGCTTCCGTATCCAGGGCCGTACCGCCGACGCGGCGATGAAGATCCTCGAGGATGCCTTTGCCATCCAGGACGCCGGCTGCTTCATGCTCGAATTCGAGGCCGTGCCGGCGAAGATCGCCGAAGTGATCTCGCGCCAACTTGAGATCCCCACCATCGGCATCGGCGCCGGCGCCGGCTGCGACGGGCAGATCCTGTTGTCCTACGACCTGCTGGGCGTGTTCACCGACTTCAAGCCGAAGTTCACGAAGCGGTACGCCAATTTGACCGAGGTGGCAGTGGCGGGGTTGAAGGCCTATGTCGCGGAGGTGAAGCAGGGGCAGTTTCCGGATGCGGACCACAGCTATGGCGTGGACGATGCCGAGTACGAGCGGTTTCTGGGGCTGGTGGAGAAGCGGCGGCAGGTTTGATCAGGAGAGGTTGATGGGGAGGATGGCTTGACCGAGCGAGCCGAGGGCATCAGCCCCCCTCTCCCGTCCATGCCCGGGGCAGGGGCCCGGGCGCTCGCTATGTACAAACAGTCCACCGGCTCTCTCCCCCGGACCGGGCTGCCTGCTGCCCTCGGCTGGGCGCCGCATTGGCCTGGGACGGTCGAATACCACGGAGGTGGACTGCTCGCGCTACGGACCGGGCGACCCGATGCCCATGCGCTTGCGAAAGATCTTTGGCTGGCTGGCAGGCAGCAGACGCGGGAAGCGATAGCGTTCCGGTGGACCGGCGTATTCACTCTGCCGACCAGCAACTCACCTTCGTCGGCACCACACGAGCACCCGCTTGAGACTGGCTGCAGCCGTTCAGATTTCGGCCCTGAATGACTGCGGCAACCGATACCTGACGTTGGCCGCCTTTTGGGGCGGTGTCCGCTCATCTCTGAAGCTGACCTTCCCTGGCGATCGGCTGGTTGAGCGTTGCCCAGCCAGCGGCGATGCCCGGCCAGCGGCTGCTACCGCCGGCAGCGAACTGTCACGTCCGACCCACTGCGGAACTACGTTGCGCTCAACAGCGTGCGCCGAAGCTGCCGTTCGGCTGGCTCCTCGATCCTTGTCTGCGCTCTGCCAAGACCGCCTGGCCTTAAGCTCACTGGCCAGCTCCTCCAAACGGCCTAGCCCAGGAGATCCGTGCGGCAGCGTACCGTTCCACCCTCCCCATTCGATATACTCTTATTGCCAACGGCTGTTGATCGCCCAGACTGCGCGGCGGGTCCAGCGTTTGAACAAGCTGGTACGGTAGCCGCGCCAACCAGAACTGAAAGGCAGCAAAAGTGAAGTTCCTCTTGATTGGAGCGACCGGGCTTACTGGTGAGGCGATCGTCAAACAAGGTCTGGCCCAAGGGCATGACATCACCGCACTGGTGCGCGACCGGTCGAAAGTCGCGTTGTCAGATTCCCATCTGAACTTGATTGAGGGCGACATCCTGACTGTTCAGGACGTCGACTCCGCAATGGCTGGCCAGGACGCTGTGATTTGTTCGCTGGGCACCGGAGTGACATTCAAGCATGTCAACCTGTTCTCTGATGGGACACAGCACTTGTTGGATGCCATGCGGAAACATGCGGTTCGAAGGATCGTCTGCATCACCGGCATCGGCGCCGGCGATAGCCGCGGCCACGGCGGCTTTTTCTACGACCGCGTCGTCGAGCCGACGGTGTTGCACACGATTTACGAAGACAAGGATCGGCAAGAAGCACTGCTGCGCCGCAGCGACCGGGATTGGATCATCGTGCGCCCGGGCATGCTGAGCAACGACGAGCCTACCGGCAAGTACCGCGTCTTGCTCGACTTGACCGGCATCACGGTCGGCAAGGTATCGCGCGCCGATGTGGCTGCGTTCGTGCTTCAGCAACTCAACAGCGATGATTTCCTTCGCAAGACGCCGCTGCTGACCTATTGATGGGTGACACCACGGCGAAGGTTGGCACCAGCGTTCCGATACCTCACGGAGGGCGCGACTCAAACAGCACATCGGGATACTGTTCTGCCGGCCCGTCCAGAAGTTTCCCCGCGCGACCCATGAGATGCCGGTCGAAGAAGGCCAGTGAGTAGGCGTTGATGATGTTGTGCGCCCGCTGCCCGTCGATCGGACCGGTCAGATTCAACCAAGACGCCAGAGGTGTCCACTTCGGAAAGTCCGTGAAGTTGACGTGAAATGTTCCCCGCACCTGCACGAAGTAGCCTGGCCCGGGCAGGGCTTCGTACACCGCGCGCATGCTCGTCTGATGCGCTTCGATTTCCGCCTCCGGCCAACCCCCAGCGCGCTCCCGTTCGAGCCGCATGCTGGCCGCATCTCTGGTGATCCACATGGCCGGCTTGTCCAGTCCGGCCGCCACCACATCCGTCGCCATCGTTGCGTCCATCATCAGGCAGGCACGCACACGCGGTTCGAGCAGACAGGCCACACCTGCGACGATTCCGCCCAGCGAGACGCCGAACGTGCCCACGCGCTGCAGGTCCAGTCGCCCCGTCAACACTGCGTTCGGGTCCGCTCGGTTCAGCAAGGCCAGTTGGTCAAGCACGAAGCTGAGGTCTTGCGTGAGGAACGGCACGATGCTCCTGGCTTGGAGCGCCCTGCCTTGCAGCTGCGGCGCCGTCTCGCCCGGCATGTAGCTCGGGCGGATCAGGGCCTTCAACTGCGGCACGGGCACTCCGGCTACCTGGTGCCCGTCCGGGAACACCACGTTCGCGGCGGCGCCGGGTTGATCGATGGCCACGACGATGTAGCCGTGCGAGACCAGTTCCTCTACCTGGAACGTGTTCATCTGCCGAAAGCCGGTGGCCCCTTCGAGGAATATCAGCACGGGATAGCTGGGTTGGCCATCGGCGACGCGCGCGGCCGTAACTGCGTTAGTCGTGACGGACTTGAACTGGCGGAACAGGAACGCGGGCTTTGCGTGGATGCGCGCCAAGGCGCCCGTCACGGCATCGGCTTCTTGCATGTAGGGTGCGCGGGGTGACGCTGGGCCAGCGGTGGCGGGATACCAGACTTGCGCCATCAGTTCACGACGAGCGTTCGGATCGGCAGTGAAGATGTCCGCGCGCGAAGCATCCACCCAGTTGTAGGTCAGCGTGCCGATCGCATGCGGCCCGGTGGGAAGCGGGAACCGGAAGACGGGAGTGAGGATGAGCAGAGCGCCCCACAACGCCAGCCCCAGAGTGCCCAGCCCGGCCGCCAGTCGAACCGGCCACCTTCGACCGGTGGTCTTGAATCCGGCCAAGGTTCTGGGACCCCAGAGCGCGATCACCATCGCAGCCGCACACGCCATGACGATGCCCCCAAGCCGCATGTCGAAGTGCGAGCCGTTGACCGGGAACAGCACGAAGCTGAGGTTCAGCGTGGCATGAAACAGCGCGACCGCGAATACGCTGCTGCCGGTGTTGTTGAACAACCAGACGATGAGGACGCGGGCAGCCACAGCGTAGAGGCACCACCAGGCGATCCATGCCGGCGCCCGGTGCAGCACCAGCAGCGGCACGAGGTGCCAGGCGACGGAAACCGCGCCCAGGATCAGGCCCGACTGCAACGCAGTCCACCGCCTCTGCAGCGGGTCGAGGACATAACCGGACCAGCCCAGTTCCTCGCCGAGCGCGCCGACGAAGAAGGCCGCGAACATCAGCAGCGCCGGCACGACAGGCAAGTCCGCCAACCACTGCTTGATGGACTGTGCGGGGGCGGTGGAGTCGGGCAATGGTAGATCCAGCGCGCGCATGAGCCCGTAGACGACCACACTGACCGCGGGCATCAGCAGCAGGATGGGCAAGTACCAGCGCTTGTCGGTGATGCGCCTGAAATCGACGGACCGCTTGACCAGGCCCCGTACACCCGCCATGCCGCTTTCTCGGCGAACCAGCAGCAGCGCAGCGAACATGGGGCAGAAGGTCATCAGCGCGCTGACGGACAGGCCCGGCATCAACTGCAGGTCGGATACAGATCCGAGCCACCAGAAGGGCGCGGACAGTGCAATCACCAGCACGAAGAACGTCAGCGGCGAACTTTTCGTCACGGCGAGTGGCCCAAAGTCGGCTCAATCGCGGCTACCGCCATCACACTGCCCACTGCCCGTTGCCCAGTAACAAGAAGCGACAGGGCTGCGGCCGACGTTGAGGTGTCCCATTGACAGTCTTCATACGGACCGCGTGTAGAGCAAGGCGGCGTGGGTGATGTGCGCGGCCAGGAAACCGACACAGACCAGAAGATACATCCACCAGCGATAGAAGTGGCCCCAAAAGAGCCGCTTGCCCAAAGCAGCCAGGCTGCAGAGCCACAAAATCGGGGTGTACGCAGGAGCAAGTAGCCCCATTGGACTTGACGACCAGGCACTGTGGGGCCAGTACATCAAGGCCATCCAACTGGCGAAGTAGACAAGCGTCCCGAGCACGAACCCCCACAAAGCGCGCCGTTCTGATCGGCTCGTCACTTCAAACGGCATGGCGAAAGGTAGAACGAACACCAGCCCTCGAAGCAAATTCTCGATGAACACCAATGGTGCAGGAATGTCTCGCGAGAACTCTGCCATCGCGGACGGGGGCATCAAAGTGCTGGTGAACGTCAAGTTCCATGCAATAGCGGGTACCAACAGCAACCCGCAGCTCAGTGCATAGCGCCTGCTCACAGTTGGCGTTTCTCGTCAGCCAGCTCTGTGCGGCGCGTGAGAACGTCGCGGCGCAAGATCTCGGTGAATCTGGTCGGCTCCTCGAACAGGGGGCTGTGCGCCGATCGGTCGAAAGAATAGAAGCCCTTCACCGGCGCTTTCAGCGCGTCGAAATACGATCGCGCCAGTTTGTAGTTGCAGGTGTGGTCCCAACGGCCGTGCAGAAAGTAGACAGGGACTGCGACCTCTGGCACTGACTTGCGCAGGTCTGTTGAAGCCATCTCGTCCCATACGGCGCTAATACCCGAGCCGGATTTGGCGCGCCACAAATTGACTTTCTCCGTGAACGTGTACTCGCGAAACAGAAGGGACGGGATCACGAGGCCTGTCAATAGGGAACGCATTGCGCGCATCGTGCCAATACCCAGCTCGTGCATGGCCGCGTCGCGAATGGCAAGGTACGCAGGGGGCACACTTGTGGCGGTAACCGGCGCTTGCTGAAGCCTTTTCACCATCGCGGCGTTCCCGCGCTCCTTGTACCTGTCAAGCATGTAGTCGTGTGCCATGCGCTCGGACTCTCTCTGATCTGACATCTGCCCAACCCCGATGTAGGCGTGGAAGCGCTCAGGCGCGCGGGCTGCCGCCTGGATGCCGATGAAGCTCCCGCCTGAGTGGCCCATCAAATAGATATTGTCCTGCTGGAAACGGTCGCGAAGGTAATCAGTCACCGTCAACGTATCGGCAATCAGCTGCTCCGCGGTGGGTGCATCGGATGCACCATCCGGCTGGTACGAGATGCCCGAGCCGCGCTGCTCCCACCAGACGACGGTGAAGTCCTCATCGATTCCGGTCGGGTGTTGCTGCGTCAGGAAGTAGTCGGGCAGGCCTCCGTGCAGGTAGAGCAACACGGGGTGCGCCCTGTCCCTGCCCTTGATGAACATCCCCTGACGCGCGCCGTTGACGTCGATGAACACCTTCTCGGAGATGCTCCCCGCGATGACCTTGCCGTTGTCGTCGAGGAACGGCTGCGGACGACCCGGGCTGACAAGCAAGAGCGAGCCGAGAAGCACCAACAGGCCATCGAGCAGCACCAGCAGCAGGATCGTCATCGCACGTCGCGACATTCATGTCCCCAGGAACGCCCGATGAGGCCTGTGTCCAAGGGCCGCAACACGGCCAGGTCGAAACCTGTGGCACCAAGCACCACGAAGATGCCACCCCAACTGACGCCGTAGGTCAGCGCGAAGTACCCGAGCAGCGGGTGGCGACGAAGCCAGAGAACGAGAGTCATGGCGTTCGGGACGGAACTTTTGACAGCACTTGTGTTGCCGAAAGTCGTGCTGGGGCGTTCACCGGGCATATGCCTTGTAGGTAATGACCAGGGCGACAACCAGAAGGCAAGCTTCGAGAACCATGAAGACCCCCGGACTGGTTTCAGCCGCCGCGCGCTGACACTGGCCAGCTGTGAACATCCGAAGCGAACCGAGTGCAAGGAGAAACCAGCCCGATAGCGTGACTAGCACAGTCCAACTTCGCGTCCAGCAGTTGTGCGTGCGCACGACCGCCAGACCGGCAACGAACATGGCGACTCCCGACAGGTAGACAACAGGCGGAATCTGAGCGTCATACAGATGCGGCTGGATGAGCGGGGACTCGGATGCGAGCATGGCGACCATGCTCGGACCGAGGAGGCCGGCAATCTGCTTGGAATCAGGCATGGATGTCTCCAACGAGTGCTTCGTGCGGCCTGACCCGCCGACGGACAGCATCCCGCCTGAGCAAGGCAATCACGGTGGCTCCGCTGAAGAACAGCAGCCAGTCCTGGGTCATCCCCAACAGGAAGGCCGCTTGTCCGCCGATCAGTGACCAGACGACTGGGATGACAAGCAGTCGGCGCGGTATCGGCTCGGTGGTCAGCAGGAACAGCCCGAAGGTGAAGAGGGTGACGGGGCATGGCGTGATGCCGAACATCGGCATCTCTGGGTAGCCGTGCCCAAGCAGCTGGCCAAGCAGCGGATAGACGATGCTTGCGTAGGCAACCAACACCCAACCCAGCCAGCCGGTCCAGCCCTTGGCCAGGCCGAAGGCGACTCGCCCCCGCAGAACGCCCGCCTCGATGAACAACAGGCCTTGGACCAAGAACAGCGCGCCAAACCCCCAGGCCGCGACGCTGATGGTTGTGAAGTGCATGCCGTGGTACGCGACGCCTGTCCACAGCCACATCGCAGCCAGTCCGGCTGCGACCACGCGACTGCGCTGCGTCGAGGGCCAGATGATGAGGGCCACCATCAACAGTCCCAGCAGGTACGCCAGCACTTGCGCGGGCCAAATCGACTCGTTGTAGGCAACGAAGACGGCCAGAAACTGCTCACGACTGAAGGGCAACATAGGGTGGCACCTCTTAACCTGGTTCGAAGCCTTGATCGGGCCTCGCTACCTTGTCGGGCGATCGCTCGCCAAGAAGCAGCAGTACGACGGCCGTCAGCACCAAATTGCCGACGACGAACTGAGACAGTCGCAGATTGCTGCCGTCCGGAAGCACCGTCACGGGAATGATCATCAGCCAGGCATTGACTGCGGTGTGCAGCACCAACACCGGGACAACGCTGCCCTGGCTTCGGTTGAACAACCACGCGAACAGCACCGACGAGGCGACAACGCTCAGCGCAAACCACCCAAACGGCCAATCGCTCTGCAAATTGCCCGCGCTGTAGAAAAGCGGCAGGTGCCAGGCTGCCCAGATCACGCCAAGCACCAAACTGGCGACGCGCCAACCCCAACGCTCTTGCAAAGCTGGCAAGGCGAATCCGCGCCAGCCGAATTCCTCACTCAGCGGCCCGCCCACCAGGAAGATGAGCAAGACATTCAGCGCCGCCAGCCACACATGACCCGCAGCGGGTGATGGCGGCAAAGTGCCACCCAGCGCCACGTGGGCTGCCGCTGCCAGACCCATGGTGACAGCAGGAAATGCGAATGCCAACAGCACCCAGCGCCAGCCGATGCGCCACTGGAGGCACCGCGTCAGCCAGCGGCGCAGGCCCGCGCGTCCCGTAGTGCAGGCAACAACAACGACCGCCGCAAGGCTAGGCCCGAAGCCACTCGTTATCGACAGCGCGGTAGCCGCAATGGGCAAGTCCGCCTTCAGCGCAACGCCGAGCAAGCCCCAAGTCCAGGTCCAGGTAAACGCAAGGGCGAAGAACGCCAGCAGAGATCGCGTGGAGTACACCTCGCGGACATCAACCATAGGCAAGGAAGTCGCCACCGGGCTGGGGGGCGCGGGCATCGGCACCGTCATGGCCGGTTGGGTGACAGGAGCAACTCGGCGCGATGGGCCGCGACGAATTGCGCAAACTCAACCGGCGGCTGGCCCGTCAGTTCGGCCACCGTGTGCGTCACCGGTGGCGTGCCCGTGAACCGCGGCAGCATGTGCAGCAGCACCAGGATCAAACCGGGCGCGCGACCGTCGCGCCGCAGCGTGCGGTAGAAGTGCCAAGGGCTTGGTGACTCGTACCTGATTGGAGTTGCCAAACCCGCCGTCAACTGCTCGGCCATCTGTTGAAAGGTCAGCGGTGTTTCCGACGTCAGCGTGTAGGCCTGCCCGTGGTGCTGCGTGCCGGATTGTGCAAGCACCCGGGCTGCTACGCGGCCGATGTCGTCGACATCCACCAGCGTGAACCGGGCATTCCCTGCCGGCAGGAAGATGCGGTGTCGGCGTACCAGTTCATCGTGCAGCGTGCTGGTGAAGTTCTGCATGAAGTAGGCCGGCCGCAGCAGCGTGTAAGGCATGCCACTGGACATCAGCCGCTGTTCTATGCGGTGGTGCGGAATGAAGCGATTGCGCTCTGCTCCCTGCACCGACAGGAACACGATGTGCGTGACGCCGTGTTGCGCTGCCCTTTCGATCAGGTCACCGAAGTCGTCATTGATTTGCGGCGGACGCAGCAGGAACAGACTGTCGCAGTCGGCCAGAGCAGCGTCTTGACTGGCGCCGTCGGAGAAGTCGAAGTGCACCGGCTGCACGCGTGCATCGCCGCTCCATTGCACGGTGGCCCGTGCGACGTCGCGCACCGCCGCGCGAACGACGATGCCGTCAAAGTCACGCAGCGCCGCAATCACGGCCGAGCCGACTTGACCCGTGGCGCCTGTCACGAGGATGCGTTTCATTGCGCGGCGCCCGTCGGGTTGGTCATGGCCGGGCCAGTGGAGCCAGCAGCGTGACGATGGCCGCCATGACCTCGTCGTTGTGTCCCACCAGAAGGTGCCCGCCCTGGGCAAATCCGATGAACTTGGCGCCTGGAATCTGGCTGGCGGTGTACTGTGCGCTGGCATACGTTCCGTAGCGGTCATCTCGGGCGCTGAAGACCAGGACTGGCAGGCGCAGGGTGTTCAGCGGTGAGGGTGTAAGGTTTTTACCCACGAACGAGTCGTTGCGCAAGCCCTCGGCACGTGGCGATACCGGCAGCACGTTGTCAAGAATCGCGTTCACGCGTGCCAGCTCCTGCGCGCTGGCATGCACCAGCAATTCAGGCGGGGTGGCCAGAACGTACTTGATCAATTGGTTGCGCGAGATGTGCAGCGCAGACCAGAACAAGTAGTCCGGTGATGAGAACAGCCAGGAGACCGTGCTCTCGACCCAAGCCGGTAACGGCGCAGCGGAACTTGCCTGATCAGGCGGCTTGTAGGCAATGGGCACCGTCAGCACCAGCGCACTGACCCGGTCCGGGTGGCGAATAGCCATTTGCAGCGCCGACGGCGCGCCCGCCGAGTAGCCCATCACAACGGCTTGGCGAATGCCCAATGCGTCGAGCAGGCAGACATGGGCATCGGCCTGCGCCGCCGCCGTTACATCGGCCGGCATGGGTGTGCGCAGGTAGCCAAAGCGCGACATCGCGATCACCCGCGCACCCTGCGACGCCAATCCACCCGCGAGCGCCATGCCCTGGCCATGACCACCGCCGCTGCCGTGCACGGCCAACAGCGGCACTCCGGTGCCGGCCTCCTGGTACTCGATCGGGCCACAGGGGGTCGACAGCAATACACTGCCTTGTGCCGCCTGAGCGCGAGCGCGCTGCATGGCGTCGTCGAACTGCCATTTCACGAGCAGCGTTGCACCCACCATGGCCAAAGCCAGAGTGACGTGGAAGATCCAGCGAATTTTTATGTTCATCGCGCCTCGATCTGGTCGCCACGTACTGGAAAGCGTCCATTGAACAGGATCGCCAGTGGCTCGCCACCCAGCGGTGCCTCGGTCGGGCCCGGGCCTTGCGCGTGGATGTGCAGGTGCGGCTCGCCTGTATTGCCTGAATTGCCTGTCAAACCAAGCCATTCACCCACAGCGACCCTGGACCCTACGCGAACCCGTACGCTGCCCGCCTGCAGGTGGCCGAGCAGCACATCGGCTTGCAGGCAGCGCAGCAGCACATGGTTGCCGGCCAGGTGATCGCGGTCGACCTCGGGCACCCGCATGTCGGGCAACCCGTCCACGGCGATGACCAACTCGCCGGTGCAGGGTGCCAGCACGCGCGCGCCGTAGATGAAGTAGGCACGTGGGTCGGCAGGCTGCATACCACGGGCACGCAACCCGATCCGGTCCAGCGCCACCAGATCGACTCCATAGGATTGGCCGCGCCAGGCACGGTAGCGGGGAACGTCGGCATTCAACGTTTCGAGGTGTGCGTTGGTGCTGCTGTTGCTGCCGCCATTGACGACGAGGTAGCGACCCGGCTGCAGCGGGAAGGCCAGGTTGACGACCCCATTCTCTGGAGCGGCGCGGCTTCGCAGTGCCGTGACCGTGCCGTAGGTCGACGTGGCGCCCAGCGCAATGAAGAAAATCATCACGATCCACGCGCCCCAGCCATCCGGCATCCTGGACGAAAAGGGTCGGATGCGGCGCCACGCAAACCACGCCGCCACCCCAAGTACGACGGCGAACACGAACGGTGCCCACCAGGGTGGCAATAACCAGATCCCCTGCAACCCCATCACAGCCATCGCGACGAAGCTGCCGAATACCTGCGCCACGAACCCCAGCGCAGCGCGCGCAGGCACCCATACCAACCAGCCGATCAGGATCAGGGGCGCTACCAGTTGAACCACGTACAGCCAGGTCATGGCGCCAACCCGGTCAGCAGGTTCTTCACGGCTCGAACTCGTAGGCCATCGATGTGAGGCTGCCAACAAAGTACGGCTTGCGTCCTTCCGGCCGCATCCAGGCGGCCTCGCCCTTTGCTGGCAACATCATCCCGTCGCGCAACCCATAGTCGGAAACGCTGCACTCCCATGGCAGCATGACCATGACCCCGTCCTTGCCCACGCTGAAACTACGCGCGTCGGCATGCACCGACGTCATCAACCCGGCCGTGTCGAACCTGAACAGCAAGGTCAGCGTGATCGGGCCGTCCACCAATGTGGCCTTGGCCGATCTGTCGTCCACTGCCTCCCAACGCACGCCCTGGCTGGGCAGCAGCGCGGTGGGGTACCAGATCATCTCGGCGAAGTAGCGCATCAGTTCGCCGCGGGCAATCTCGCCACCGCCCTGAACCTCGGCCACCGTGAACAGGCCCAACATCGCCGCGTGCAGCGTGCCTACACCGGCGATGTAGCTGTCGTGCACATGCGCGGCCACGCCCGGCCACATGACCACCCGGCCGTTCCACAGGAAACCCGGGCGATGCGTGACGGCGCGCTGCGTCGATGTGAAGGGCTTCCACTGCTCGCCGCCGGTGGTCGACATGTTGAACGTGCCGACCAGTTCGAATGTGGCGGAGGCGATGAATGGTTGCCCGTCCTTCAGCACCGCGCGGAAGTAGCGCTGAACCGGTGCTGGCAAGCCGTCGATCTCGCGTGCGTCGTAGCGGCCCGCAGGCGTCGGCACACGGGCGGCTTCGAGCCGCGCCATCTGCGCCTGCGTCGCGCTGGCCCAGCGCGTGCTGCCGAAGGCGACTAGCCCCGCACCGGCTGCTGCCAGGATGCCGATGCCCAAACCCGTCCATACGATCCAGTTCATGGAATATCTCCGGGGGTTTGTATGTCGCGCGTTTACACCAGAACCGCCGACACCGGGCGCCGCATCGAAAGCGGCATGGCCGGCCCACGCCCGAAGCGCACCACGAGGTCGGGGCGTTCGCCAGTAGCTAGAACCAGCCACCGGGCGAACTGCGGCCGGACCGCGACGACCTCCACGGGTTGGTTCAGGAACGCATTGCGGATGCCCAAAGCGGTGGCCTGCAGTGCGAAGCGCTCGTAACAACGGCCGACCTCTACCCAATGCGCCTTGTCGCTGCGCTCGGAGACAAACACCGCGATGCCGGATGAATTGCGAACCTGCCGCGCATAGCGTTCGTTCTCGGACGTCGGTGTGAAGAACAGACCCATCAGCCGACTTCCCAACCACTGCGGCAGCGCGGGGTTGCCCGAAGCGCCAGCGAACAGCCCGTCACCGGTGCGAAGGGCCTCATCGGCGCTGAAGCGGATCCATGCCTTGAGTTCTGCGACGAACGCGGCGTCGTTCATCTGCGCCGTGTTGCCGGCGACGACGTACTCCAACACGCTCTCCATCGCCGGGCGTGCGGTCAACAGCCGTACGCTGACGCCGTCACCGGTACCTGCCTGTTCCAACTGGCGCAAGTCGGCCGGTGAAATCGGTTGACCGTCATAGTCGCCGCGGGTGCATTGGCGCGCGGTGATCGCCTCAAACAATGGCGTGATCCGCTGCTGTGTCGTCGCCAAGTTCACAACGATGACCCCATGACCCCCGCCTGCGCTGGGATCGAAGCGCGGGTCGGCATGAAGGCCACTGGCCAGCGCGGCATGCACCATGTTTTCCGTGGCGCAACCCAGCGAGACGAACAGGTGATGATCATCGGGATCCACGGCTGGGCAGCGGCGCGTGAGGTCGGGCGCAATGGAAATCGACCTTTCGGCGACCTGGAAGCGCCAGCACTGCGTGTTGTGGCTTGAAGGGGCGAGAACGGCCTGACGTACCAAGTCATGCATTTGGGATACCGCCGTGCCAGATAGCGACGCGCCCGGACTTCTCAACGCGCGAGCAGCGCTCTGCTCGGCTTCGCCCGATGAACAAGCCGGCAACGATGGCGTGACAGTTGCGCAAGCAACCGCCAGAAGCAACCGCCGCCTGGAAGTGATTTGGGACGCGCTAATGAGATATTCGGGCACGGGACTGCGAAGATACCCGATCCAGCCAAATCAATCTGTTCGTTACCGCACACCCCAGGAACGCAGCGCAGCAGTCAGTTTTTAGACCTGATGCGGAGGGGTCGCAACTTTGCTGACGTTCGCCAATGCCTGCAAGTGGCCGGGAGCGTGAGTCCAAAACAGGTCCAGGAAGCTGACTTTCGACTTGAGGGCCCGGCCAGGCAATGTCAGCTTACTGCGGACCTAGTGGAAACCCGGTATCGGCCATCAGCTGACGGTCGCGGCAGGCAGCTATGCGGCAACTCACCCAGACTTCGGCAACACATACCCCTCAGCCTCCAGGATCGGCTTCAGGTCGGGGTGCTCGTCTAGTACCGCCTCCAGCTTTTGGCTTCCTCGATTCGAGCCGGCGGCGTCGCCCGAAAGACGGCCAAAGCGCCACACGTTTAGCGCGGCGTGTGCCAGCTGCCGGGGATCGCCAATCTCCTGCGCACGCCCCAGGGCGTAAAAGTAAAACTCCATCGTCGCAGGATGGTGACCAGCCCAACCGAAGCGTGCATCGTCTTCCCGCAATCGCTCCCTCACGTCCTGCCGGCCGAGCCAGAAGTCCCCAATGAAAATGTACTCCCACACGGTGTCGTCTGGCAGGTCGAAGCGGTTGTGCCAGGCCTGCGCCAGCGCATACCAGGCCAGGGCATCGTCGGGTGTTGGCGAGATGTCAAGCTCGCACAGGCGCTGGAACATATAGGCGACGTTCGAGCACACGTTGTGCGCGAGCGCGTTCTGATTGTTGGCGCAGAATCCGAAAAGGGCTGCAGACCAATATCGCATAGCGCGCCGGGCGTGGGCTTCCAGCACTGGCCGCGCGGCCTGAGTTACATGGCGTTCAATCAAGCGCCGCTCGCACAGCGCGGCCAGGTTCAGCGCCAGACCGCGAACGTGGTTGTCGACACCTGGTTGCCCCACGCGCGCCGGATGATGAATCTGCACCGTCAGCGCCGACAGAACCTTTTCGCAGGCGCCAACAGGGTCGCGGGCGTAGGCCACGCGTTGACGGACCAACGACAGGTACCCATCGAGATGAATAGCCGCTGCCTGAGATGCCCCCAGGAGGTGCCTGGCCTGTTCAAGGGTCTTCTCAACCCCGTTGAAGTCACGACGCAGGGCCTGCACTTCCGCCAGCCGGATCAGCCTGAGTGCGTGAAGCTCAGGCGCAGCGCCGTTCCACGCACTCTGGTCAACGAGCGCGTCCATTGCGGTGTTGAGCTGACCCTCGCTGATGAAGCTCTGGCACATCAGCACCTGACGGCACAGCGCAGCGGTGGTAGTGGCCGTGCCGTCCGCTGCCAGTTGAGGCAGCGGCGTCTCAGCCACTGCCGCGGCACCTTCGATCGCAACGCTGTCGCCTCCTTGAGCGCACCACCACCAGGGTCCGACCGTCGCACCGCGCGGCGCATGAAAGAGCCGGCTGGCTAACGCATCCGCAGCACCGGCCTCTTCGCACATGTTGCGAATGCTTTGCCAGATCAGGCTCCATTGCTTGCGCGTCAATGGGCGGATCTGACCGTAAGGCGCGAGCCGGACATCGAACTGAGCCGCACCACAGGCAGTTGCCGCGCAAGCGTGATCACCAGTAATCAGGGTGGCCAACACTGCGGCCTCCCAACGCCGATGCCCTTGGAAGGTGCGACCCTGGATGACCAAACGGTTGGTGGCGGGTTTAAGGATCAGATCGAGGGGGGTGATTGGCACGTCGAACTCGGCAGTTAATGAGGCGATCCGGTCTAGCCAAGGCCAGACTCCTCGGCTCAGGTAGAACCATGACACAAGTGAAACGAGCGGAGTATGGGGAAGTTACCGGATGCTCTGGACATTAGCTCGGTCAAGTTCCAAGGTCGGTGTGCACAGTTGTCCATCCTTAGGATAGGCGGGCACGGCCCTCCAGTGTGACCGTGGCCAAACGAGGCGCGGCGACTGGACGCTCCCAGAACGCAAATCCATGCTGCAGTGAGGGAGACACAACGGAAACTTTCCGACGAACGGCCTTTCAGTGAAGGTCCGTTAGGCTTTCAAAGGACCGATGCTGGGACCCCACATTGTAAATGCTGGCCGATTTTCTGAAGCTGTTAAATCGAGGCGTGATTATGCTTACAAAGAGCTTTACCATTGTGCTTGTATCAATGTTGCCCGTACTACTGGGCGGCTGCTTGACGATGCCAACGCCACCGAGCGGCGCGAAATCCCAACCAACTTCCCAGAACGTTACGGTCAGCCGACCGAGCCGCGAGGAGTTGGAAGCAGCGAGGAGGTCAGAGCTATCGCAAAATGACTCGCTTGTGGAGTTTCGCGCGAAATGCGAAGGTCTGTACATCCCTGAGGTAAAGAGGACCCTGTTTCAGGGTTTAATCCCAATGTATTCTATGCGGGTTTTAAACAACAGTGGGCATCGGTATGCAGTCAAGTATGATTTGACTCTTGTGGAGCGCACAAGAAATGTTCTCGTAAATGCATCGGAACAATTCACAGAGGAAAGAGATTTCATCGTTCGTCCTAATTCTTTCATTCAATTTGAACTTGCAAAGCAAAACCATTCGGGCGGGCGTACTGTCGCGGGAGTGAAGGAGATAGTCGTGTTGAGTTGTGAGAAGACATGACTTTCGGATGCAAATTCGCAGCCGACGTTCCTGGCTTACCGCATGTCCGATCCACTGGCACGCAAACTGTTAATAATGCTTGAACTCTCGAACTAGTGGCAATCGCGAAACTTCGGGTTCTTAGCAATGCTAATCGAATCGCAAGTTGATACATCGGCGGCGGCGCAGACGATGGTCGAGGAGTTGGGGCCACCTTTGAATGCCCGTGGGTAAGTTCGGCCGGCAGTTTTGAGTCGGCAAAGTTGGGATGACGAATGTCTTTTCAGGCTCCGCAGCGACAGACGCTGGAACTCCATCAGCGCCGTCACCAAGTTTGTGGTGCCTTCGCGCCAACGAGTACTCATTTTCAGAACCACCTACGCAGTCGACGCAGACTTGAACGCGTTCGTTGGCCAGTTTCCGGGCGGCGGATGGAGGGCACAGTTGCTTCAGTGGCTGGCGGTCGTCGGCAAGGCGGCGCGCGGGATTGTTCGGGCTGAATCCGTCGATGTCGACACACAGCGCCTGTTAAATCAAAGTCAGTTTGTCTGGGCATGGCAGGTTGCACCGTCGACTGTCTAACCAGCACGAAAAGGGCGCCTCGAAGGGTGAACCGGCGCTGATTCCAGGGGCAGGGTCATCCCTGGAGTCATTTGGGAGGACCGTGGCGGCCGTGGGACACAATTTAGGCACCTAACTTTCCAATCCTGGAGCCGCTCTGTCTTGGGGAGGAACTCTCATGAAAATAATCCGCGCGCTAACCGCATGGCATAGCCTTCTTCCGACTCTTCTGCTCCTCTTGCTTTCTGCATGCGGCGGAGGCGGCGGTGATACAGGCGCAGGTTCTGCGCCACCAGCGTCGGGTGTCTTGGTGCCGACAGTTGTGACTCCTTCCTCCAGTCCGATGTCTGGAACCTCGGGGGTGCGCGTGACGCTGCAGGATGGCACCAGCGTATTCGCGCTGGGCTCCGAAGCGCAGGACACATCGCGCATCACCATCACGGCTGCGCCGGTGCCGGCTGGTGCTGACACTTCGCAAATGGTGGGTAGAACCCTGCTGCAGTTCGCCAACCTGCCGAGCCGCAACTCCTTAGCAGTCTTTCGTGGCGCTGGCGAGGTGGTGCGGGTCTACGAATGTGATGCCGCAAACCGTAAATGCGCCCGCCTGCCTTCGGTTACCACGCTTAATGGTGGTGATATCGCGTTCCCCGTTCTAGCCGGCAAGTTCTACGCCGTGCAAAAGAGGTAGGCAACGATGAGCATCCAACACCAAAGCCACCATCGATTGCGCCGTCGACATGCAGGCCGTCAAGCCGGCTGACTTGGAGCGCGTGATCGTTGACTCCACCGTGCAGTCCAAGGCCATCGCGCACCCGGTGGACAGCCGCTTGCTGGAGATCGCCCGCCACAA
>JBBQAW010000056.1:0-16865 GCA_038316815.1 Burkholderiales bacterium
CGGTCCCGCGGCCCCATCGCGGAACTCGCTTCGTTCGCTTCGCTCTCTGCGCTCAAACACCCGCGATGAGTCAGTTCACAACTCGCGCTGCGCGCGAGGCCGCGGGCCCTGCGCTTCTCGGCGCCTCTCGTGCGCGCCGCAGCCAAGCCAAGCCCACCTTTGCAGCACATATGGTTGCGTGCCATGGTCGCGCTCAAACATGGTGCCGGGCTGCGGCAGTCGGGTGGCCCCCGCAGCGAAGTAGAGGGGGAGAACTGGGCGCAGCCCCGTTCGGAGGACATGAGCGGAGGGGGCCACCCGGCTGACGTAGCCCCGGGACAACGCCAGCACGCCGAAGGGTCCGAGAAGAACGTCCGCAATAGACGAGAACCGACCGACCGCAACGGGCCGAATGCCGACACCTGTCCAGGGCGTGTGTGTTGCCACCATGGCCTGGGGGCGGCTTTGCTCGCGCTTGAAATCCAAGAGACTGCCGTGAGCCAAAAGTCATCCCATGGAAAGCAAAGCAAAAATGTTCGGACACCCGATCCATCAAACCCTCGTCGGGATTCCGCTCGGCTTGCTGGGCGGGGCAGCGATCTTCGATGCCGTGGCGTTGTTCACGGGAGACCCGACGATGGGCGCCGTGGCTTACCGGATGGTGGCCGGCGGAATCATCGGTAGCCTGGTGGCTGCACCTTTTGGGCTGATGGACCTGATGGCCATTCCGCCGCGCACACGCGCAGCCCGCATCGGCTTCATGCACGGCATTGGCAATATGGTGTTGCTGGCGCTGTTCATCGCCAGCTGGGTATTGCGTCCAGGGCCGCCTGAGCCAGCCGGCGTCCTGGCTCTGGTGCTTTCCTACTTGGGCGTGGCCCTGGTTCTTTTCATGGGCTGGCTGGGCGGCGAGCCGGTGTCGCGTTTGGGCGTTGGCGTGTCCGAGGGCGCGCATCTGGACGCCTCAAGTCCGCTGGAAGAAACGCGCGAGATGAAACCGCGTTCATAGCGCAGCATTCCGGCAGCCCTCGCCTTGCGCCTGATGCCTGCCGGCGTCTTGTGGCGCAAGGCGGCCGCATGTGCGCTTGTCAATCGACATCTAGTTCAGCCAGCAGTTCTTCGCGTCGGTCAAAGAGCTGACGGCCGACGCCTCGCCTATCCAGCCCGGCGTTGGTCACGAGCACGAAAAGCGATTCTTCTTCTTCCCTGACATGCTTGTTGATGGCTTAGCGCTAGCTGGCGCACACGGTCATCGTAGCCAGCTTCGTTTGCCGAGGTGGCCTCGACCTCGGCCATCAACTGCTTGGCCTTGGCGTGCTCGGCCAGGGCAAGGTCGATCAAGTCTTCGCCGTGCAAAACCTGCTGCGCGTCCGGATAAAAGATTTCTTCTTCGATCGGCGCGTGGGTAGTCAGCAAAGCACAGATTTCCCGCGCCAGGCTTTCGCGCTCGGCGGCATCTGCCATGTCGTCGACCAGGCTGTCGTAGTCAACAAACAACTGCTGCACTTCGATAGGGTCGTCGCTCAGTAGTTCGATGGCGTCTTCCTGGCCAAGGTCCGGGTCGTCGTCGTTTTGTTCGTCATCGTCAGAAATGCGGGTGGGCATGGTGTTTCCCACATCAGACGCCGTTGAACCACCGTCGTGCCGTCCGGGCAATTCGCGTTCCGGGCAGAGTTCAACTGCAGCGCCAGGAGCCAGGAGCCAGGTGGTCTGGGGCGTGCCGCGCCGCGTCATCCCGCTGCAGGGCATGCCGTTTGCCAAACTGCCCCCAGGAGCGCGCCATGAACCAGTCAAATTTTCCGACGCAACTACCAGGCCCACAGGCGAACTGGATGAACTTCCAGCCGAGACTGCCGGCACTATTGATGAGGTCGCGCCGTTCGCAGCACCTGCATGTGCCGCAGCCGGTGCCCGATGTCGTTCCGCTGCCGCCTACACCCCACCCCGGCCTGCCTGGGCAGGGGCCCGATGGGCCGTCGCCGACACCACCACCGGAAATGCCGCCGGAAGTGCCGCCTGACCAGACCCCGCCAGAGATCAACGACCCTGTGCTGCCAGGTGAACACAGCCCGATACGTGATCCTATAGCGTCAGCCCCCTCTACCTTGGGCCTAAGCCATTGCGGGGTTCGCCTTGAAGCTTCTGAGGAAGCTAGGATTTGATGGCGGTGATGCCGGTGACCTCAGTCACACCTGCACAATGAAACTGTCTGCAAGCTTTTCTGGCGCCCTGGCTGCTCGTGGATGACCGCCTTAGGGCGCCGTCTAATGGGCGTCGATTTGCGTAGCTTTGTACCGCGCCGCGCTCTTTCGATGTGGGCCGCTGATGAAGTCAGGCACATGCGCGTCCAAGAAGCCGCTATGGCATCGTACGGTCCAGCCTTCAGGCACGGGACGTGCAGGGCGTGCGCAAACACCTGACATCGTCTCGACCCAGTCTATGCGCGGTACCGGCGAGGGGGCGGACACCGCCTTCCAAGTATCTGGCTTCGGCCGCTTCGAGGTGGGACCCGCCCCCTTCGTGTTCCCAGGTTTGAAGGAGTTTGGGTTCGCCGGCTTCGGTGCTGCTACGCAAGCGATGTCGCATGCTGCGCACGCGACTGAAAGCCGCGGCCAGCAGCCGGCCCAAACCCAACAGCGTCAACGATTTCGACAGTGCTGGCGGCCTTTGTCAGGGGCCTGGTCGTCAAAATCAGTCATGGCATGTTCTTGGATCGCCGACGCCTGCAAGGAGCCATGAGCGTCGCTCCTTGCGAAGCCGATCACCGCAACGTGTGTGTCACAAGCGGCAGCGTGAACCAGCGCCTGCGCCACGCTGTAGTCAGGCCTTGGCGTTGCCCGACCCTGCCTTGCGGTCAGCGTCGGTGTCGAAAGTCTGGGTCGGGGTCGGGCCCGTTCCATCGGGCTCGACGCTGAGCATCTTGTCCGTCAACGCGTCCTCTTTGAAGTTGCGCGGCTCTTGTGCGTTTGCCGCACGTTCAGCATCCATCAGCGCATCGAGTTGCGCCTGTGGCGAGCCGGGCACCGTCGTAGCGTCCCGTGTACTGGTAGACATGTCAGCGTCCCTCAACGGAAGAAGAAATAGAGCAGCAGCAGCAAGATGCCCGGCACACCCAAAAGCCAAGCCAGAAAATATTTGCCCATGATTTGTCTCGTAATGTTGGTTAAGGTTCAGGTAGTGTGGGGCGCTGCCTCGCAGTGAGAGCCCAGACAAGTGCGCAGCTTGCCGTAGGACGGCATGAGGCGAGACCGCCGGGCTTATGCCATGCGCCCCAGCGCCGGGCTCATGCCATTCGCCCCAGCGCCCGACGACCCGCAGGCGCAGCGGCGGCGGTGAGCGCCGTACCCCAAGCGATGTCGACCAAAGTCAGCCGCAGCGGCCAGTCACGCAGCGTGGCCATGTTGCTGAGGTCGCAGGTGGCGCAGGCAAAACAAGCCGAAAAGAGGACCTTGTCAGCACTGCGCGCGACCAGTGCAGATCTTCTGCCGCGGCCTCACCCCCGTACAAGGCGGTGGGTGCCACGGCGAAAAGCATGACGCCCAGTGGGTAGGAACAGGTAGAAGACACCAGCCGCCAACAGACTGGGCGGGTCGGCCATCAGATGCCCGATGGCATGGCGATAGAACGATTTCGCGATCGAGCCCAGCCATCGTCTTGCCCAATAACCTTGACGATGTTGTCGCTCTGCTTCTCTTTGCCCGTGCGCTTGTTCACGCGCTTGTAGCCCACCGGGTCCATCGAGCGTTTGTCGAGCCAGTCGAAGTCGATGTCGACGGATTGGGAAGCCGGGTACAGGGCCACGGGCAATTGGACCAGACCGAAGCTGATGGCGCCTTTCCAGATCACGCGTTGGATGCAGACTTCTGGGAAGGCGCTGTGCCGAAAGTCGAAGGCGCGAAAGAAATCTGGCTATGAGGACTCGGATGGCAATTTGTATTCCATGGTTGCCATGGCCGCTGTCAGACTGCGCGCCGCTTTGGCGTAGTTCTTCCATGGCTCGTTGCCCACGTCCAGGCGCTTGTGCACCGTTTTCACGGTCCAGTGGTTGCCGCCGTGCAGCGACTGCAGTTCGTTCCACGCTACGGGTACCGAGATGCCCAGCCCAGGCCTGGCGCGTGCCGACCAGGCGCAAACGGTGGTGGCGCCTTGGCCGTTGCGCAAAAAGTCGATGAAAATCTTGCCGACACGATTGCCGGGCCCGCTCTTGGCCACAAAGCGTTGCGGAATCGTCTGCGCCATGTGGCGCACGATGGCTTGCGAGAAGCCTTTCACCGTGCCCCAGTCATGCACTCTGCGAACGGGCACCACCACATGCAGGCCCTTGCCGCCACTGGTCTTCAGGAACGATGGCAAGCCCAGTTGCGTCAGGAAAATGTGCATCAGCTGGGCTGCTTCCTGCATCTGGGCCCAGGCCACGCCCTCGCCCGGGTCGAGGTCGAACACCATCCTGTCCGGGTGTTCAAGTGATGCGGCGCCCGCGTTCATGGTGTGGAATTCAATGACGTTCCACTGCGCCGCCGCCAGCAAACCTTGGGCGTTGACGATCTCCAACATGGCGGCACGGCCCCCGCTCGAAGCCGGGCCGAGTTCGCGCATTCCGGGCAGCTTGTCGGTCTCGGCGTGCTTCTGGAAGAACTGCTGCCCAGCTACACCCTCGGGCGCTCGCACCAGCGAAACAGGGCGCCCCTTCAGGTGCTTCATCATCAGGTTGCCGACGACGCCGTAGTAGCGAACCAGGTCGAGCTTGGTGGTGCCGGTGCTGGCGTCGATGACCCGTTGCGCGTTCGTGATGTGTGCCTGCTTCGTCGTCTTTCGAGAACCTGGCAGGCTGGGGCTGGAAGTTGCCATCGCGGGGTTTGAACGTTCTGGCTTTGGACTCTCCGGTTTCGAGCCATCCGGTTTCGAAAGCAGCGACTTCACACGCAGCGCCTTCTCACGCACGATGGTGCTGGCATCCTTGTCGGTTCTCAGACCACGAAACACCGCATGCCGAATTCGGGCAGTCCGCGTCCAGGCCGCGAAGGAAACTTCTGCGACCAGCGTGGGATCAATCCAGTGCGGCTTGCCTTCGATCTTCGGGTGGCCGCTGAACGGGCTGGCGGTTTGGGCCTGGGCAGCCAGCGTTGTTTTCAATGCCCTCAGGCCGCTTTGGCTGAACCCGCTGCCCACGTTGCCGGCGTACTGCAGCGCGCCTTTGGCGTCGTGCACGCCCAGCAGCAAAGAGCCGAAGCCTTCGCGGGTGCCCTGCGGGTCGGTGTAGCCGCCAATGACGAATTCCTGGCGCAGACCGCACTTCAGCTTGATCCAGTCCTGCGACCGCGAAGACTGGTAGCGCGAACTGCGTCGCTTGGCGATGATGCCTTCCAGGCCCAGCCTGCAAGCCGAGTCGACGATGCCGTCTGGCGCTGCGTCGAAGTCGTCGCTGAAGCGCACAAGGTCTTGGGGTGCACTCGCCAGCAGGCTCTTGAGCAGCGCCCGCCGCTGCTCCAGTGCCTGTGAGCGCAAGTCCTGGCCATCGAAGTACGGCAGGTCGAACAGATACAACACGATCTCGCCAGTGCTGCCCGCGTCGAACGCTTGCTGCAATGCGTCGAAGTCTGGAATGCCTTGATCGTCGGGCACGACGATCTCGCCGTCATACCAGCCTGGCGGCCACTTCAGGGCCTCGATGGTCTTGCGCAGACGGCTCAGCCTGGTTGTCCAGTCGTGGCCGTTGCGCGTCAAGAAGCGGGCCTTGCCATGCTCAACTCGCACCAGCATTCGGTAGCCATCGAATTTGATTTCGTACAGCCAGTCTTCAGGCGAAGCAGGCAGCCGCGTGGCCAGGCTGGCCAGCTGCGGCGACAGTGCTTCAGGCAATTCCGCTGCGACTCCCGGGGGTGCCATGTCAGCCGGTGCAGGCTGCGCCGCGACCCCGGCGTGCAGCAGGCCCAGTGGCTGCACGCTGTCTGGCTGTTCGTCGACGACGCTGAAGTCGGCCGATGCGCGGGCCCAGGCGTCGGTCTCTTTGATCAGCAACCAGGCGTTTTGCTTATCGCCTTGGCCCTTCATGCGCACCAGCACCCACTTGCCCTGCAGCTTGTGACCTTGCAACACGAACTTCAGGTTGCCGTCTCGGTAGGCCTGCAGCGGGTCACCCAAAGGCGTCCAGGTGCCAGCGTCCCAAATGACTACCTTGCCAGCGCCGTATTGCCCGGCAGGAATGCTTCCTTCGAAAGCCGCGTACGCGATGGGATGGTCTTCAACCTGAACCGCCATGCGCTTGATCTTGGGGTCCAGGCTCGGGCCTTTGGGCACCGCCCAACTCTTCAACGTGCCGTCAAGCTGCAACCTGAAGTCGTAGTGCAGGCTGCTGGCCCAATGCTTCTGGACAACGAAAAGCGCTGGCCCGGCGCCGGGCGCAGCCACCTCTTTGCCCGCTTGTGGCTGCGACTGCGGCTCTGGCGTGCGCGCGAAGTTGCGTTTGGCTTTGTAAACCTCAAGCAGGTCGATGCGCTGCGGCAGCGGGGGCATACGGGTCTGGGTCACGCGGCTGCCTGGGTTGGTGCTGGCGATGTCCCTGGCTTGCGGCAAGCGCGATGCCCGTGTGGGACCGCGTCGCAGCATTCAGCCGATATGTGTTCCAATTAGATTCCAATTGGAATCCAGGTGGATGGAATGACAAGTACAACAGGGCTGGAACCGCGGCAGCGAGCAGGTGAGACAGAAAAGATGACGGTGAACGTTGGCGTCGTTGACCTGGGGCACGTCGACCTGCTCGTGCAAGAGGGCTTCTATTCGAATCGGTCCGACCTCATCAGGACGGCGCTTCGCAACCAGCTTGCGCTGCATGCCGACACTGTCAGGCAAACCGTGGCGCGTCGCACCTTGACCGTTGGGCTGCAGCACTACAGCCGGGCCGATCTTGAACGCGCCTTGGCAGCGGGCCAACGGCTGCAGGTGCAGGTCGTCGGTCTGGCACGCATCGCAGACGACGTCAGCCCCGAGCTGGCGCGCGCTGCCATCGAATCCGTCACCGTGCTGGGCGCTTTCCAGGCCAGTGCTGCCGTACGGCGCGCCTTGTCCGACCGCATCCACTGAACTCTTTCCCACGCTGACAACCGGTCATCGCCCATGAAACCACTGTTCAATTTTCGAGTGCCGTCCTATGACGCGCATGCCATCAACGAAACGATCCGAAGTGCGCTTGCCAGTGCGGGAATCACAGCAGACAAGGGTGGTTTTGCCGCGGGTCAGAACTTCGTCGATGTCGTGGCACGCACCGTCGAAGCTCGAACAGACTTGACGCTTGAACCGGCCCGACCGCCAAGGGCGGACGAGCCGAAGCCACCCAGCGGCAGCTTTGAGGCTTGCCTGTACGCCCAGCCAGGCCGCACCTGCGTTTACAAGCTGTATGTGCCCGCTCGGGTTTTGGCGGCGCCGCCGCTGCTGGTGATGCTGCATGGCTGCACCCAGACCGCAGATGACTTCGCAGCGGGCACTCGAATGAACCGCCTGGCCGAAGAACACGGCTTTCTGGTCGTCTATCCCGAACAGGCAGCAAGCGCGAACCCGTCGAAGTGCTGGAACTGGTTCAAGGCGCAAGACCAGGTGCGCGATGCGGGCGAACCCGCGTTGATTGCCGGCATCGTGCGCGAGGTGGCCGCACGCCACGGCGTCGATCCACGCCGCATCTTCGTGGCGGGGCTTTCGGCGGGTGCGGCCATGGCGGTCATCCTGGGCCAGACCTACCCTGAACTGTTTGCAGGCGTCGGAGCGCATTCCGGCTTGCCGTACGGCAGCGCGCACGACATCCCGTCGGCGCTGGCAGCCATGAAGGGCGGACGCAGCGGAATCGCCGGCCCCAAGACCATGTCGAACCCCGCCACCACATCGCGCAGAGAAGGCTCGCGCGCCGCGCAAGCCGTGCCGACCATCGTCTTTCACGGCGACCGCGACCACACCGTTCAACTGTCCAACAGCATCGAGATTGCCCAACAGGCCACAAACGCACATGCATCGGCCGCAACGGGCGCGGCCCTGCGGGTCCGCACTGAAAAAGCTGCGCCTGCAGGCGGGCGTCGCTACAGCCGCACGGTGCATGTCGACGCAGCCGGCCAGACCCGGGTCGAGTCGTGGACCGTGCACGGTGCAGGTCATGCCTGGGCCGGCGGCAGCAAGAGCGGCACGTACACCGATGCCAGCGGACCCGATGCCTCGGCCGAGATGCTGCGCTTCTTCCTGGCGCTGCCGCGCGCTGGCTCTGCCTGAAGCGGCGCGAGCAGTCTCTCGGGCTGCTGCGAAGCTGCGAACTGCTGACCGCAACTCTGCCGCAAAGCGCTGGTAGTGCAGCGCTGAACGCGCGCGCTCATTGGCTGCCGCCGCTGCATGTGCTGGCGTATCTTGGGCGGGGCATCCTGCCGTTCGGGCGCCTTGATGAAGGCCATGTCAACGCCTTGGCACTGATCCAATCGCCGGAAGCGTCTGAACACGCAGCGTGCTACTTCGCTGACGCCGCAGCCGGGCATTTGTTCGGCGTCTGGAACACCCGGGGACGCGGCAGGCCTGTGGCTGGTGTCCAAATCTCCAGGACGCTGGTAAACGCAAGGCGCCAAGACCTCTGCGTCCAGCGTCGGCAGCGTCAGGCGCGCCTTGGTAGCGGCGCGCGACGACGCTGGCGGATGGCAGATGTGGGTCGTCGATGCCGTCGTCCATGCGCCGGCAATCGGCCGCCCTTTCCGGAAGCCGCTGGGCGCAGCGGCGCCCCCACCGAGCCGGCTGGACGTGAGCTCCCGCACGTGCGGGCTGTGACGCACCCGCAGGTCTGCGTGCCCCAGCGCGCGAACGAGCGCCTCGTCTTCAAGATCAGGCACATCCGGTGCGGCACCCGCCAGGCGGTTGGCGTGCGCGGTCGCCGCCAGGCTGGCGCCGAAGTGCTGGTGATGGCAAGGCCAGGGATCGAAGGGCTGCGGATCGAGCAAGCTGGCCAGCCGTGACGCTGCAAGGCATGGGCCGTGTCGAAGTCCTGAATGCGCAAGCCGGCGGGCGAAGGGCGAACACTGTCGTCGGTCACTGTCCCGCCGCCAACGGCGTCGCAGCCGGTGGCCAGTTCCTGCAACCTTGCAGCCAGCCAGCCCGGTGCAACACGGGTTTCGGCATTCGTGCTGAGCATCGCCGCCCGGGGCCGGCCGATCGATTCGCGCCGCGTCAAAGGCTGGTCCATCAGCTGGCGCCGCACCAAACCGATGTTGTTCTGCGCCGACGGAAGCGATGCCTCGACGACGGGAAGCCGCAAGGCAGGCTGCCCGGTGGCAAATCAGCGGGCAATGGCCGCACTCGTGTCACTGCAGGCTGCTGAGGGAAGACCGGGAACTCCGATTGCCAACAAAACTTTTTTCCAGATCAGGGCGCCGCAAGCGCATCAAGGACGAACATGAGTTGTGTCATCACCCAGGAACCTGTTGACGAGTTGGCAGCGCTGCTGCGCCTGTCGGCCGATGGCTGCGCCATTTCATTCAGAAGCCTTTACGTTCACACGAGCAAACGTCTCTTTGGAACCATCCTTCGAATCAACAGCAACCAGGCTGAGGCCGAAGAAGTGCTTCAGGAAACCTACGTCAAGGTTTGGTACCAGTGCAGACAGTTCGACCCCAGCCGGGGTCAAGTGACCCATTGGCTGACCAGCATCGCAAGACACGGCGCTATTGACAGTTTGAAGCGCAAGCAGGCTCGTCCGCAACAGGCCATGCACGCCGCAACCGATGAAAGCGACGAAAGCGACCCATTCGACGTGATTGCGTCGCCCGATGCCGGGCCGATGGAGCAGCTGATCTGGCAGCAGCACGCCACGATGGTTAGACGTTGGCTGGGCGCGCTGCCGCCGTTGCAGCGCCAAAGTCTGGCCTTGGCCATCTATGGTGGGCTGAGTCATCGAGAAGTGGCACTGCAGATGGACCAGCCGTTAGGGACTGTCAAGACTTGGGTGCGGCGTTCACTGATGTCATTAAAGGAATCTGCCGAGTTCACGAGATGAGAGAGCTGCCGCGTCCATGGCTGCGCCGGGAGTCCAAAGCGGCACCAGGCGGGGGTTCCGATCATGAGAGTGATGGCCGTGCAACCATGACATGAGTTTGAGAACAGACGCCATCGTGGTCATCGACTGCGATGTGCTGGTGGCGCAGCGGGCGGTGCTGGCCTGCGGGCCGCCATTGCTGCGCATGAAGCCGACCGCGGCTTGCGCGTCGCGCTGATCTCGAAGGTGGTGCCCATGCGCAGCCACACGGTGGCGGCTGAGGGCGGCTGAAGGCGGTTGGGCGGCGTCATCCGCGGCGACGATTCGCCGGACGAGCACTTCGACGACACCCTCTCCGGCGGCGACTGGTTGTGCGATCAAGACGCGGTGCTCGTTTTCGTCGAACCCTGCAAGCAAGAGATGGTGCAGCTGAAACACCGGGGCTGCCGGTGGAGCCGCAAAGACGACGGCGGCATCAACGTGCGCTTTTTCGGCGGCTTGAAGGTGCAGCGCACCTGGTTCGCCGCCGACAAGAGCGTCTTACACATGCCGTACATGCTGTTCAAGACCTTGCCGCGTTACCCGGAGATTCAGCGCTTTGACGAATTCTTCGTGGCCGAATTAAAGCGTGGCGTTGCGCGGCATGCAGTTCGTGCAGCACCACCCGACGGCGGTGCCGGGCACGGGAATCTTGATTACCGAAGGTTGTCGCGGCGAAGGCCCCATCCGACCAACAAGAACGGCGACCGCTACCTGCAAGACTACGGCCTGGGCCCGCCCGAGCCTTGGCCGCGGCCCAAGCCCATGGAAATGGGCCCGCGCGACCGGCTTTCGCAGGGCTTCCCGACTTCCTGAACAAGCTTGAATCTGTCGAACCTCGAGACCAGGGCTGGGCCACCCGCGCCGATGTGTCCAATGCCGAGCAAGGCGTGTGGGGCTGCACCCTGGTGGGCTACCGCACCGAGGTCTGCCCGAGGGGCGTTGACCCGGCGCATGCGATCAACCAGCACAAGGTCAACAGCACGCTCGACTACGTGAGCCTGGCTTTGCCGTTGCAGCCCAAGGAAGCAAGGAAATGTGCCGATTCAAGCCCGCGACCCGAACCTGCGTGCGGCCGATGGCCGACTGGTGGCGCAAGAGCCCCTGGTTCGTGCGCTACAGGGTGCGTGAAGGCCCGGCGCTGTGGCTGGCGGGCTACGCGCTGGTGTTGCTTGCCGGTCTGGCCTGCCTGGTGCGGGTGAGGTGGCTCTCGAAGCCTGGCGCGCGGCGCTCGACACGCCTTGGTCCATCGGGCTGCTTCCGGTCGCGCTTGTTTTTGTCGTGATCCACAGCATCACTTGGTTCAAGGTGATGGCCAAGACTGCACCGCGTCTGCGAAGCGGGTGGCCGATTTGACGGCTTCGCATCTGACCGGCTTTTCGCCCACCTCGGCCATGCTCGCGCTGTTGGTGCAGTTCTTCAGGGTCCTGTTATTCCTGGCGCATTACCTGTCTGCCAGCGTCACGGCGCATGTCACGGCGATGCTGCCCGTGGTGCTTGCCGCGGGGTCCACCGTGCCCGGCATCAACATGCCGCAATTCGCGCTGTTGTGGTGCCTGACGCTCGGGCTGATGGGCATCGTCAGGCTTTACGGCACGGGGCCCATCCAGGTGTATTACGGCTCGGGTTACCTGCCGTCGGTCGACTGTTGGGGGATGGGCGCCGTGTTGGGGCTGATCTTCCGGCTCGTGTTGATGCTTGTGGGCGTGCCCTGGGTGATGTTCATCGGAAGCTGAGCAAGCACCCGCAAACAGCGGCGCCAGTCCGGTGGCCGGCATCGTGCCCGCTTGGCATACAGGGACATCGCGGCTGACTTCGCATGCGGGCCCAGGGTCTGCTTCAATCAGGCATCACCGGAAAACCTTGCTCTCCATGACGATCGCTGTTACTGCCGTTCAAGCCCCGCTTCGAAGCCGCCGTGCTGCGCTGCAAAGTCTGTGTGCAGGGGCGGTGCTGGCCAGCGCAGGGTTGCGCGGGGCGGTTGCACAAACCCCGTCGGGCACACCTGCTGCGTTCGCTGAGCGCTACACCCTTGCCGCTGCCAGCGCAGACGGCATTGGCAAGCGCTACATGGGGCGCGAGATCGCCAGTGTCATGGGCTGGCAAGCCGCGGGCTGGCTGGAACGTAGCGAACGCGAACAGGAAGAACGCACCGATCTGTTGCTCAAGGCACTGGCCCTTCAGCCTGGCATGGTGGTGGCAGACATCGGTGCGGGTACTGGGTACTTGTCGCGCCGAATGGCGCGCGCTCTGGCGCCTTCAGGCCGGGTGCTGGCCGTCGATGTGCAGCCGCAGATGGTGACGATGCTGCAGCGCCTGGCGCGCGAGGCCGCCATCACGAACATCGAGGCCCGCTTGGGTGCCGAGCAAGATGTGCAGTTGCCCGCAGGCACCGTTGATCTGGCCATCATGGTCGATGTCTATCACGAGCTGAGCCACCCGTTCGAAGTGCTGGCCAGCATCGTGCGCGCGCTGAAACCCAATGGACAGGTGGTATTCGTCGAATACAAGGCCGAGGACCGCAAGGTGCCCATCAAGCCCCTGCACAAGATGAGCGAAGCGCAGATCAAGCGCGAAGCCGCTGTGCATCCGCTGGTGTGGCAACGCACCGTTGCATCGCTGCCGTGGCAGCACGTGGTGGTGTTTGGCAAGAAGGCCTGAGTGATGCGTGACGCAACCGTCAACGGCGGCAAGCAAACATCTACGCTCGGCCTACATCTTTCAACAGCAAGGCTTTCGTCGCCGCCGGTACGTCATCCCAGTGACGGCCGGTCAGCGCGCCCTCCAGCGAATACAGGTAGTAGCACACGGGTAGCTTGCCAGCCGTTTGCGCCTGCATCTTCAAGAAGGCCTCAGCCGATCCGACCCGGCGCAGATCTTCGGGGTTGTAAATGCCAACGGCATTCAAGCGCTGCTCGATGGTTGCGCCGATGTTCCTCAACGCGGCGAGTTGTGACTTCACGTGCCTTACGCGCTTCATGACGCCTGCGGCGGCGTATGCCGCACGAAGTCCACGGGGATGCCGTTCGGGTCTAGCACCGCGAAATGGCGATCGGCCCACGGCTCATCCAAGGGCTCGAATTCAATCTCAATGCCGTCCGCCTTGGCCTTTTCGAAGGCCGCGTCCACGTCGTCCAGCTCGATCGTTAGCCATAAGCCGTGGCCGGAATACTCACGCTGGAACATGGGCTTCTGGAAGTCGAGATCGGGCTTCATGAAGGCCAGCTTTTGGCCGTTCAACTGCAACAACACATACCAATCGTTTTCGAAGATCAGCTCAAAGCCGAGCCGTTGATAAAAGGCCTTGGACTCGGCCAGATGTCGTGTAATGACGCCGGGATTCAATTTCATAGATTCACCTCAGTGGTGACAACTCTACGAAGCAGCGCAAGCTGCGCCTAGTAAAAATGCGACATGGTTGTGTCACACAGCGGCGAGAGCGCGGTTGGCCAGCAACTTGAAGTCGCGTCGCAAGTGCGATTGGTCGGTAAACCCGAGTTCGGCAGCCAAGGCCGCGCGATTGAGCTGACCGTCGCGCAGCTTGGCAAGTACATGCTGGAAGCGAACGACGCGACAGAACTGCTTGGGCGTCAGGCCGACAGCAGCTCGAAATTGCCGCTCAAGTTGCCTCCGACTGAGCAAGGCGTCTTCGACCAGTTGCTCCACGCGAATGTCGCCCGCGTGGCGTTGAACGGCCGCTACCGCTCGGTCGAGCCCGGCAAGCTGAGGCTGTGCGCGCCATGCTTGGCGCACATGCTGCTCCAGCGCAGCAACCTGCGACTCAAGCGAACCTGCCTCGTACAACTGCGCCAGCAGGTCATCGGCGCGCATTTCACCCAGGCGATCGAGCTCATGGTGTCGATCGGTCAGGCTATCGGCTTTGGCGTCAATCAGGCCGCCCAGACGCGCCGGCCGCAAGCGCATGCCCAAATAGACAGTGCCTGGTTGCGTGGGAAACCATCTGCCTTGGGTTGCTGTGCCAAAAGCCAGCATCTGACCCCGCGCCTTACCGAGGGCAAACACGAGCTCTACGCACCCGTCAGGCAACACCTCGAACGGGGCGGCCGAAGTAGGATTGAGTGCATCGGCGCACAGCCAGAAGCGGTCAACGACGCCGCGCAATGCGGGTGAGGGTCGAACTTCACGAAACATGTGTCATCCCTGCTGTTTCGCATCGCGCTGTGCCGTTCTGGCGCTCGCTGCTTGGGTCAGGATACGCTCTACTGCCGACTCTCCGCGGAAAATTCAACGCCCGACCGATAGATGGCGTGGCAGCAATTTCAGGCCAGCAATTTCAGGCCAGCGACCTCGGGCCAGCACCTTCAGGCCAGCAACTTCAGGCCAGCAACTTCAGGCCAGCAACACCACCGGCGGCGCCAGCACGAGACACTTTGCCCGTCTCGCCAGTCGTCGGTCGAATGTCAAAAATCCGGACGCACGCAAACTGCGCGCGAGGTGAAGCCCATCAGCGAAATTGAGACCCTTGTCGAACGAGTCGAGCGCCACCAAGACTGCGTCGCGGTCTTCTAGCGTGATGTGTTGGAGGCTGGCGAGCGCCCGCATTACGCGGGAAATGTTCCTTGTCGGCAGTTCATAGAACCCACGCATGACCCACTCAAATTCCAGCAACACGGTCACTGAGACGAACGATCGTTCGGAGAGCGCCGCAACGGCGGCAGGTCGCTGTCTGGCAGCCTGCGCGTCGTCGGCATCGTCGACGAAGAACCGCGCCAGCACGTTCGTATCCAGGGCCTTCATGCCTTGCCGCGCCGCGAACGGGTCAGCAGCGACGCAGGGTCGAAGTCCTCCAGCCGGCGTGGAGCGCCGCGCGCCGGAGCCTTGACCATGCCTGCCATCCCGGATATGTCGGCCGCAGCGACCACCCGTACGACGCGCAGCTTCAGCCCGTCCGACTCTTCCAGCACCTCGATCCTGGCGCCTGCACCCATGCCGAGCCGACGCCGCAACGCGGCCGGCAACACGATTTGGCCTTTCGAGGAGACAACAAGCGTCGACATGGTGGCTTCTGGTTCATTAAATTAGCCTCGTTATTTTTGGGCTTACTCCGTAAGTCAAAGACCAGCCATTCAACCCTGACATCGAGCCACGCCGATGTAGCCGGCGGACGCGCGGATCGTTGAGGATCATGATCGTCTTCAGCCTGTCCGCTTTGCGACTGCGAGTTGGACTAATGAACGCTCAGCTGTGGACAGGGTATGTCGGGCTTTTCGACGTCCAGCCGCCAGCTCAGGTTTTAGTGATCGCCGTGCGCCATCAGCTTGAAGACGACTACCGCTGAGCGTCTCGACCACTTCAATCCAGACCGGCTTTGGGGCTTGACCTGCCGCTTGCCAAGCGTCACCCGCCACCGTGCGGCTCTGCACCCCACACCGTGATGGAAGTCAAGCCGGCGCTGGCCCCTGCAGGAAGCCGGGCAGCGCCGACGGTGCTGCAACCAGCACCTCACTGTCGTCCTTCAGCGCCACGCCGCTGATCTGGCGCTGGCGCGCTGTCTGCAGCAGATGTGCCAGCCGCCGGGCTGCGTCGGCCGCGGGCAGGCCCTCGGGTCTGACGTTCGAAATGCAGTTGCGCTGTGCATCGCTCAGGCCCACGCGGGGTGACCAGGTGATGTACAGACCCAGGCTGTCGGGTGAACTCAGACCCGGGCGTTCACCGATCAGCACCACGACCATCTGCGCGCCCAGCGCTTCGCCAACGTCGTCGCCAATGGCCACGCGGCCCTGTTCCACCACTGCCACCGGTGCCAGCGTCCAACCGGCGCCCAGAAGTGGCACCAGGGCGGTCAGCACAGGCACGGCATGGCGCTGCAAGGCCAGCGAGGAAAGCCCGTCGGCCAGCACCAGGGCCACGTCGGCAGCAGGCTGCCCAGCCGCCTGTTGCGCTGCGCGCCAGGCTTGCAGCTGGCGGCGCGAATCGGGGTCTAGCTGTCGGCCGCGGTCTGGCCGTTGCAGGTAGGCAGCGCGGTCCGCGGCCGCGCTTTGCAGGGGCAGGGTGGCCAGGCCCAGGGTGGTGAGTTCGGTGCACAGGGCATGCACGTCCAGCGGGCGGTGTACGGCGTCACGCGCCTGGGCGTGGGCGAGCTGAAATGCCAGTTGCGGGGCAGTGGGCAGGCTGATGCCGGCCCGGCCCAGTGCAATGCGCGCTGGCGTGAAGGCGCGCAGTTCGTGCCAGGGGTTGGGCACGACCGGCGCGGGTGGGGCGTCATCGGTGTTCATCCAGGTTTCGGGCCGGGCAGGGCGCGTTCAAAGGCCGGTGGCAGGCCCGCGGCATGGTTCACCAATTGGCCCACGGCGCCTTTTTGGAACACGCCCATGCGTTCAAGCCAGGCTTCGAACTCGGGCGCGGGGCGCAGACCCAACACACGGCGCACATACAGGGCGTCGTGGAAAGAGGTGCTCTGGTAGTTCAGCATCACGTCGTCAGAACCCGGCACGCCCATGATGAAGCTGCAGCCGGCCACGCCCAGCACCGTCAGCAACACGTCCATGTCGTTCTGGTCGGCTTCGGCGTGGTTGGTGTAGCAGATGTCGCAGCCCATGGGCAGGCCCAGCAGCTTGCCGCAGAAGTGGTCTTCCAGCCCGGCGCGCGTGATCTGCTTGCCGTCGTACAGGTATTCCGGCCCGATGAAGCCCACCACCGTGTTCACCAGCAGTGGCTGGAAGTGGCGCGCCACGGCGTAGGCGCGGGCTTCGATGGTTTGCTGGTCGCAGCCATGGTGGCCGCCGGCAGACAGCGCGCTGCCCTGGCCGGTTTCGAAATACATCACGTGCTGTCCTGTCTGGCCATCTTCGAAACGCGCGCCGCGCCGCAGCGACAGGGCTGCAGCGCGGGCCTC
>JBBQAW010000057.1:0-16748 GCA_038316815.1 Burkholderiales bacterium
CGTGCCCTCGGCCGTTGTCACCCCGCCCCTGGTGGCGGGTGAGCGTGTGTTCGTCAAGGGCGTTGACCGCGCGGTGCATGCCTTCGACGTGCTGGACGGCCGCCGCCTGTGGACCCTGCAACGCCCTGGCGACCCGCTCACGCTTTCGCAAGCCAGCGTGCTGGCGGCCTTTGGCAACACCCTGCTGTTGGGGCAGGGCGCGCGCCTGGCTGGCATCGACCCGCTGCGTGGCACGGTGCAGTGGGAAGTGCCGCTGGCTTCGCCGCGCGGCACGAACGAAGTTGAACGCCTGGCTGACCTGGTAGGCCCGGTGGCGCGCGTGGGCGACCGCGTCTGTGCACGCGCCTTCCAGTCAGCCGTGGCTTGCGCCGATGCGGCCAAGGGCACGGTGCTGTGGTCACGCAATGTTGGCGGCTTGAACGCGGTGGCCAGCGACGCCGACTATGTCTTCGGTGCCGACGCCAGCGATCGCCTCACCGCCTGGCGCGCCAGCAATGGCGACGTTGCCTGGACGAGCGAAAAGTTTCTGCACCGAGGCTTGAGCGGCGCGCTGGCGCTTGGCCCCAGCGTGGTCTTTGGCGATAGCGACGGCGTTGTGCACTTCCTCGCCACCACCAGCGGAGAAGCGCAGTTGCGTTTGCCAACCGACAGTTCAGGCGTCATCGGCACGCCAGCGCTGAGCGGCACCACTTTGCTCGTGACCACGGGCAAGGGTGGTCTCTACGCCTTCAGGCCCCAATGACGAAGCCCCGACGTCGCTTCGCTCGTGCCCCCCAGGGAGGCGCTCGGCCCGCCTGGAAGCGGCCCGGCACTGGCCGTCTGCTGTGAAACCCGTCATCGCACTCGTTGGGCGGGCCAACGTCGGCAAGTCGACGCTGTTCAACCGCATCACGAAAAGCCGCGACGCCATCGTCGCGGATTACGCCGGCCTGACGCGTGACCGCCATTACGGTGACGCGCGGCTGGGCGCGCGCGAGTTCATCGTTGTCGACACGGGCGGCTTCGAGCCCGAGAAGCCGACGGGCGTGGTAGCCGAGATGGCCAAGCAGACGAGACAAGCCGTGGCCGAGGCCGATGCAGTGATCTTCGTTGTTGACGTGCGCGGCGGCTTGTCGGCACAGGACCACGATATCGCCCGCTACTTGCGCACCGCGCAGAAGAAGGTTCTGCTGGCGGCCAACAAGGCCGAAGGCATGATCGAGTCGCCGCTGCTGGGTGAATTCTTCGAACTAGGCATTGGTGCCCCCCATCCGGTTTCGGCCGCCCACGGGCAGGGCATTCGCAGCCTGCTGGAAGCCGCGCTGGAGGACTTCCCCGAGCCAGAAGAAAATGAAGTCGCCACCGATGTTGATGCGCCTGTTCGCCTGGCTGTGGCCGGCCGTCCGAACGTCGGCAAGAGCACCCTCATCAACGCCTGGCTGGGTGAGGAACGCCTGGTCGCATTTGACCAGCCCGGCACCACGCGCGATGCCATCCACGTACCGTTCGAACGCGACGGCCGCCAGTTCGAACTGATCGACACCGCCGGCCTGCGCCGCCGCGGCAAGGTGTTTGAGGCGATCGAGAAGTTTTCGGTCGTCAAGACCCTGCAAGCGATAGCCGACGCCAACGTGGTCTTGCTGCTGATCGACGCCACCCTGGGCGTCAGCGACCAGGACGCACACATCGCCGGCTACGTGCTCGAATCCGGACGTGCCGTGGTCGTGGCGGTCAACAAGTGGGACGCCACGGACGACTACCAGCGCCAGACGCTGCAGCGCTCGATCGAATCGCGCCTGTCCTTCCTGAAGTACGCCCCAGTGCTGCATATCTCGGCCATTCGGCGCACGGGCCTGACAGCGGTCTGGAAGGCTTTGTTGCAGGCGCATGCATCGGCGACCGTCAAAATGCCTACGCCAGTGCTGACCCGGCTGCTTCTAGACGCTGTCGAACATCAAGCCCCGCGTCGTGAAGGGCGCTTTCGTCCAAAGATGCGCTACGCCCACCAGGGCGGCATGAACCCACCCCTGGTGATCGTGCATGGCAACGCGCTGGAACATGTCACCGACACTTACAAGCGCTACCTTGAAGGGCGCTTTCGCGAGCACTTCAAGCTGGTCGGCACGCCCATGCGCATCGAGATGAAATCGGCCCCCAATCCGTTCGACGACAAGTCACGTTGACACAAAGGCCCCCCCAACTGACGGACGGGGGCCGTGTGATAACGTGCCTTCATTCGGGTAACTACCCAACACGGAGAATATCGTGAGTAATAAAGGCCAACTCTTGCAGGACCCATTTCTTAACCTTCTCCGCAAGGAGCATGTGCCTGTTTCGATCTATCTGGTCAACGGCATCAAGCTTCAAGGTCATATCGAGTCTTTTGATCAGTACGTGGTGCTGTTGCGCAACACTGTGACGCAGATGGTCTACAAGCACGCCATCTCGACCGTTGTGCCTAGCCGTGCCGTGAACTTTCACGCCACGGAAACACCAGAAGCGCCGTAATTCTTGAACCCCCTGACCCAACTGACCGCCTTAATCCCTGTGACGCCAGTTCACCTCGCTTCGCGTCACCCGAGCCTGCCGCACCACACCACGCCTGCATCATCGCCTTGAGTTCCCATCCTGCATCAGCCGCCCCTCCCGGCCACGAACTCACCCGCGCCGTATTGGTGGGGGTGAATTTTGGTAATGATTCCGGATTCGATGGCGAACTGGAAGAACTGGCTTTGTTGGCTGCATCCGCCGGCGACTTAGCCGTTGCCCGCGTCACGGCCAACCGCCGCGCACCCGACCCGGCCCTGTTCGTGGGTTCTGGCAAGGCAGACGAAATCAAGGCCTTGGTGGCCGAGACTGCTGCCCATGGCGTGATCTTCGACCAAGCCTTGAGCCCGGCACAACAACGCAACCTGGAACGGCACTTGGGCGTGCCGGTGGCCGACCGCACCTCGCTCATCCTGGACATCTTCGCCGAGCGCGCGCAAAGCCACGAAGGCAAGCTGCAGGTGGAATTGGCACGGCTGCAATACGTGGCCACGCGGCTGGTGAAGCGCTGGTCCCACCTGGAACGTCAGCGTGGGGGCATCGGCAACCGCGGTGGCCCGGGTGAAGCGCAGATCGAGCTCGACCGCCGGATGATTGGCGACCGTATCAAGTCGGTGAAAGCGCGCCTGGAAAAGGTCAAGCGCCAGCGCGGTACGCAACGCAAGGCACGCGAGCGACGCGGTACTTTTCGCGTTTCGCTGGTCGGCTATACCAATGCCGGCAAGTCAACGCTGTTCAACAGCCTGGTGAAGGCGCGCACCTACGCCGCCGACCAGTTGTTCGCCACCCTCGACACCACCACACGCGCACTGTGGCTTGAGCAGGCCGGCTGTGCGGTGTCTTTGTCGGACACGGTAGGCTTCATACGAGACTTGCCGCACAAGTTGGTCGAGGCCTTTGAAGCCACGCTTCAAGAAGCTGCCGATGCCGACCTGTTGTTGCACGTGGTCGATGCTGCCAACCCCCTGCGCGCAGAACAGCAGGCTGAAGTAGACCGTGTTCTGGCTGAAATCGGTGCTGCGAACGTGCCGCAGTTGCTGGTCTTCAACAAGTGCGACCTGCTGGAAGATTCACAGCAGCCGCGTGAAACTGAAGATTGGCTGGAAGTGCATGCCGGCCTGCGCCGGCGCCGTGTCTTCGTCAGCGCCCGCAGTGGCGTAGGCCTTGACACGCTACGACAAGCCATCGCCCAGGCCGCGATCGATGCGCGCTTGAACGCGGGAAACGCAACCCCAACTGACGACGTGCGCTTTGGCGCGTTCGACGTTGATCCTGAAACCATAGGCCCTACTCCGGCATGAGCATGTTTGATTCGATCCCCCGCAATACCCCTGGCTGGCAGGCGCGATTGAGCACTGTTGCCGCCGCTGCAGGCGCCTTGTTGCGTGGCATGTCCAGGCGTCGTCATGGCGGCCCGGGCAGCAACGGTGACGGGCTCATCTACAACAACCGCAATGACGGCCCGCCTGACCTGGACGAGTTGTGGCGCGATTTCAACCGCAAGCTCACCGGCCTTTTCGGCGGCAAGCCCACGGGCCCGGGGCGGTCCGGCGGCGGCAATGAAGGCGGCGGCGGTCCGTCATTCCAGCCCGATATGAAGAGCGCCGGCATCGGTGTTGGCCTGATCGCGGTCGTTGCCAGTCTGGTTTGGCTTGGTAGCGGCTTCTTCATCGTTCAGGAAGGCCAGCAAGCTGTGGTGACCACGTTCGGTAAGTACAGCTACACCTCGGACGCCGGTTTAAAGTGGCGCTTCCCGTTCCCGGTGCAGGCGCACGAAACCGTGTCGGTGACGCAGCTGCAGTCGGTGGAAGTGGGCGGCAGCACCGGCGTCAACCAGGCCACTGGCCTGCGCGCTTCGTCGATGCTGACGCAGGACGAAAACATCGTCGACATCCGCTTCACCGTGCAGTACCGGCGCAGCGACGCCCGCGCCTATCTGTTCGAGAACCGCAGTCCCGACGAAGCAGTGGTGCAGGCCGCCGAATCGGCCGTGCGCGAAATCGTCGGTCGCAGCCGCGTCGACCAAGTGCTGTATGAGCAGCGTGACGCCATCGCCGCCGACCTGGTGAAGAACATCCAGGCCCAGATGGACCGGCTCAAGGCTGGCGTCGTCATCAGCAACGTCAACGTGCAGAACGTGCAGGTGCCCGACCAGGTGCAGGCGGCGTTCAACGACGCCGTGAAGGCCGGCGCCGACCGGGACCGTTTCAAGAACGAAGGCCAGGCTTACGCCAGCGACGTCATCCCCAAAGCACGGGGCGCGGCTTCGCGCCTGATGGAAGAAGCCGAGGGCTACCGCGCCCGCGTGGTGGCACAAGGCGAAGGTGATGCGCAGCGCTTTCGCTCGGTCTTGACCGAATACCAAAAGGCGCCTCAGGTGACGCGCGACCGCCTCTACACCGAGACCATGCAGCAGGTCTATTCCAACGTCACCAAGGTGATGGTGGACAGCCGCTCCGGATCGAACCTGCTGTACCTGCCGCTGGATCGCCTGCTGCAGGCGACAGCGCCAGGCGGTACCCCGGGCGCCCCGGTGGCCGTACCTTCTCCCGCCAGCACTGAACAGCTGGTTACTCCGTCGGGCAACGACATCCGTTCGCGCGAAGACAGCCGTTCGCGAGCCCGCGAAGGCCGTTGACCAGGCAAGCACCCCATGAACAAAATTGCTCTCATCGTCTCTGGCGCACTGCTGGCCCTTCTGTTGCTTTCAAGCACTCTCTTCGTCGTCGATCAACGCCAGGTGGGCGTGGTTTATGCACTGGGCGAAATTCGCGAAGTCATCACAGAACCTGGTTTGCACTTCAAGCTGCCACCGCCGTTTCAGAACGTCGTGTTTCTAGACAAGCGTATCCAAACGCTGGACAGCCCTGAGACCCGGCCCATCTTCACGGCTGAAAAGAAAAGCCTGGTGATCGACTGGCTCGTGAAGTGGCGCATTTCCGAACCGCGCCAGTTCATCCGCAACAACGGAGCCGACTTCCGCAACCTTGAAAGTCGCCTGTCGCCCGTGGTCCAGGCCACCTTCAACGAGGTCATCACGCGGCGCGATGTCAAGGCGGTGGTGGCGACCGAACGTGAACAGGTCATGGCCGATGTGCAGAGCCGCCTGGCCGACGAAGCGAAGGCCTTCGGTATCGAGATCGTCGATGTGCGCGTAAAACGCGTGGATTTTGTTGCCGACATCACTGAATCGGTGTACCGGCGCATGGAATCTGAACGCAAGCAGGTCGCGAACGAACTGCGTTCGCAGGGTGCGGCTGAAGGCGAAAAGATTCGCGCCGACGCCGACCGCCAGCGTGAAGTCATCATCGCCGAGGCTTACCGCGATTCGCAGAAGATCAAGGGCGAGGGTGATGCGAAGGCTTCTTCCTTGTATGCCGACGCCTTCGGTCGCGATCCGCAATTCGCGCAGTTCTACCGCAGCCTGGAGGCCTACCGCGCTACCTTCCGCAACAAGAGCGACCTGATGGTGGTGGACCAGAGCAGCGAGTTCTTCCGCGGACTGCGCGGCAACAGCGCACCCACGCCCGCCGGGGCGCGACCGTAAGCAGGCGTCGGGGGTACGCGCACGGCGTGGGCCAAAACGGCGCCGGCCACCCCCGCCGGTACAATGCCGGTTTTTACAGCCGGTGAATTTCATGCGCTCTGCGTGGCTCTTGCCCGAGCACATCGCCGATGTCCTGCCCGCCCAGGCGCAGCGCATCGAAGCTCTGCGCCGTTGCCTGCTCGACCAGGCTCAAGGCTACGGGTATGAATTCGTCATTCCCCCGCTGCTGGAGCATCTGGACTCGCTGCTCAGCGGCACCGGCCATGGTTTGGACCTGAGCACCTTCAAGCTGGTTGACCAGTTGAGTGGCCGAATGATGGGCTTGCGGGCTGACACCACGCCCCAGGCGGCACGTATCGATGCCCATTTGCTCAATCGCAGCGGCGTCACGCGTCTTTGCTACTGCGGCCCGGTGTTGCACACCCGCCCCACGGGCTTGGCGGCAACCCGCGAGCCATTGCAGTTTGGAGCCGAACTCTTCGGCCACCAGGGTCTGGAAGCCGATCTCGAAGTGGCCGAACTGGCGCTGGATTGCTTGCGCGCGGCGCGCGTGCAAGACCTGGTCATTGACTTGGCCGATGCGCGCATCTTGCGGGGCGTGCTTGCGGGTGTGCCAATGGACGCCGAAGGCCTGCAAGCGGTTGCCCGTGCCCTTGCCACCAAAGACGCACCGGCCCTGGCCGCGCTTTGCAGCGCCCTGCCAGCTCAGACGCAGGCCGCTTTGCAGGCCTTGCTGCGTCTTTATGGCAGCGACGAAGTCTTGGCCGCTGCCCGTGACTTGCTTCCAGACCGGCCCCTCATCCGCGACGCTCTGGACCAGCTGGCCCGGTTGGGCAGCCATTTACAGGCCAGCGACGCCAGGCTGCGGGTGGCCTTCGATTTGTCCGACATGAGCGGCTACGCCTACTACAGCGGCGCGCGCTTCGCCATCTTTGCCCAAGGTTGCAGCGACACACTGGCTCGCGGCGGGCGCTACGACGAAGTCGGTGCCATCTTTGGCCGCAGCCGGCCAGCGGTGGGGTTCAGCCTGGACCTGAAGTCCCTGTCTGAAATGTCGCCCGCGCGCGTTGTCGTGCGCGCTGTACTGGCGCCCAATGGCGATGACCCGGCCCTGCGTGCCGAAGTGCGGCGTCTGCGCGCCGCCGGCGAGGTGGTGGTTTGCACGCTGACAGGCACGGCTTCAGCCAGCGCCACCGAAGCGGCGGTCTGGCAAGCCGACCGCGAACTGGTCCTGCACGACGGTGCGTGGTCTATCCGGCCCTTGAATCAAACCTCAACAAACTGAACATGCAATCAGGAACCCGCAGCGGCGCTGGCCGTAACGTCGTCGTCGTCGGCACCCAGTGGGGCGACGAAGGCAAGGGCAAGATCGTCGACTGGCTGACCGACAACGCACAGGGCGTGGTGCGCTTCCAGGGCGGCCACAACGCTGGCCACACCCTGGTGATCAACGGCCGCAAGACGGCGTTGCAGCTGATTCCCTCAGGCGTGATGCGCGAGGGCGTGGCTTGCTACATCGGCAATGGTGTGGTGGTCGACCCGGCGCATCTGCTGACCGAGATTGCCCGCATCGAGCAACTCGGAGTGGACGTGCGTTCGCGTTTGTTTGTGTCCGAATCCTGCCCGCTGATCCTGCCCTTCCACGTTGCCATCGACCATGCCCGCGAAGCGCTGCGCGAAAGCAGCGGCAGTGGCAAGATCGGCACCACGGGCAAGGGTATCGGTCCGGCCTATGAGGACAAGGTCGCACGGCGCGCGTTGCGGGTGCAGGACCTGAAGCATCCGCAGCGCTTCGAGTCACGCCTGCGCGATTTGCTCGACCTGCACAACGCTGAGCTCGTCAACGTGCTGAAGTCGCCACCGCTGGCGCTGCAGCCCATCCTGGACGGTGCCCTGGCTGCAGCTGAACAGTTGCGACCGCTGATGGCCGACGTCGGATACCGGCTGTTCAACGCCAACCAGGCTGGCGCCAATCTGCTGTTTGAAGGTGCTCAAGGCACGCTCCTGGATATCGACCACGGCACCTACCCGTACGTCACATCCAGCAATTGCGTTGCAGGCAATGCCGCCGCTGGCTCGGGCCTGGGCCCGGGCATGCTGCACTACGTGCTGGGCATCACCAAGGCCTACACCACGCGCGTGGGCAGTGGCCCATTCCCGACCGAGCTGGACATGGACACCCCGGGCAGTGTCGGCCACCACTTGTCTACAGTGGGGCAGGAACGTGGCACGGTCACCGGCCGCACGCGCCGCTGCGGCTGGTTGGACGCGGCGGCATTGAAGCGCTCGATGATCATCAATGGCATTTCCGGCCTGTGCATCACCAAGCTCGATGTGTTGGACGGCCTGCCCGAGATTCGCATCTGTACTGGCTACAAGCTGGGCGCTCAATTGATCGACGTGCTGCCGCTGGACGCAGACGAGATTGCAGCCTGCGAACCGCAATACGAAACCCTGCCGGGCTGGCCCGAGATAACAGCAGGCCTGACGCACTGGGAGCAGCTGCCCGTCAACGCCAAGCGCTACCTGGAGCGCATGCAAGCGCTGATTGGTGCCCCCATCGACATGGTGTCCACGGGCCCTGACCGCGTGCACACCATTCTGCTGCGCCATCCCTTTCGGGCCTGATACCGCGCGCCCACCGAAGACTTCGACTCGAGGAGAAACCCACCATGCTGACCGACGACGGCAAGCACTTGTATGTGTCTTGGGATGAATACCACATGCTCACCGAGCGCCTGGCGCTGAAGGTGCACAACTCGGGCTGGGAATTCGACCAGATCCTGTGCCTGGCGCGCGGCGGCATGCGGCCGGGCGACGTGCTGTCGCGGGTGTTCGACAAGCCGCTGGCCATCATGTCGACCAGCAGCTACCGCGCTGAGGCTGGCACCATCCAGGGCCGGCTGGACATGGCCAAATACATCACCATGCCCAAGGGCGAATTGGCTGGCCGGGTGCTGTTGGTCGACGACTTGGCAGATACCGGCGTGACGTTGCAAGCTGTGGTCGACCGCCTGCGCGGCATGCCTGCCATCAGCGAACTGCGCGCCGCGGTGATCTGGGTCAAGGGGGTGTCGACCTATACCCCCGACTATTACGTCGAGACCCTTCCCACGAGCCCGTGGATTCACCAGCCCTTTGAAGATTACGACAATCTGCGACCCGATGGCCTGGCCAAGAAGTTTGCAGTCTGAAACGCAAAAAGCCGGCTGCTTTCGCAACCGGCTTTCCGTGTTTTCATCGTTTGGTGCCCAGAAGAGGACTCGAACCTCCACGCCGTTAAGCGCTAGTACCTGAAACTAGTGCGTCTACCAATTCCGCCATCTGGGCTAGATCAGGAACCTAGGATCATACTATCAAACAGAACAACAACGCAGTTCCGCCCCCCGCCAGCCTGAATGGCCCGGCCTTGATGGGCGAGTTCGACGGTCGCGTCGAAGGCCACCGCGACGGCCACGGCTTCGTCGTGCCCGACAACGGGGACCCTGCCATCTATCTGGCCCCACAGGAAATGCGCTCGGTGCTGCATCGAGACCGCGTGCGCGTGCGCGTGCAGCGCATGGACCGCAAGGGTAGGCCCGAAGGCCGCGTGCTCGAGATCATCGAACGCCGCAAGACGCCCATCATCGGCCGGCTGCTGCACGAAGGCGGGCAGTGGATCGTGGCGCCTGAAGACCGGCGTTTTGGTCAGGACATCATCATTCCGAAGAATGCCACTGCCAGTGCGCAGGTGGGGCAGGTCGTGTCGGTCGAACTGACCGAGACACCCTCGCTCCATTCGCAGCCCGTGGGCCGCGTATTGGAGGTGCTGGGCGAGATCGACGACGCCGGCATGGAAATCGAGATCGCGGTGCGCAAGTACGAAGTACCGCATCGCTTTTCGGCCGAGACGCTGGCTGCGGCTGCCTCCTTGCCAGAAAAGCTGCGCGCCATTGACCGCAAGAATCGGGTGGACCTGACCGACGTGGCGCTGGTCACGATCGACGGTGAAGACGCACGCGACTTCGACGACGCGGTCTATTGCGAACCCTTCAAGCGCGGGCGCGGCAAGACCGCCTTCACGGGATGGCGGCTGCTGGTGGCCATCGCCGACGTCAGCCACTACGTCAAGCCCGGCGAAGCGCTGGACAACGACGCTTACGAGCGTGCAACCTCGGTCTACTTCCCGCGCCGCGTCATTCCGATGCTGCCCGAGAAGCTGTCCAACGGGCTGTGCTCGCTGAACCCGCATGTCGAGCGCCTGGCCCTGGTCTGCGACATGATCATTGCTGAGGACGGGGCGATCGACGCCTACCAGTTTTTCCCCGCCGTCATCAACTCTCACGCCCGGTTGACGTACACCGAAGTGGCTGCGGCGCTGGCCAATACGCGCGGCCCGGAAGCGCACAAGCGCGCCGACGTTCTGCCGCACCTTCTGCATCTGCACGAGGTCTACCGCGCTTTACTCAAGCAGCGTCAAAAGCGCGGCGCCATCGACTTCGAGACCACCGAAACGCAGATCATTTGCGATGACAACGGCCGCATCGAGAAGATCGTGCCGCGAACGCGCACCGATGCCCATCGGCTGATCGAAGAATCCATGCTTGCGGCCAACGTCTGCGCCGCGGCCTTCATCGCACAGGCCGAACACCCCAGCTTGTATCGCGTACACGAAGGCCCGACGCCCGAAAAGCGCGTGGCTCTGCAGGCTTACCTGCGCGCCCTGGGCCTGGGCCTGCACATCAGCGACGAGCCCACGCCCGCCGAGATGCAGGCCATCAGCCAGGCCACGCAAGGCCGGCCCGATGCGCTGCAGATCAGCACCATGCTTTTGCGTTCGATGCAGCAGGCGGTCTACACGGCCACCAACAACGGCCACTTCGGCCTGGCCTACGGTGCGTACACGCACTACACCAGCCCGATCCGGCGCTACCCGGACCTGCTGGTCCACCGCGTCATCAAGGCCCTGTTGGGCGGCAAGCGCTTCCACCTGGCACCGAATGCGCTGACACGCACGCCTGAACTGCGCAAGAACGCGCGCCCGGCCAGCAAGCCGGCCAAGCCACTGACTCAGGAACTGCAGGTCTGGGAAGGCGTGGGCGCGCATTGCAGCGCCAATGAACGCCGCGCCGACGAGGCTTCGCGCGACGTCGAGGCCTGGCTGAAGTGCCGCTACATGCGCGAGCACTTGGGCGAAGAGTTCTCGGGCACCGTCAGCGCGGTCGCCGGCTTCGGCCTGTTCGTGACGCTGGACGCGCTGTATGTCGATGGCCTGGTGCACATCACCGAACTTGGCGGCGAGTACTTCCGTTTCGATGAAGCGCGACAGGAACTGCGCGGTGAACGCAGTGGCATGCGTTACGCCGTGGGTACGCGCGTGCGTGTGCAAGTCAGCCGCGTGGACCTGGACGGACGCAAGATCGATTTTCGGCTGGTGCGTGAAGGCGAAGACAGCCGCTTGGTCGACAAGGGCCGGCCGGAACGCGCTGATCGGACTGAACGCCATGAACGCGCCAAGCCCACCAGCGCGCTGGCCGAGTTGACGGCAGTGCGCGAAGCCGATCGCAGCGTCAAAGTTGCCACCCGTGAATTGAAGACCCAGGCCGCCCAGGTTGGCGCTGAAGGCAGCCAGCGGTCGCGCAAGCCGGCAGCACGCCGGCCCGCGCCAAGGCCGCGCGCGCGGCGCTGACGGTTCAGGCGCTGGCCATGGCCATGGCCATGGCCTCAACGAGGTCGGCTGCTCGAAGTGGGCCGGCGTGGCCAGTGGCACGCCAGCGGTCTGCTGCTTTGCCGTGTGTCCAGACGGCAGCGTGCGCAGCACCCGGTGCATCGTCGGGCGCCTGAGCCCACAGCCCGCCCAGCCAGCCAGCCAGCACATCGCCGGTACCGGCCGTGCCCAGCGCTGCGTTGCCGGTGGGGTTGACGAACACGGTGCCATCGGGCGCGGCAACCACGCTGCCCGAACCTTTGAGCACCAGGATGGCCTGAAAGCGTCGCGCCAGTGCGTGCGCGGCAGCCAGGCGGTCGCCCTGCACGTCGCTGCTGTTGCAGCCCAGCAACCTGGCGGCTTCCAGCGGGTGCGGTGTCAGCACCGTGGACTGACCGCGGTCTGAACGGGCGACAAGTGCCCGCTGCAGTGAAGGGCTGGCAGCCACGGCATTCAGGCCGTCGGCGTCAAGCACCAGGCGCGCAGCCCCGGCGAACACGGCGGGCAAGGCCTGCGCCACAGCTGACCCGCCACCGCAACCGACAACGGCCACAGCTGTGGCGAGCAGGCCCGGCTGCAATGCTTCAGCAATGGGGCGCAGCATGATTTCTGCGCGGGTCGACGGTGTCGCCCCAGGCCGCAGCGGGCAGGCGAATACGCGCCCGGCACCAGCGGCCAGCGCGGCGTGGGCAGCCAGGACCAACGCGCCTTCCATGCCCCCTGCGCCGCCCAAGACCCAGACGTCGCCGAAGCGGCCCTTGTGCCCCGAATACGGACGGCTGAGGGGTGCCGGCGCGCCCAGCAGCCAGGCGCTGGCTTCGGGCACGGGCAGGCCCAGATCGTTCCACCACACCTGCCCGGCATGGTCGCGGCCCTGGGCCGTAAAGCAGCCAGGCTTGATCGTCAACAGCGCCAGCGTCGCCTGCGCAGACACCGCCTGCTGACCCAGCATGGCGCCGGTATCTGGGTGCAGGCCACTGGGCAGATCGACGGCCAGCGTGTGTGCCTGCAGGCCAGCCCAGGTTTGAATGGCGGAGGCGACAGCGCCTTCAGGCGCGCGCCGGCTGCCAATTCCTAGCAAGGCGTCGATGGCCAGGTCCTGCGGGCCCAGAAGCAGCTTTTCGCGGGCGTCGAAGGGCTGGATGTCGACGCCCGCGCTGGCGGCCATTCGCAACGCCTGCGCTGCATCCGGCGGCAGCCTGGCCGGGTCGGCCGCCAGCCGCACTTGCACGGAATGACGGGCGTTGTGCAGCAGCCGCGCGGCGACCAGGCCGTCGCCGCCGTTGTTGCCTGGGCCGGCCAGCACCAGGGTGCGTTCTGCATGCGGCGCCAGAGCCCGGCCCAGGCGTGCCAAGGCCAAACCGGCGCGTGCCATCAAGGGCGGTTGCGGTGACACGGCTTGAGCAGCCTGTTCCAGCGTGCGCGTGCGGGCGGTGTCGTGCAGGGGCCAGGGCCCTTCGGTGCCCCGCACTTCACGCGTGCGGCCGGTGGGCTTGTCAGGCAGGGTGGGGTCGGCTTGCATGCTGTGGATGATGCGTCAGTGCTGCGCCGTCAACACGTGGTGATGGCTGGCGAAACCGCATGCAAGGCGCCATCCGCTTGGGGTGCTTCATCGCGGTTGACGGCGCCGCCCAGCACAGCAGCAAGAAACCGCGACCGCGCTGGGTTTCAGCCCAGGCGCTGCAGGCTGAAAGCGCGCACATCGAACGCCATTGGTTGCCTGGCCATCTGTTGCGCCAGCAGCTGTGCCGCCCCGCAGGCCAGCGCCCAGCCGTGTGCGCCGTGGCCCGTGTTCAACCACAGCCCAGGGGCTGCTGCCGGGCCGATGACGGGGGCGCCATCGGGTAGCTGCGGGCGTGGGCCTTTCCAGTGCCGCGCATCGCGGGTCACTGCGCAGCCCGGAAAAGTGGCCTCCAGCGCTGCGTAGAGTCGCTTCAGCGCTGTTGCGCCCACCGTGTTGGCCGGACCACCCAGTTCCTCGGCCCCGGCGACGCGCACGCGCTGGCCAAGCCGGCTAATGACGATGCCGTTGCTGGCGTCGACGACTGCAGCCCGCGGGGCATCAGGGCTGTCACCCAAGCCTTCCAGATGGCTTAGCGGTGCCGTCACCGCATGGCCCCAAGGGGCCAGCAGCGGCAGCTTCAGCCCGGCCGCAGCCAGAAGACGGCGGCTGCCCAGGCCGGCACAGACGACGACGGCGTCGAAGCTCTGCGTCTCACCGCCTGCCAGCACGACGCTGGCTGGCAAGCCGGGCCGAATGGCCGTCACTTCGCTGTCGAACCGGAAGACCGCGCCCAGCTTGTGCGCCTGCGCCTTCAGAAGGTGGGCCAGTTGCCGGCCATTGCCCACCATGGCTGAAGGCAGGCGCACGGCGGCGCGGAGCGGCCACGTGGCGGCAAGACCGGGTTCAACGGCGCGCGCCGCGTCGGCGTCCAACAGGTCCAGACCCTCGTAGCCAGGAGCCTGAACTTTCATGGCGCGACTGACTGCAGCCACTTGAGCCGGCCGCGACAGCAGCACCAAACCGCCAGACTGCTGTTCGTAGGCCAGGTTGAGTTGCTGCGTCAGTTCGCCCAGGCGTTTGCGGCTGGCGTGGGCCAGGGCTTGCATGGCCAGAGCGCGTTCTGACTGTGCCGCCGGTCGCATGGCGCGCTGGTGCTGCCAGAACCACGGCAATTGGCGCAATACGGTTTGCGGCCCGAGCCAGGGCGCCAGGCGGCGCGCCAACCCCGGCACGCCCCAAGGCAGCGGTGCACAGGCGGCCAATAGCCCAGGCTGGGCAAAGCTGCCCTGCGTGGCGACGCTGCCGCGGTTTTCGAAAACAGTTACTTCGTGCTGCTGCGCAGCCAATTCAAAGGCGGTCGTGACCCCGACGATGCCTGCCCCCACGACAGCGATTTTCAAGGCCTTGTCCCGCTAAGGCTGGCGGGCAGGGCAGGGCGCAACGCGGCGCGTGCTAAACTCATTGGGTTTTCCCGGTGCATGCTGACAACAGTTCTGCGTTTCGGGACAAACACATAAGCGAACCCGACCGAACCAAGGTGTCGCCCTTGCATGTGAAACACCATGCGAAACACCTCTAGCAGGCTGTTTCCACCAGTCTTTTACAAGATTGCGGCAGGGGCGATGAAGCGGCGGGATTCTAGACCTAACCTTCGGAGTTACCCCCATGTCTGTCTCCATGCGTGAAATGCTGGAAGCCGGTGTCCATTTCGGGCACCAAACGCGCTTCTGGAACCCCAAGATGGCCCCGTACATCTACGGCCATCGCAATAAGATTCACATCATCAACCTCGAGAAGACGCAGCCACTCTTCAACGATGCGATGAAGTTCGTGCGCCAGTTGTCTGCGCGCCGCGGCACCATCCTCATGATTGGCACCAAGCGCCAAGCGCGTGATGTGATCGCCCTGGAAGCACAGCGTTGTGGCATGCCCTATGTCGACCAGCGCTGGCTTGGCGGCATGATGACTAACTTCAAGACCGTTAAAGGCTCGCTGAAGAAGCTCAAGGACATGCAGGTCAGCAAGGAATCCGGCATCGACGCCATGATCAAGAAGGAAGCGCTGCTGTTCGACCGCGACTTGATCAAGCTCGAGAAGAACATCGGCGGCATCCAGGACATGAGCGCCCTGCCCGATGCCATGTTCGTGATCGACGTGGGCTACCACAAGATTGCAGTGGCCGAAGCCAAGAAGCTGGGCATTCCGGTCATCGGCATCGTCGACACCAACCATTCTCCTTTGGGCATTGACTACGTCATTCCCGGCAATGACGACTCGGCCAAAGCCGTGGCCTTGTACGCCCGTTCGGTCGCTGACGCCGTGTTGGAGGGCAGGGCCAACGCCACCAATGAAGTGGTTCATGCAGCGGCCTCTGGCACCGACGAATTCGTCGAAGTCAGCGAAGCCTGAGCCAGCAGCGGGTGCCTGACACCCGCTTGGCCCACCATTCAGATCGACACCCTGCAAGCGGCCGCCATCGGCCGCTTGCTTCCTCACGGAGAATTCAGCATGCCCGCAATCACCGCAAGCCTGGTAGCCGAACTGCGCGCCAAAACAGACGCGCCCATGATGGAGTGCAAGAGGGCTCTGACTGAAGCCGAAGGTGACATCACCCGCGCCGAGGAAATCTTGCGCGTCAAGCTCGGCAACAAGGCTGGCAAGGCAGCGTCGCGCGTCACGGCCGAGGGCGTGGTTTCGGCCGCCGTCAACGGCACCACGGCAGCGCTGATTGAAGTCAATTGCGAAACCGACTTCGTCACCAAGAATGACTCGTTCCTGGCCTTCGTGAAGTCGTGCGGCGAACTCGTTGCCGCCCATGACCCCGCCGACGCGGCTGCGCTGGCAGCGCTGCCGCTCGCCCAGGACGGCTTCGGTCCGACTGTGGAAGACGTGCGCAGGGGCCTGATCGGCAAGATCGGCGAGAACATGGCTATCCGCCGTTTCAAGCGCTACGCCGGCGGCGGCCAATTGGCCAGCTACCTGCACGGCACGCGCATCGGTGTGATCGTGGAATTCACGGGCGACGACGTAGCGGCCAAGGATGTCGCCATGCACGTGGCCGCGATGAAGCCCAAAGCCCTGGCCACCAGTGACGTACCGGCAGAGTTGATCGAAGTCGAACGCCGCGTGGCTGCCGAGAAGGCGGCCGAAAGCGGCAAGCCGGCCGAGATCGTGGCCAAGATGGTCGACGGCTCCGTGCAGAAGTTCCTGAAGGAGGTCTCGCTGCTGAACCAGACCTTCGTCAAGAACGACAAGCAGACGGTGGAGCAGATGCTCAACGAAAAGGCGACGCAGGTCACCGGCTTCACCCTCTACGTGGTGGGCGAGGGGATCGAGAAGAAGACCGACGATTTTGCGGCCGAAGTGGCGGCACAGGTCGCTGCGGCGAAGGGGCAGTAAGCCGTCTCGGGCGGGTCCAGCCCAGGGCGGACTGGGGCATACCCTAAACTCTTGAGCGGTGCTTTGATCAGTTCCCACAAGGAGAT
>JBBQAW010000058.1:0-16633 GCA_038316815.1 Burkholderiales bacterium
GAAGGTCTCGTCGCGCGCAGGCCCGGCCTGCACCAGCATCGCGTGCCGCGCCTCCAAGGAGATGCGAAACATCAGCATCTGTACATCGGAGATGCGGTCGAGTTGCGGCGAATAGCGCGTGGCCACGCGGTCCGAGGCGGCGCCCAGCCGCTCCAGCGTCATGAAGGCGACGATCGTTACGGCCAGCAGGGTGAGCATGAGCGTGCCGTAGATGATTGCCAGCTTGCGATCGATAGGCAGTCGTGTGGTGTTGATCATGGATAACTCTTTCGAACGCTTTCGAATGGGCAAGGAGACATGCCCTGGCAAGTTCGCCGCAGGTCGCGCAGGCACGGCATGTTAGGAATTCGCGCTGTCGTGGGAAGGCCCGATGTGCAGGCCAAAAGCGGGCTATCTGCTTCGGCAGTTGACAGGTAGTACGGGCGCAGATGGACGGCGGCCCGGTGGGCCCGCTCGCCAACCTGCCAACCTGCCAGCCGGGGCCGAGGTGCTGACTCATGGCGCGGCCGATCGTCTTCGCTTAAGCAAACCGCCCCTGCAGGAACCAGTTCACATCGCCCTGCGCGGCCGGCAGCCGGCCGCGCCAGACCCAGACCAGAGAACCGTCCGGCGCCTGGGCGATGAAATAGTCGCGCGCCACAGGCTGGCCGTCCCACCAGCCGGTTTCGATGCGTTCGGGGCCGCTCAGCAACTGCAGCGGGCGGCCGTCCAGCAGGGGCAGCGCGTCGCGTTCGGCCAGGGGCAGCGGCTCGGGCATCAGCCAGGCGGGGCGGTGCAGCGGCAGGGGCACCACGGGGGCGGGTGTGGCGGCAGGCGTGGGGGCAGTCATGGGACTGGCGGGGGTGACTGCGATCGCCCGGCCCTTCGGCGGCTTCACGGGTCTGGCAGATCCAGATGCAGGCACAGACGCAGGCACAGACGCAGCAGCCAGGGCCTGCACTGGCAGGGCGCGGCTGGCATTCTCGGGCCGGTAGTCGGCCACGGCCTGCAGGCGCAGCACCTGGGCGTCGCCCAGGCGGGCGCGCAGACGTTCCAGCAGGCGCGTCAGGCCCTCAGTGGCGCTGGCGCGGCTGGGAAAGAGTTCGCCGTTCGGCGCGCCGGCCTGCACCAGGTGCTGGCAGTGCAGGCGCAGTTCCAGCGTCGGCGCGGCCAGTTGCAGCGGGCCCAGGCGTTCACGCAGCAGCATGTGCAGATGCGCCGGGTCCAGGGCCGGTTCGGCCAGGGCGATGGGCAGCGCAGTGGCCGGAGGCGCGCTGTCGCGTCCTTCGCGGTATCGCGCCTCGTGGTGCATGAACAAGGTGAACGCAGCCACACGCGACTGCCGCGCCTGTGCCCAGGCCACCAGCCGCGCCAGCAACACGCCAGCGCCGTGCAGCACTTGGTCAGCGGTGTCGGCACGGGCGTAGAGCTCGAGCCGGGACTCGAATTGCACCGGCAACTGCAGCCACACACGCGGGTCGGGGCGGTCGCCCCAGGCGCGGTCCAGGTCATCGAGCAGGGCTTCGCCGAAGCGCCGCGCCAGGCCGCTGCGCGGCAGCGCGCGCAGGTCGGCCAGGGTATGCAGGCCCATGCCCTGCAGGGCGTCCCAGTGCGCGCGGCCCGGCCCCAGCAAGTGCACGGGGGCGGTCTGCAGCAACTGCCGCAGGGCTGGAAGCTGAGTGGCCTGCGGGCCCAGTACTCCCGCGCCTGTGCCCGTTCCTGTGCCTGTGCCTGTGCCTGTGCCTGTGCCCGTGCCCGTGCCCGTGCCGATGCCGATGCCCGTACCTGCCACCACCGGCGGGTGCCAGCGCGCCAGCAAGGCAGCGCCCAGCGCCGTGGGCGCGGCCGCCACCTGCACTTGGTGGCCCAGCGGCCGCAGCGCCTGCTGCAGCCGCGCCAGCAGCACCGCCGCACCGCCGAACAGGCGCAGGCTGGCCTGCACGTCCAGCAGCACGGTCTGGCTGTCGTGCAGGGTGACGGCGGGCGTGAAGGCCAGCGCAGCATGGGCCACGGCCAGCAGCGCGGCGGCGTCGCGCTGCGCATCGGCTTCGGCCAGCAGCAGGCGCGACGACAAGGCCAGGGCCGTGGCGCGCTTGCAGCCGGGACGAATGCCGCACTGCGCCGCGGCGGCGTTGACGGCGCCGATTTCGTGCCCAGCCAGCAGGGCGATGGGTTGCTGGTCCGCTTCAGGCGCCAGCGTGGCGCAGAAGGCTTCTAGCGACAGCAAGGGCAGGTGCAAGGCTAACCACAGCATGGTGGGCGGTTGGATAAGGGCAAGGGGCAAGGGGGCGCAGTGCGGGGGGCACTTTGGCCCGGGTGGGTAGGGGTGCGGGTGCGGGTGCGGGTGCCGGTGCCGGTGCCGGTGCCGGTGCGGATGCGGATGCGGGTACGGGTACGGGTACGGGTGCGGACACAGGCCCGGGTACGGGCGCGAAGGTGGACGCAGGCGCGAGAGCGTTCTGGACCGTCAAGGCGCCTGCAGCGCCGCCACCACGGCTGCAACGCCGGCGACGGCGACCCCAGACGCCGGCGGTACACGCCCGGCCAGCGCACGCGCCAGGCCGGCCGGCGACAGCACCTGCGGCAGCGCCAGGTACAGCGGCTGCGCCAGCGGGGGGCCGCGGCGCTTGACGACGGTCACGCGCAGCCGGTCGGGCCCGGCGGCGGCCAGCTGCAGGCGCAGCGGTGCGGCGCTGGGCTGCTGGCGCGCGGCCACGTCGCGCAGCAGGAAAGCCGGCCCGTCGTGGGCCTGCGCGGCCAGTTGCAGCCGGCGCAGGGTGTCGGCCGGCAGCCGCGCCGGCAGCCAGGCCAGCACGGCGCCGACGTGGCCGCTCTTGAGCGCCTGTTCCAGCGCCCACAGCACGTCGGCAGCTGGCAAACGCTGGCGCGCCGGGCCGCGCAGCGCCTGGCGTGGGTGGACGACGACAAGCTGGCCGGTGTCGATGCCCAGCGCCCCCAGTGCCCAGGCGCAGGGCGCGGCTGGCGGGTCAAACCACATCAGGCTGCCCCCGGCCGCCTGCACCGCCACCAGGGCCGGGGCCAGCAGGCGCAGTTCACCCAGGCCGGGGTGGGGCAGCAGCAGTTCGGTCAGCGCCTGTGTGGGCCAGCCGCCGCCGGGCAAGGCAGTGTCGAGCTCGGCAAACCGGCTGGGCCGCACGCTGCCCCCAGGGCGGGCCAGCTGGTGGGCGTGCCACAAGGCCGGGTGCAGGATGACCGGGGCAGTGACGTCTTCCGCAGGGCGGCCCACCCCGCCCCCGCCTGCCGGCAGGCCGGCAGGCGGGGGGTCGAACAGGCTGGGCATGTGGGAGACTCGCACCAGAAGACTGTATGTTCATACAGCTTTCTGCACAAGACTTCATTCGTGAAGACCCACCGCCCGGCCCCGATTTACTGGCCGGGCCGGGGGCCGTGAAGTCGCCAGCAGCCCTGTCAACCGTTCGCACAACCCCTGCGCGCTGGCCGCCGCAGCTACCGCGGCTTTGACTTATTCGCCCGCCGGGAGCAATGGGCTAGTGCAATGTTCGACGCTATCTATGTGGAACATAAAACCGCGTCTTGGGTCGCCTGGCGTCGTTGCAAATCTGCGCGATCCAAAAGAGCATCGCTGTGGTTTGCGCCTGGCCAGACAACCCAATCCATCGGTTTTTTTGAGTTCCACACAGCACCGAACACTGCACTAGTAAGCACCCATGTAATCGCGCTTGCCGATGGCTATGCCGTTGTGGCGCAGGATGGCGTAGGTCGTCGTGACATGAAAGAAGAACTGCGGCGAGCCATAGTTCGCCAGATAGGCCTGAGCGCTCAACTTCTTTTCCTTCGGCGTGCCGGGGCGCAAGACGATTTCCCTGCTCTCGCCGCCATCGAATTGCGCAGCGTTCAGGCTGTCCAGAAAGGCCAGGGTCTGGGTCAGCAGCGCGTCGAGGTCAGAAAAGGTTTTCTCACTTCCTTCATAGGCCGGGACATCAACGCCAGCAAGCCGCGCCGAGATTCCGCGCGCGAAGTCGGCGGCAATTTGCACCTGCTTGATCAACGGAAACATGTCTGGAAAAAGGCGCGCCTGCAAGAACGCGTCAGGCTCCATCGACTTGGCCGCAACCTGTGCGTCAACCTGTGCCAGCACGGCTTTCATGGCCGTCAGCATTTGCTTGAAGACGGGGACGGAGTGGGCATACATCGGGCTGGTCATGGTCGCTTCCTGGTTTGTGTGAAGAGCAATGGCATGCCAAGGGCTGCACAAGGCAAGACTGTCAGCAGCCGTGCCTCAGCAAGTTCTGCACAGGCACAGATGCCAGTTCTGCAGAGCTTTAGCATGTCGGTCAGTCCATTGTGCGTTGCGGCAGGCATGATCAGCCCAGAGAAGTGGCCGCCCGTGCCCGTGCTCGTGCCCGTGCCCGTGACCGTCAACCGATATTGAAACCAGGTGCCGTCCGTGCCCGGGTAACAACGAAGGGTCGAGCCATGCCTGAATCCAATCCGATCGCCGCGCGGCCGTTGCCGTCGCTGGCGCTGGCCCTGCTGCCGGTACTGCTGACGCTGGGTCTGCTGGGGCTGCAGCTCTTCTATTACAAGGACTTCACGCCCCACATCCCGCTGGCGATCGGCTTGGCGATTACAGCCGTGCTGGGCGTCATCAGAGGACAGACATGGCCCGACATCCGCGAGGGTGTGTTCCATGTGATCCATGTCGCGCTGCCGTCCATTGCCGTGCTCATCGTGGTGGGAATGATCATCGGCGTGTGGATCGCTTCGGGCACGGTACCGACGTTGATCTACTACGGGCTGACATTGCTGAACCCTTCGATCTTCCTGGCCGCTGCGATGGCGCTCTGCGCGGTCGTCTCGCTGTCGCTGGGCACGAGTTGGGGCACCGTCGGCACCGTCGGGCTGGCGCTCATGGGCATCGGTGCAGGCTTCGGCATTCCGGTCTACTGGACCGCTGGTGCCGTTGTCTCGGGCTCGTTCTTCGGCGACAAGATCTCGCCGCTGTCGGACACTACGAACCTCGCGTCGGCGGTCACCGGCGTCGACGTCTTCGACCACATCAAGAACATGATGGCGACGACCTTGCCGGCGATGATGATCGCGCTGTGCATCTACCTGGCTGTTGGCTTTTTCATCATCACGCCGGCAGAGACATCGTTCGGCGCGATCGACGCCATCACGAAAGAGCTGACCGCACGCTTTCAGATCGGCTGGCTGCCATTGCTGCCGGCGCTGCTGGTCGTAACGCTGGCAATGAAACGCATCGCACCGCTTCCAGCGCTGTTCTCTGGGGTGGTTGCAGGTGCGCTGATCGCCATTTTTTACCAGGGTGCGGGGCTGCACGACGTCCTGACCTATGCGCAGTCGGGCTATGTCATCCAGACTGGCGTGGCCGAGATCGACAAGCTTCTCACTTCCGGTGGCGTTCAATCGATGATGTGGACGATTTCGCTGATGCTGATAGCGCTGGGCTTTGGGGGTGCCCTCGAACGCACTGGCTGTCTTGAGGCGATCATCCTCAGCATCATCTCCCGCACCAAAAGTTTCGCTGCTGTTCAGTGTTCGGCAATCGGCACCTCGTTTGCGACCAACCTTGTCGCGGGTGACCCGTACATCTCCATCGCGCTGCCCGGCCGCATGTATGCGCCGCTGTATCGCGGCATGGGTTATTCGACATTGAACCTGAGCCGCGCGGTCGAGGAAGGCGGCACGCTGATGAGCCCGTTGATCCCTTGGAACGCTGGCGGTGCTTTCGTCATCAGCGCCCTGGGTCTGGGAATCATGGACGGACGACTCGAGAACCTGCTTTACATCCCGCTTGCGTTCGCCTGCTGGACCGCGCCGCTGATCGGCATGCTCTACGCGGTCACGGGCTGGTTCTCGCCCCGCGCCACAGACGAGGATCGGGCGGCATGGAAGAAGAACGACGAGGACATCATGGATCTGTCGGACCACGAACAACTGAGCACGGCCACGAAGCTTTGACCCGCTGCAGCAGATCTGATACCCGCCAACCCCATGTGAGTGTGGCGAGATGGGGAAAAATCTATTAATCATTAAATACTGATGCGATAATTTTGTCATTGATTCACCCACGGAAGATTCCGGCATGACCGTCGCCCGCCCGCAGCGCCGTGGCTGGCTACCGCGCCTGCCGATCCTGGACTGGGGCCGCCACTACGGGCGCCCTGCCCTGATGGCAGATCTGGTGGCGGCGTTGATCGTCACCATCATGCTCATCCCGCAGAGCCTGGCCTACGCCCAGCTGGCCGGGCTGCCGCCTGTGGTGGGCCTGTACGCCAGCGTCGCGCCGCTGCTGCTGTACGCCCTGCTAGGCAGCAGCCGGGTGCTGGCCGTCGGGCCAGTGGCCGTGGTTTCGCTGATGACGGCTGCCGCTGTCGCACCCGTGGCGGCCAGCACCGGCCTGCCCTACGGCACGGTGGCGCTGAGCCTGGCCCTGCTGTCGGGCGCCATGCTGCTGGCCATGGGTCTGCTCAAGCTGGGCGTTATTGCCAATTTCCTGAGCCATCCCGTCATCTCTGGTTTCATCACCGCTTCCGGCCTGTTGATTGCAGCCAGCCAGCTGAAGACGCTGATGGGCGTGAAGGCTGAAGGCCATGATCTCGTCACCCTGCTCGCGGCGCTGGCTGCGCAGTGGCCGCAGGTGCACGGCCTGACGCTGGCGGTGGGTGTGGGTGCCACGGCCTTCCTGTTCTGGGCGCGGCGCTATGCCAAGCCGCTGTTGCTGCGCGCGAGGCTGCGCCCGGTGCTGGCCGACAGCCTGTCCAGAGCGGCGCCGGTGCTGGCCATTGCCACCACTGCCGCGCTGGCCTGGGCACTGAACTGGCAAGCGCAAGGGGTCAAGCTGGTGGGCCATGTTCCGCAGGGCTTGCCACCGTTGACCCTGCCGCCACTGGACCTGGCGCTGTGGCGCGAACTGGCCTTGCCGGCGCTGCTGATCAGCATCGTCGGCTTCGTCGAATCGGTATCGGTCGGCCAGACCCTGGCCGCGCGGCGGCGACAGCGCATCGAACCCGACCAGGAGCTGGTGGCCCTGGGCGCCAGCAACCTGGGCGCCGCTTTCAGCGGGGGTTTCCCGGTGACCGGGGGCTTTGCGCGGTCGGTGGTGAACTTCGACGCCGGCGCGCAGACGCAGGCGGCGGGTGTGTTCACGGCCATCGGCATTCTGGCGGCCACGCTGTTCCTGACACCGCTGCTTTTCTACCTGCCCCAGGCGACGCTGGCGGCGACCATCATCGTGGCCGTGCTCTCGCTCGTCGACCTGGGGGTGCTCAAGCGCACCTGGGTCTACTCCAGGCCCGACTTCGCGGCCGTGGCGGCCACGTTGCTGGCCACCCTGGGCCTGGGGGTCGAAGCCGGGCTGCTGGTGGGCGTGGGGGTGTCGCTGGCGCTGTACCTGTGGCGCACCAGCCGCCCGCACATTGCCAGCGTGGGCCTGGTACCGGGCACCGAGTACTTTCGCAACGTGCTGCGCCACGCAGTACGCACCAGCCCGCAGCTCTTGAGCTTGCGCGTGGACGAAAGCCTGTACTTCGCGAACGCGCGCGCTCTGGAAGACCGCGTCAACGATGAGGTGGCCACCTTGCCAGCGTTGCGCCACTTGGTGCTGCAGTGCTCGGCCATCAACGACATCGACGCCAGTGCGCTGGAAAGCCTGGAAGCCATCCACCAGCGCTTGGTCAAAGCGGGTATCAGCTTGCACCTGTCGGAGGTAAAAGGCCCGGTGATGGACCGGCTGCAAGGCACCGAATTTTTGCGTCACTTGAGTGGCCAGGTCTTCCTGACGCACTACCAGGCCGTGGCGGCGCTGACGCCAGAAGTGCTGGGGCCTGAAGTGCTGGACCTTGACCGAAGAGCAGCAACCCCAGGGCCCGCTAGCGCAGGCCACTAAACAAACTGCTCTGACGCTTTAGCGGCGACGACGAATTGCCGATGACCGCGCCACATGACATCGGCGGCCCATGCGGGAGTTGATGCGGCTTGCATGTTCGGTCGTCGAAATTCTTGCACTCGATACAGATGAGTCGCGCATACCGCTCGGCAAGCGGCCGGCCAAACCCAAGCGCAGAGTAACGGCAATCGGCCCGTTGCGGACGTTCATTCGTCCGTCTGTCCGTTCGATGCTTTTCACTAGCTTGCTTGCTTGTTCCCCAAGCAAAGGCGGGCTTGGCTTGGCTGCGGCGCTTATGTTCGGCGGTCGGCGCTGCGCGCCGACTTCCCTGCGGCCCGGGCCAGAGGCCCAGGCCTTCGCCAGGCACAAACAGTCCACAGGACTGTTTGTGTCCGGGCTCAGTGCATCGGTCCCGCGGCCCCGCCGCAGAGCTCGCTTCGTTCGCTTCGCTCTCTACGCTCAAACACCTGCGGCGAGTCAGTTCACGATTCGCGCTGCGCGCGAGGCCGCGGGCCCTGCGCTTCTCGGCGCCACAGCGCTTGCAAGCGCTGTGGCCCTCGCCAGGCGCAGAACAGTCCTCAGGACTGTTCTTCGTCCGGGCTCAGCCTCTCGTGCGCGCCGCAGCCAAGCCAAGCCCGCCTTTGCAGCACACATGGTTGCGTGCCACCGTCGCGCGCAGACATGGTGCCGGGCTGCGGCAGTCGGGTGGCCCCCGCCGCGAAGTAAAGGGGGAGAACTGGGCGCAGCCCCGGTCGGAGGACATGAGCGGAGGGGGCCACCCGACTGACGCAGCCCAGGGACAACGGAGACATCCCGAAGGGTCCGCGCCGCATGTCCGCAATAGACGAGAACCGAACGACCGCAAAGGGCCGATAGCCGCCTCGTGGAATCGGCAGACGCTTGCTTGCTAAGCGCCCGTTCAATGTCCTTCGATTAGGTAGGCTGGAAACCGCTTTGCATGTGCTCCGGGGAGCTGCGGACTGTCACTCATGGCCGAGCGCGTTGGGGCTGCCCTTCAGCATGTCAGCTAGTCCAGGCCGTTCTCAGCATCTAGCGCCACAAGTCGCAGAACTGCGGCGCGAGTCGCCATAGCTTTGGCGCCCTGCGGCGGGTCCGGCCTCTCAGGCCGGGTACAAGCCCTTGGCGCGCGCAAACAGCCGCGTCAGCCCCATCAAGGTGTCGATGGTTGGGGTGGGCACTTGCAGATAGCCTGCGATTTCGCGCACGGCGCCGACCAGGGCGTCCAGCTCGATGGCGCGGCCTGCCTGCACGTCTTGCAGCATCGAGGTCTTGAACGCGCCCAGCCTGGCGGTGACGGCGTGGCGTTCTTCCGGTGTTTGCGTGATGGGGCACCCAATAAGCGCCCCGATGGCTGCGGCCTCGGTCATGGCAGCGGAATTGAAGGCCCGCACCAGCGGGTCGGCCAGCACCAGGTCGGCCGTGGCGCCGGTGATGGCAGAGACCGGGTTCATGGTCATGTTGCCCCAGAGCTTGAACCAGATGTCGCGCCGGATGTCCTGCGACTGCGTGGCTTCGAAGCCGGCCTGCGCCAGCACGTCGACGACGGCCTGCGCGCGTGCGCTGTGGCCGCCTGTACATTCGCCAACGATCAAGCCCTGGCCCATGCGGTGCTGCACCAAGCCGGGCTGCAGCATGGCGGCGCTGGCATGCACGACGCAGCCCAGCACCTGGTTCAGAGGCAGCGCTGTGGCGATGTGGCCGTGCGGGTCGACGCTGCGCAGTGGTTGGCCCTGCCAGCCGGGCAGGCCCTGGCAGAACCACCAGGGCACACCGTTCATCGCCGGCAACACCAACGTCTGCGGGCCTATCAACGGTGCCAGGCGCGGGGCCAGTTCAGACAATGCCGGTGCCTTGACGGTCAGCACCACCAGGTCTTGCGGGCCCAGCGCTGCCGGGTCTTCTTCGGCATGCGCAGGCGCTTGCTGCAGCCCGCTGGCAGTTTGCAGCCGCCAGCCTTGCGTGCGCAGCGCCTGCAACGTGTCGCCGCGGGCCAGGGCAGAGACTGCGCCCCTGCCAGCCAGCGCCAGCCGCGTGCCGATGAAGCCGCCAATGGCACCCGCGCCAACAATGCAAATCTTCAAGCGCTGGCTTTGCTGTGAAAGTTGATCAACCGGCAGTAGGTGCAGGGCTGGCCGGGGGCAGATGGCCAGACGCCGCGGCCACGAAGTCCTGCGCCAGCTTGGCGTCAGCCGCGAAAAGTGAAAAGCGTTGGCTGGCCGTGCGCATTACGACCGTACTGCCGTAACGGCCAGCCTGCAGCGACACGCTTTCAATGTCGGTCAGCGGCATGGCCTCGACCTGGCGGCTACGGCCAGCATGCACCCGAAACAGGCGCTGTTGGCTCAGCACCCACAGCCCTGCGCCGGCGCCGACGATACGGCCGCGGACATAGCAGCCCGCGTGTTCACCGGTCTGCAGCGCAGCACGCACGCGCGACAGTTCATCGTCGGACAGCGGGCAGCTCGCGTCGACATCCTTACTTCCGAACAAGATTTCAAACTGCTTTAACACTGTGGACTGCCTTCATGAGGTGGGCTCGGGGCCAGGCTATGCCGATGGCACAGGCTTGGGACCAAACCCGTATTGTGTCGACCGCCGCACCCCAGGGTGGGCGAGGGGGAACAGGCGGACAAAGCGACCCATGCCATCAAAGCCGTGAATGAAGGCCCTGAACGAAGGCCCTGAATGAAGGCCATGAATGACAGCCATGAAGGACAGTCTGAAACGGCGCCCGCGACCCGCTTACGATGATGACATGCCACACCACCCCCGCCCCACACCCCTGGGCAGCCAGATTGACAGCGCCGCCTTGGCGCTGGAACCGCAACTGCTGGTCTGGCGCCGCGACTTCCATCAACACCCCGAACTGGGCAACCGCGAATTTCGCACCGCCGCCATCGTGGCCGAACACCTGCGCAGCATCGGCCTTGATGAAGTGCGCACCGGCGTGGCCCACACCGGCGTAGTCGGCGTGCTTCGCGGCGCGCTGCCCGGCCCGGTGGTGGCCTTGCGCGCCGACATGGACGCCCTGCCCGTGGTCGAGCAGGTGGACCTGCCCTTCGCATCCAAAGTGCGTGCCACCTGGAACGACGAACCGGTGGGCGTGATGCATGCCTGCGGCCACGACTGCCACACCGCCATCCTGATGACGGTGGCCCAGGTGTTGGCGGGGCTGCGTGCCCAACTGCGCGGCAGCGTGGTCTTCATCTTCCAGCCGGCCGAGGAAATGCCGCCCGAGGGCGAAGACGGCGGCGCCAAGATGATGATTGCCGAGGGTGCGCTGCAGAACCCGACGCCGCAAGCCATCTTCGGGCTGCATGTGACAGCGCGGTTGCCAGTGGGCGTGGTGGGCTACCGGCCCGGGCCCACGATGGCCAGTTCAGACAAGCTCAAGATCACCGTGCTGGGCCGGCAGACGCATGGCGCCGCGCCCTGGCTGGGCGTGGACCCGATCGTCACTGCGGCGCAGGTGGTTCTGGGCCTGCAGACCGTGGTCAGCAGACAGCTCGACCTGACGCGCGAACCGGCCGTTGTCACCATCGGGGTCATCAAGGGCGGGGTACGTGAAAACATCATCCCCGAGTCGGTGGAGATGCGCGGCACCATCCGCAGCTTCGACGAGGGCATGCGTCAGCAGATTCACGACAGCGTCACCCTGCTGGCTGAATCCATCGCGCTGGGTTCACGCGCTGAATGCCAGGTGTGCATCACGCGCAACTACCCGGTAACGGTGAATGACCCCGAACTGACCGCCGCCATGGTGCCGACACTGCAGCGCGTGGTGGGCGCCGAGCGCGTGCGCCTGGTCGACAAGGTCAGCGGCTCGGAAGACTTCGCGTTCTTCCAGCGCCTGGTGCCCGGGCTGTTCTTTTTCGTCGGTGTGGTGCCCGAAGGCCAGGCGCCGGACAAGGTGGCGCCAAACCATTCACCGCGCTTCTTCGTCGACGAAGCTTGCCTGCTGCCAGGCGTGCGCACGCTGGCGCACCTGGCCTGCGATTACCTGGAAAGCGCTGCCGGCTGAGCCTGCGGGGCGGACAAGGGCACGGGCCCGGTCATGGGCATGGGCATGGGCATGGGCGCCGCCAGCAGCGGCAGCACCTGCGCCAGCCGCGCTGGAAGCTCGCCGTGCAACAGCACGTGCGGCAGGTCGAACTCTTGCAGCAGACGCAGTGTCAGCAGGTGCTGTTCAATGCGAAAGCCGTCGTCGCGGCGCGCACCGTCCTGCACGAAGGTGAAATCGGGCGCGCATAGCAAGATCAGGTCGTAATGGCGCCGTGCCAGGTTTTGCAGCTCGGGCGCGGCGCGGCCGTGGTCGAGCAGGCTGTAGACCAGGGTCGTCAAGGGCGATGTATCGCACACCAGCCAGCCGTCGGCCTGTGGCAGGGCTGCGTCTTCACGCACCACCTGTTCGCGGCCGACATGCTGCAGTTCTTCGACCGAAAAAGTGCCGCCGATGTCCAACCAGCGTTCGCGGCCGTATTCAGCCACCCAAACCGTGCCCAGGACTTGCGCCAAGGCCTGGGCCAGGGTGGTCTTGCCGGCAGATTCGCCGCCCAGCAAACACAAGCGGCGGGTGGCCGGGGGCGGGGGCGGGAGCGGGGGTGCATTCATCGGGGCGCAAGGCTACAGGAAGGCCTGTCCTCGATGCGGAAACTTGGTTTTGGAACTTGATTCGGACACGCCTGCCCGCCCTTGGCCACGGCTTCAGGCAACATCGCGCCCACTCGACTTTTCGTCGCATACGAACCAGCCCAGCCGGGCACCGCAGGAGACCGCATGTTTCGCCAGAAATACCTTGATTACACCGAACTGATGGACCAGCTGGCGGCCTGGGCCGGCCAGCACCCCGACGTGGTGCAGCTGCGAACCCTGGGCCAAAGCGCGGCCGGGCGCGACATTCCGCTGCTCGTGATCGGTCGCGAACCAGACCGCATTCGACCGGCCATCTGGGTGGACGGCAACATGCACGCCAGCGAAGTGTGCGGCTCCAGCGTCGCGCTGGCGATTGCCGAAGACATGATCGCCCTGCACCAGGGCGCCGCCACGGCCGGCGGCAAGCCACTGCCTGCGCCGATGTTGGCCAGCCTGCGCGAAAGCCTGTTCTACGTCGTGCCGCGCATCTCGCCCGACGGCGCAGAAGAAGTGCTCAAGTTCGGGCGCTATGTGCGCAGCAGCCCGGTCGACGACCGCCTGAACCAAGGCCATGCCCGCTGGGTGGCGGGTGACGTTGATGGTGACGGCCGCGCAGGCTACATGCGCGTGCCAGATGCCGACGGCGAACTGACCGAATTGCGCGGCGACGATGGACAGCCCCTGGTGCCCGCGGTGATGGTGGCGCGCACGCCCGAAGACGAGGGCCCGTTCTTTCGCCTCTACCCCGAGGGCCATATCGCCAACTTCGACGGCCGCACCATCCCCGACCCCTATTACCTGGGCGACAACGCCTACGACTTCAACCGCAACTTCCCGTACACCTGGGCCCCCGAACCGCAGCAGGCGGGTGCCGGACCCTACCCCGGCAGCGCCCCCGAAACCCGCGCCGTGATGGATTTCGCGACCAGTCACCCGAACATCATGGTCTGGCTGAACCTGCACACCTTCGGCGGGGTGCTGATTCGCCCGCTGGGCGACAAGCCCGACACCAAGATGGACCAGGGCGACCTGGGCGTCTTCGAACAGGTGGAAGCCTGGTTCACCGAACACACGGGCTATGCCAGCGTGAGCGGCTTTCATGAATTCCTGTACGAACCCGACAAGCCGATACATGGCGACTTGTCCGACTACGCCTACCACCAGCGTGGCGCGCTGGCGTATGTGGTGGAACTGTGGGACGTGTTCAAGCAGATGGGCATCGAACGCAAGAAGCCCTTCGTCGATCACTATTCGAAGTTCACGCGCAAAGACATGCGTGCGCTGGCGGAGTTCGACCGCCTGCACAACGCCGGGCGCATCTTTGGCGCCTGGCAGCCGGTGGCGCATCCGCAGCTGGGCACTGTCGAAGTGAACGGCTTCGATCCGCGCGTAGGCATCTGGAACCCACCCTACGAACGGCTGGCAGAGACCTGCAACACGCAAAGTGCCGCCTTCCTGCGCGTGGCCGCGCTGGTGCCGCGCATCAGCCTCACGGTCGTGAAGCAGGAAAAGACGGGCGAGCACACGCGCATCGACATTCGCGTCGCCAACCATGGTTACCTGGCCAGTTACGGCCTGCCTTCTGCCAAGGCGCTGCCGCATTGCGAACCGCTGCGCCTGAAGTGCCAGACCGAGGGGCCAAGCCTTCTGGCACCCAGCGAAGCGGTGATAGAGATCGGCCACCTGGCGGGCTGGGGTGGTGGCCTGCATGGCGGGCCCAGCGTGTTTTCGCCCTGGACGAATGGCAACCGGCATGAACGCTTCGTCAGCCTGGTGGCCACGGGCAGCGGGCGCATTCACGTGCAATTGAGCAGCTGCCGCGTGGGCACGCAAACCTTGGTTGTCGATGTGTCTTGATCAACCCGGCGCGCGGTAGACCAGCACCTTCAACGCCCTGTCAGGCCAGGCGTCAACGAAGGCTGCCGGGTTCGGCAAGCGCTGCACGAAAACCAGGCCCGGGGCTTCAGCGGCCATGCCCTCGCGAAGGAAGCCGGGCCCCAGTTCAGGCGCGTTCAAACACAGCAGGGCGTGCCCGCCAGGCGCCAGCAGTGCGGGCAGGCGGCGCAAGACGCGGGCGTAGTCTTTGGTCGCCACGAAACTGCCTTTCTGGTGGCTGGGCGGGTCGACGATGACCAGGCCATACGGCCCGCCGCGCTGCACCTTGGCCCAGGAACTGAACAGGTCGTGCGCCAGGAAGCTGGCCCCGGCCTCGACGCCGTTCAAGCGGTGGTTGTCACGGCCCTGCGCCAGAGCGCCGGCGCTCATGTCCAGGTTCACCACCTGGGCTGCACCGGCCCGCAGCGCCACCACAGAAAACGCGCAGGTGTAGGCGAAAAGATTCAGCACCTTCAGCCCAGGCTGCGCAGCCGCTTGCTGCCGCACCCAGCGCCGACCCTCGGCCATGTCCAGAAACAGGCCGTGGTTCTGGCCGCGCTGCACATGCACGCGGAAGCGGCAGCCTGCCTCGGTCACGACATGTGCCTCAGGCACGGTGCCAGCCATCAAGCGCGCGTCGCTGCGGCCTTCATGGCGCGTTTGATGCACCCAGTGCAGAGCCGGGTCGCGCGCCAGCAAGGCAGCGTGCAACGCGGCCAATTCGGCATCCAGCGCCGGCCGGAAGCTGGTCGACACCCACACGGGCGCGTAGTGGTCCAGCACCCAGGGCTCCAGGCCTGGATAGGCGCCGCCGCGGCCGTGAAAAACGCGCTGCACTTCGCTCGACAGGTGCGCGCCGGCAAGGGCATCGAGCAAGGCTTGCATGGTGTTCGAGTACAGAGGGGGCAGGTCGGCGGAAGACGCTGAGTGTGAAGGCGCCGCGGCGGGGCCTGTACGATCACGGGTTTTCCTGGAATTTCTTCGACGGCGCCATGCCAGTGTCAACGCGCCCTGCCGGCCCCAGCCGCATTCACAGTTCGCCCTTGGTCAAGTGGCTCAGCCATTGGGACGGTGCCCCCGCGGCGCTGGCTTCCACCAGCCTGGTGCAGGGCCTTGCGCCCTGGTTGGCATGGACCGACGCCATTGCGCTGTCTGGCGCGCTGAACACGCCCGATGTCGGACCGGTTCGGTCAACACCTGCAAAGCCGGCACCAGCGGCGCCAGCGGCACCAGCGGCCTCAGCCCGTGCGCGCCAATTGCATGCCGATCTGAGCCAGGCCATCCGCGACGAACCCGCCTTCATCGACGTGCAGTGCGACCCCGCCAGCCTTGGCGCGCTGCGCGGCCACGTGCGCCTGCATCAGCGCGCGATGGCAGCACGCATTCCGCCGCTGCGCGCACAGCTGCGCCAAGCCCTGACGGCGCAAGGCCCGGCCGGTGCCCAGCTGGCAAGCCTGGACGCCGTGTTTGAGCAGGCCCTGGCCGCGCGTGAACGCCAGTTGCTCGACACCCTGCCCGCGCGCTTGAATCAAGCCCTGGCCCAGTCCCAGGCCCGGCAAGACAACGGCGGCACGTGCGCAGGCCGCCAGGCCCAAGCCATGCTGTTGGCCGAGTTGGCGCACCGCCTGCAGCCAATCGACGGCATGCTTCAGGCCCTGGGTCACGCGCCCACGGGGGCGGCCTGATGCGCGCGCTGGCTATCGGCGCCTGGGTCTGCGGCCTGGCGGTGCTGGGGTGGATAGGCCAGGCTTACCTCGCGTACAGCCCGTTGGCGCTGGCGATGACGGCCGTCATTGCCGCTGTTTACTTGATGGGCACGCGTGAACTGTGGCGCCTGCACCGTGCCAGCGACAGCCTGCGCCAGGCGCTGCTTGCACTGAACGCCGCACCGCCCGCCCTGCATGGCTGGCTGGCCCAGCTGCACCCCAGCCTGCGCAACGCGGCGCGGCAGCGCATCGAAGGTGAGCGCACGCCGCTGCCCGGGCCAGCGCTGACGCCTTATTTGGTGGGCCTGCTTGTGCTGTTGGGCATGCTGGGCACCTTCCTGGGCATGGTTGTCACGCTGCAGGGCGCCATGCTGGCGCTGGAGAGCACCACCGACCTGCCCACCATTCGCGCCGCCCTGGCCGCACCGGTCAAAGGCTTGGCCCTGGCTTTTGGCACGTCGGTGGCGGGCGTGGCGGCCTCGGCCATGCTGGGCCTGGTCTCGGCCCTGTCCCGGCGCGAAAGCTT